>JAJSZB010000111.1:0-18604 GCA_050613715.1 Streptomyces sp. IBSBF 3018
GGCCCCCGCGGCCTCCCCCGACGCCGAAGCGACCCAGGTGGTGCGCAGCCAGTGAACAAGCCCCTGCGACGCGTCGCGGTCTTCTGCGGCCTGCTCGTCCTCGCCCTGCTGGTCCGGGTGAACTACGTCCAGTTCGTCCAGGCCGACCAGCTGGCCAACGACGTGCACAACCGGCGGGTGGCGATCAACCAGTACGCCCAGCCGCGCGGCGACATCATCGTCGACGGCAAGGCGGTCACCGGCCACACCACGACCACCGGCAGCGACTTCAAGTACAAGCGCACCTACACCGACGGGCCGATGTGGGCGCCGGTGACCGGCTTCGCCTCGCAGGCGTACGGCACCACCTTCCTGGAGGGCGTGGACGACAAGTTCCTCACCGGGGACGACGACCGGCTGTTCTTCAACCGGACCATCGACCTGCTCACCGGCAAGGAGAAGAAGGGCGGGAACGTCGTCACGACGCTCAACGCCAAGGCGCAGGAGGCCGCGTACAAGGGCCTGGGCGACAAGAAGGGCGCGGTCGCGGCGATCGACCCGCGCACCGGCGCGATCCTGGCGCTGGCCAGCACCCCCTCGTACGACCCCGGGTCCTTCGCGGGCAACTCCAAGACCGACGAGAAGAACTGGGTCGACCTCGACAAGAAGAACGACCCGGACGACCCGATGCTCAACCGGCCGCTGCGCCAGACCTACCCGCCGGGCTCGACGTTCAAGCTGGTCACCGCCGCGGCCGCGCTGCAGAACGGGAAGATCGACGACATCGACAAGAAGACGTCGACGCCCGACCCGTACACCCTGCCGGGCACCACCACCCCGCTGGTCAACGAGGGCCACATCCCCTGCAAGGACGCCACGCTGCGCAACGCGCTGAAGTACAGCTGCAACACGGTCTTCGGCAAGCTGGGCGCCGAGGTCGGCCTGAAGGACATGGTCGACGAGGCGGAGCAGTTCGGCTTCAACAAGGAGCAGTTCGTGCCGGTGCGGGCGGACGCCAGCAACTTCGACACCAAGATGTCGGACGACCTGCTCGCGCAGTCCTCGATCGGCCAGTACGACACCGCGGCGACCCCGCTGCAGATGGCGATGGTCGCCTCGGCGATCGCCAACAACGGCGTGCTGATGAAGCCGTACGAGGTGGACAAGCTGGTGGCGCCGAACCTGAGCACCATCTCGCAGACCAGCCCGAGCGAGCTGAGCAAGCCGCTGTCCCCGGAGAACGCGCAGAAGCTCCAGTCGATGATGGAGACCGTGGTCAACGACGGCACCGGCACCAACGCCAAGATCTCCGAGCCCGGGGTGCGGGTCGGCGGCAAGACCGGCACCGCCCAGCACGGCGTCGGCAACGACAAGGCGCCCTACGCGTGGTTCGTCTCCTACGCCATGACCGACCAGGGCTCCCCGGTCGCGGTGGCCGTGGTGGTCGAGGACGGCTCGGCCAACCGCGACGACATCAGCGGCGGCGGCCTGGCGGCCCCCATCGCCAAGAAGGTGATGGAGGCGGTCCTCCACAAGTGAGAAGCGTCACGTCGCGCACGGTGTGACGACCGGGTCCGGCGCAGGTACCGGTCAGGTATCAGCAGGCGCACGGGGCGGAGTTGCGCGCGACACGCCGGGTAGCGTATTCCCGTGCAGGCGCAGGCTACGGCTTCACGGATTCGGTGATCGACGGTCGTCGGACCGATAGTCGGATGGATGGCAGGAACCGCCGTCGCAGCAGGGGACGGCAGGGCCGGTCAGCGAACGGGTTTGAGGAGAGGGCAGAGCTATGGAAGAGCCGCGTCGCCTCGGCGGCCGGTACGAGCTGGGCTCGGTGCTCGGCCGCGGTGGCATGGCCGAGGTGTACCTCGCCCACGACACCCGCCTCGGCCGTACCGTCGCCGTGAAGACGCTGCGGGTGGACCTCGCTCGCGACCCGTCCTTCCAGGCCCGGTTCCGCCGGGAGGCCCAGTCCGCCGCCTCGCTCAACCACCCGTCGATCGTCGCCGTCTACGACACCGGCGAGGACTACGTGGACGGGGTCTCGATCCCGTACATCGTCATGGAGTACGTGGACGGCTCCACCCTGCGCGAGCTGCTGCACTCCGGGCGCAAGCTGCTGCCCGAGCGGGCCATGGAGATGACCGTCGGCATCCTCCAGGCGCTGGAGTACAGCCACCGGGCCGGCATCGTGCACCGCGACATCAAGCCGGCGAACGTCATGCTGACGCGCACCGGCCAGGTCAAGGTCATGGACTTCGGCATCGCCCGCGCGATGGGCGACTCCGGCATGACCATGACGCAGACCGCGGCCGTGATCGGCACCGCGCAGTACCTCTCTCCCGAGCAGGCCAAGGGCGAGCAGGTCGACGCCCGCTCCGACCTGTACTCCACCGGCTGCCTGCTCTACGAACTGCTCACCGTGCGGCCCCCGTTCGTCGGCGACTCGCCGGTCGCGGTGGCCTACCAGCACGTGCGCGAGGACCCGCAGCCGCCGTCGGTCTTCGACCCCGAGGTCACGCCGGCGATGGACGCGATCGTCCTCAAGGCGCTCACCAAGGACCCCGACTACCGCTACCAGTCCGCCGACGAGATGCGGGCCGACATCGAGGCGGCGCTGGACGGCCAGCCGGTCGGCGCCACCGTCGCGATGGGCGCGGCCGGCTACGGCTACCCGCAGCACTACGGCGACGGCGCGGCCACCACCGCACTGCCCGCGCAGGGCGGCGACCAGCACACCACGATGCTGCCGCCGATGCGCGAGGACGACGGCGGCTACGGCTACGACGACCGGCCGGACCGGCGCCGCCAGAAGAAGAACAACACCTCCACGGTGCTGCTGGTGATCGCCGGCGTGCTGGTGCTGATCGGTGCGATCTTCCTGGGCAAGGCGCTGTTCAGCAAGGACTCGGGCGGCGGGAACGAGGCGGTGCCGTCGTTCATCGGCCTGTCGCTGCCCGACGCCAAGGCCAAGGCGCAGAACGTCGACCTGACGATCACCGAGGGCGACAAGATCGACTGCCCGACCGTGCCGCTGAACGCGATCGGCAAGCAGTCGCCCGCGGCCAACGCGCCGGCGCCCTCCGACAAGCAGGTCACCGTACAGCTGTGCAAGGGCAAGCCGCCGGCCGACGTGCCCAACGTGCTGCACGACGAGGTCAACAACGCCAAGCAGGAGCTGATCAACCACGGCTTCACCAACATCGCGGTGAAGTACAAGGACTCCACGACGGACGACCCGAACATCGTCCTGGCCCAGGACCCGTCGGGCGGCGAGAGCAAGGCGCTCAACAGCAAGATCACGCTGACCGTCTCCAAGACCCCGGACAAGCAGACCCCGAAGGACGTCACCGGCGTTCCGTTCGACAACGCCAAGGCGGAGCTGGCCGCGCAGGGCTTCACCAACATCACCCGCGCCCCGCAGGACATCCCCTCGGACACCACGGCCAAGGGCAGCGTCGCCCAGCAGACCCCGGCGCCGAGCGACGGCGCGATCTCGCTGGACACGCAGATCGTGCTGACGGTCTCGTCGGGGCAGCCGCAGACGCAGGCGCCGCAGCAGACGATGCCGGGTGACCTCGTCGGCAAGACGGTGGGCGACGCCAAGGCCGAGTTGAACGCACTGGGTCTGAACCTGCAGATCACCGCGGTGGGGCCCGGCGGGAACGAGGTCGGCGACGACGCCCACATCTACAACGTCCAGCCCGGCGCGGGAAGCCAGCTCCAGGAGGGCCAGCCCGTCCAGCTCCAGGCGTTCGGCGGCGGAGGCGGCCCCGGCGGAGGCCAGGGCAACTAACGGCCGGAGCGACCCGGACGCTCGACCCCTAGCGCAGCTCCTGAGGGAGGGTGCGCTGGGGGTCGACCTTTTGGGCGCGGACGAGTTCGCCCCAGACGATGTAGCGGTAGCGCGAGGTGTAGACCGGGGTGCAGGTCGTCAGGGTGATGTAGCGGCCGGGCTTGGTCTTGCCCGACTCCTTGGGGACCTGGGCGGTGACGGCGACGTCGTATTTCGAGGTCTGGTCGAGGATCTTGTAGACCTTGTAGACGTACCAGGTGTCCTTGGACTCGAAGACGATCGGGTCGCCGTTCTTGATCTTGTCGATGTTGTGGAACTTCGCGCCGTGGCCGTCGCGGTGCGCGGCGAGCGTGAAGTTGCCGGTCTTGGCCCAGGGCAGCGCGGAGGGCGTGGGCTTGGTGTAGTAGCCGGCCACGCCCTCGTTGAGGACCTTGGTCGAGGTGCCCTTCTTCACCAGCACCTCGTAGTGCTTGCCCATCGCGGGGACGTGCAGGAAGCCGATGCCGTCACCGGTGTCCAGGCCCTTGGGCGCGGTATCCCCGCCGGTGGGCCCGGACTGCGCCCACTGCTGCCGCACCTTCTTCGCCTCGGCCTTCTCGTGCCGGTCGGCGATGACGTTGGTCCACCACAGGGAGTAGACGACGAAGAGGGCGAGGATCAGTCCCAGGGTGATGAGGATCTCGCCGATGACGCTGATGGTGGCCGCGACGCGTCCGCGCCCGCCGCGTTGGTCGCTGGTCACACTGGTCCGTTCTTCGGTCGCTTCGTGGCTGGCTTCGTCGCTTCGTGGCTTCGTCGGAGCCGGCGTCGACGCGTGAGGTCACCGCGTCGTGCCGTCAGCCCTGCAGGAGCGCGTCCGGCTTGCCGGCGCTGCGGGGGCGTTCCTCGACAAGTTTGCCCCACACGATCAGCCGGTTTGTGCTCGTGAACTCAGGGGTGCAGGTGGTGAGGGTGATGTAGCGGCCGGGGGCGGTGAAGCCGGAGCCGACGGGGACGGGCTTGAGCACGCCGATGTTGCTCGGCGGCGTGGAGGCCAGGGAGCTGGTCACCTGGTACGTGTAGTACGCGTTCGCCGTCTCCACCACGACCTTGTCGCCCGGCACCAGGTGGTTGATGTAGCGGAACGGCTCGCCGTGGGTGTTGCGGTGCGCGGCGACCGCGAAGTTGCCGATCTTGTCCCACGGCATCGCGGTGTTCAGCGAGCCGTCGTAGTGCCCGACCATGCCCTTGTCGAGCACCTTGTGCTTGTCGACGCCCTGCGCGATGGGCGCCTTGACGTCCAGCTTGGGGATGTACATGATCGCGAAGCCCTCGCCGGGCGAGAACGTGCCGGGGTTCCGGTCCGGGCCCTGCGCGGTGCCCTTCGCCCACTGGTGTTCGAGGTTGTTGGAGGCGCTCGCGGCCTGCTGGTGGGCGCGGACGTTGGTCCACCACAGCTGGTAGGTGACGAAGAGCAGCATCAGCACGCCGGTGGTGATGAACAGCTCGCCGACGATGCGGCTGATGACCACCGCGGGGCTGTCCTTGGCGGCTTTGGCGGCCTTGCGGGCCTCGATGCGGCTCATCGGGGGAGCGGGGGGTGCGCTCTCCGAGGCGGCGGCGCCGGGGGCGCCCGCGACTCCGGCGGCTCCCGCTGCTCCGGCCGCCGGGCCGCGGCCCTTCGCGCGGTGGCCGCCGCGGGCCGCGGCCTTGCGCCGCGCGGCCCTGCCGCCGTCCGCGGGCGGCGCGAGCAGCGGGGCGGTCGGGGCGTCGGGGCCCGGCACGGGCCCGAACGCCGGCTCGGCGCCCGGCGCGGCCTCCGGGTCGACACCGGGTTCGCCGCCGGCGAGGTGCCGCGGCGCGGGCTCCGCGCCGGCGAGCAGCGCCGCGTCGACGACGGGAAGCTGGGCCGTCGCCGCGATCTCGTCGTCACCGCCGCCCGCGGCTCCCGCGCCGGCCCCCGCCACGGGTTCCGGCGTCGCTACGGGCTCGGGCGGCCGTACGGGCGCGGGCGCCGGTACGGGCTCCGGCGGTCGTACGGGCCCGGGGGCGGCCGGGGGCGCGGGTGGTACGGGTCCGGCGTCGGGAGGGCGTATGGCGTGCGAGGCGGGCCGCTGTGGCCCCCGGGGGTCGCGGGGGGCCCGGGGGTCCCGTTCCGCGGGCGCCCGGAACCACGGCGAGGCGGGCTCGGCGGGCCCCTCCGGCGCCACCGCAGGCGCGGGCGCGGCGTGCCGCGCGGTGGACCGCGGCGCGGCGGGAGCAGTGGGAGCAGGAGGCGGCGTGGGGCCGCTCGGCGGCGCGGCGGGAGCGGCATGCGCGGCGGGCTTCGGCGCCACGGGCGGCGTCGGTGGCACGGGCGACGGCGGCACGGGCGGCGTCGGGGCGTTCAGCGGGCCCGGCGCGGCGGCGGTCGGCGGCGCGACCGGAGCGGCATCCGCGGCGGGGAGCGGCTCTTCGGGGTGGTCGGGGACGACCGGGGGGCGCGACGGGAGCGGGTCGTTCAGCGGGTCGGCCAGCTGGCCGACGACCACCTCGAACTGCCCGGTGTCCTCGTAGGACATCGGGCCGTCGGCGGGACGCTCCGGTCGGAGCGTGGTCACGCCCCGGCCCTCCCGGCCGGGCCGCCCGCACCGACCACGGGGGCGAGTCCGCGGGAGCGTTCCACCGCTCCCGGATCGCCGCACCCGGCCAGCCAGTTGGCGAGCATCAGGTGTCCCCACTCGGTGAGCACCGACTCGGGGTGGAACTGCACACCCTCGACGGCGGCGTCGCGGTGCCGCAGCCCCATGATGATCCCGTTCTCCGTCCAGGCGGTGACCCGCAGCTCCTCGGGCAGCGTGGCGCGCTCCACCGCGAGCGAGTGGTAGCGCGTCGCGGTGAACGGCGTCGGCAGCCCGGCGAAGACGCCGGCGCCCTCGTGCGTCACCGCGGACGTCTTGCCGTGCAGCAGCTCGGGCGCGCGGCCGACGACGCCGCCGTAGGCCACCGCGATCGACTGCACACCCAGACAGACGCCGAACACCGGCACTCCGGTTTCCGCGCAGTGCCGGACCATGTCCACGCACACGCCCGCCTCTTCCGGGGTGCCGGGGCCGGGCGACAGCAGCACGCCGTCGAAGCCCTCGTCGGCGTGCGCGAGGGAGACCTCGTCGTTGCGCAGCACCTCGCACTCGGCGCCGAGCTGGTAGAGGTACTGGACCAGGTTGAAGACGAAGCTGTCGTAGTTGTCGACCACGAGGATGCGAGCGCTCATCGGAGGGCGGTCACCCCGTGCGTGACGGCGTGCAGGCCGTTGTTGTTGTCCACCGTCACATCGTTGAACGGAAGCAGCGGTTCCGCCCACGGGAAGACGACCTGGAAGAGCAGGTACACGATGGCGAGGACCAGCACGAGCGAGATGAACGCCCTCACCCAGGCGTTACCCGGCAGATGCCGCCAGATCCAGCCGTACATGTGCTGCTGCCTTCCTCGTGGGTCCCCGGAACAGAGTAGAGGCTGATCGGCTCGGAGGGAGGCCCGCCAGGACAAAGCATTGGCATGGGTCGAGGTGCCGTTTCACTGCTGGTCCACAGGCTTCGCGTAGGTCAGGTTCACCGACCCCGAGTAGCCCGGCAGGGTGACCTTGCCGGGTGCGGAGACCTTCCAGCCGAGCCCGTACGCCTGGACGTACTGGAGGTAGTTCTGGATCGCGGGGCTGTCCGCGACGGCCCTGCGTAGTTTGTCCTGGTCCCCCACGGCGGTGATCCGGTAGGGCGGCGAGTAGACGCGGCCCTGGAGGATCAGGGTGTTGCCGACGCAGCGGACCGCGCTGGTGGAGATCAGCCGCTGGTCCATGACGCGGATGCCGTCGGCGCCGCCCTGCCACAGCGCGTTGACCACGGCCTGGAGGTCCTGCTGGTGGATGACCAGGTCGTTCGGCTGCGGGTCGGGGACGCCGGGCTCCAGCGGCACCGCGTTCGGCGGGGCGTCGTCGAGGGTGACCTCCAGGGCCGGGCCGGTCAGCGGCGCGGTGCCGGCCGCCTTGTCCAGCGCGGCCAGCCGGGCGCGCTCGGCGGGGCTGAGCCCGCTGCCGCGACCGGCCAGTTCGTCGACCTCCCGCCGCTCGGCCGCGACCTCGGCGTCCAGCTTCGCGTTGCGGCTGTTCTTGGCCCGCACGTTGTCCGAGAGCTTGGGCAGCGGGTCGTCGCTGCGGATGTCGACGCCCTTGGCGGTGTCGAAACTCGTCCAGAAGATGAGTCCGGCCAGCGCGAAGACTCCCGCACTGAGCACTCGCAGGACTACCGTGCGATGAACAGAACGGGAGGAAGAAGGGGTGGGGGAGGTGCCACCGGTTCCGGTCACCAAATACCCTGTCTCCTTGACAGCCCGAGTAGCCCCTACGCTAACCGACGCCCGGAAGCGGTAGTAGCGCGCATCGACAGGAGAACCCCTCGTGCCGAAGTCACGGATTCGCAAGAAGGCGGACTTCACCCCGCCCCCGGCGAAGAACGCCACCGCCATAAAGCTGGGCAACCGCAGCTGGGTGGCGCCCCTGATGCTGGCGTTCTTCATCGTCGGTCTGGCCTGGATCGTGCTGTTCTACGTGACCCAGGGCAGCCTGCCGGTGGACCCGCTGGGCAACTGGAACATCGTCATCGGCTTCGGCTTCATCGCGGGCGGGTTCGTCGTCTCCACGCAGTGGAAGTAGCCCCCCGCACGCCGGTCCACAGGCTGTCCACCGACTTGTCCACAGGGTTATCCACAGCGGTATCCACAGTGGGGAAAAGGTCGGAAGATCTGTGGATAACCTCTACGAGGTTGACGCCGGTACGACCGGTGGCCCCCCGCGGCCACCGGTCTTTTTCGTCGTCCTTGCCGTGATCTTGCAGGACAAACCCGGACCGGTGACCCTCCGCACAGCCGTTCCCACCTGCTGTGCACAACATGACGGATCCGACTGTCACGCTGTGGATAACGTGTGATCAACGCCAGGGGGCACGGGGGCGCGACGGGTCAGGGAGTGACCTGTGCCACAGCGATTCCCGCGACGGCCAGCGACAGCACCAGCACCCCCGCGCACGTCCCCCACTGGATCAGCGTGCGGCGCTCACGCGGCGCGTAGAGGATGCCTATCGCCACCAGCGTCCCGGAGACGAGCCCGCCGAGGTGGCCCTCCCAGCTGACGTTCGGCCAGGTGAAGCTGAAGAAGATGTTCAGCCCCAGCAGGATCATCACCGGGCGCATGTCGTAGTTCATCCGCCGCATGTAGACGGCGGTCGCGCCGAAGAGGCCGAAGATCGCGCCCGAGGCGCCGAGGGTGAGCCCGTCCGCGGACAGCAGCAGCGCCACCGCGCTGCCGCCGATCGCGGAGACGAAGTACAGCGCCAGATAGCGCGAGCGGCCCAGCCGCTGCTCCAGCGGCGCGCCGATCCACCACAGCGACAGCATGTTGAAGCCGATGTGCCAGTACTCCCAGTGCAGGAACGCCGAGGTCACCAGGCGGTACCACTGGTCGGCGCCCTGCGCGACGCCGATGCACCGCTGCTGCCCGTCGAAGTCGCGTCCGCAGATCGCGTACAGCCCCAGATCGTCCACCAGCCGGTAGCCGACCGTCCTGACCAGGATGAACACCGCGATGTTCAGCCCGATGAGGATCTTGGTGACCAGGAAGGGGTCGGCGGCGACGGTGCCGCCCGCGATGGTGCGCGGCTGCACATGACCGCTGCTCTGCGCGTTGACGCACTCGCGGCACTGGAAGCCCACCGATGCGTCGACCATGCAGTCCGGGCAGATCGGTCGGTTGCAGCGGGTGCAGCGGATGCCCGTCTCCCGGTCCGGGTGCCGGTAGCAGGTGACCGCCTGCTGCTGATCCATCGAAGCCTTCTCCCTGACGACGCCCGCGGCCTGTGCGCCGGCTGTACGGTTTCCGCCCCGACCGTCATACGTCCGGGCGGGGCGCGGTGTTCCCGTCGGGCGGGCACACCGGGGTCGCCCCCCGCGTTCCCGGCGATCCCCGGCGTTCCTCGGCTCTTCTCAGCGTTTTTCAGCGCTTTTCGATGACGACCGTCTCGATCACCACGTCCTCCAGCGGGCGGTCGGTGCGCGGGTTGGTCGGCGTGCCGATGACCGCGTCCACCACCTTCTTGCTGGCGTCGTCGGCGACCTCGCCGAAGATGGTGTGCTTGCGGGTCAGCCAGGTGGTCGGGGCGACCGTGATGAAGAACTGCGAGCCGTTGGTGCCCGGGCCGGCGTTGGCCATCGCCAGCAGGTAGGGGCGGTCGAAGGCCAGGTCCGGGTGGAACTCGTCGGCGAACTCGTAGCCGGGGCCGCCGGTGCCGTTCCCGAGCGGGTCGCCGCCCTGGATCATGAAGCCGGAGATCACCCGGTGGAACACCGTGCCGTCGTAGAGCCGCGCGCTCGTCGGGCTGCCGGTGCGCGGGTCGGTCCACTCACGGGTGCCCTCGGCGAGCCCGACGAAGTTCGCCACGGTCTTCGGGGCGTGGTTCGGCAGCAGCCGCACCACGATGTCGCCGCGGTTGGTCTTCAGGGTCGCGTAGAGCTGCTCGGCCACGATCTGCCTTCCCTCGCACCGGTGAGGTCCGCCTCGGCCTCGTCGGAAGTTGCTGAGGACAAATCCTCGCACGCCGCGTCGGGCCGCCGCCGCCTTCCCCCCGAACTGCTCCCGAACCGCGTGCGCGGACGCGGTTCGGCGGGGGGCCGCTGACCCGGATGCCCCGCCGCGCATGCCGCGGACCCCGGTGACGGGCATGATGTCGAACCGGGTGGAAAGGCGAAAACCGTACGCCACCGAGGAGGAGGTTCCTGTGACCCGCATCGACAGCGTGCGCCACGCGGCCGACGTGACGAAGGACAGCGTGCGGCACGCCGCGGAGGTGGCGGCCCCGTACGCGAGCACGGCCAAGGAGAACGCCGTGCAGTACGGCCGCCAGGCCGGTACGTACGGCAGGCAGGCCGGCGCACTCGCCAGGGAGAAGTACGACGCGCGGCTGGCCCCCAGGGTCGGTCAGGCGCGTGAGCAGGTGTGGGCGGCCGTGCCGCCCAAGGCGGCCGACGCGGTGGAGACCGCCGCCCGCCGTACGAAGGAGGGCGCGCGGACCGCGGCCGACTTCACCGCGC
Organism: Streptomyces sp. IBSBF 3018; assembly: GCA_050613715.1. GTDB lineage: Bacteria > Actinomycetota > Actinomycetes > Streptomycetales > Streptomycetaceae > Actinacidiphila. Next base: position 10,871 of record JAJSZB010000111.1, read on the forward strand.
CCAAGGTCGGCGCCGCCGTGGCCTCCACGATGGCGGTCGCGGTGCCGGCCAGGGACGAGATCGCGGTGCGCGGCGCCGCGGCGATCCAGGCGCTGCGCGGCCGGGTGACCGCCGCGGAGATCGAGCGGCTGGTCCGGCAGCGGGCCAGGCGCCGGCAGGCCGGCCGGGTCATGCGGACCCTGGTGGTCGCGGGGCTCGCCGGCGGCGCGGTGTTCGCCGCGTACAAGTGGTGGAGCAAGCAGACCAGCCCGGACTGGCTGGTGGAGCCCGCGGAGGCCACCGAGGTCGACGACCGGGTGGGCCCGGGCAGCACGCTGACCGTCGTGGACCCGCTGGACGAGGGCTCCGCCTCGCTCAACGGCTCCGGCCCGAAGGTGGACCGCGTGGACGGCTCGGTCGGCGGGGACCTGGACCCCGAGGTCGAGGCGAAGCAGGCGGACGCGGACCAGCGGGACGACGAGGACCGCTGACGCGGCGCCTTCCCGGCCGCACACGCGGCGGGCGTCGCCCACGCGGCGCCCGCCGCGGCGTCGGCGCCACTGCGAGGGCGGGCCGCCCGGGTACTCCCGGGTGACCCGCCCTCGGCATGCGCGCGGCCGATCCGCCGGGCGGGAGCGGCGGCACGGACCCGAGCGCGTACGCGGGTGCGGGCGGGTTATGAGCGACGGTACGGACAGGGCATACGGCGATGTTTCACGTGAAACACTCCCCGCCGCCGACCCCGACCTCGACTCCCCCCCCTGCGCCCACGACCCGCGTCGCCCACCCGCAGCGCGGTAACCTTGCGCAAGCAGCTCGCTACAGCAACGCTCGACCGGCAGTCGGCCACCTGGGAGGGGACGCGGCGATGGGGCACAAGCTGGACGTGACGCTGGAGCCGGGGGAGACGCTGATCGCGAACGGCGCGGTGCAGTTCCCGAGCGGCTCGTACAAGCGGGTGTGGGGTTTCCGCTCCTTCCGCGACTTCCAGGGCCGGGACATCTCCGCTCACCTCCCCGGCTGGCCCCCGAGCAGGACGCCGGGCGAGCCCCCGGCGAAGGGCTCGGCGAAGGCGCGACTGCTGGGCGGGGCCTGGATCGCGGGCACCGCCGTTGCCGCCGTCGTCGAGGGTCTCGTCAGCGCCGGGGACGTTCCCGCGGAGGACGTGGACGAACGCGAGGACTACCAGGTGCTCAGCGCGGACCCGGGCACCATCGCCTTCGGCGCGCCCTGGCAGTTGGACCCCGGGCGGAACAGGGCCAAGCCCCGTGTGGTCCTCCACATGACGGACAGGAGGTTGCTGTTCACGGACCCCGCGTCAGGCGGGTTGCTCTGGACCGTCGAGCGCCAGGATGTCGAGGAAGTCGGCACGGGTCATCGGGTCCACGTGAAGATCTCGTTCATCGACGGCTCGTGGGTCCTCGTCCAGTGCGTCGAGGACAAAGACTCCTGGGTTCAGGAGAGGGACGAGCACTTCGCCACGACGACGGTCAAGGGAAAGCCGACCCGCGTTCCTCTGACCAGTTCGACGTACATCAGGTTCATGAGCGTGCTGAAGACGTTCGTGTCCGCACCGCAGGTCGAATCACCGTGACCGCCCTGCGGCGTCGGCGACCGCCTCGGCGACTAGCGGGAACTCCAAGCCCGTGAGCACGGACCCCATCATCACCGCGAAGTTCTCCCAGCAGTCCATGGCCGGCGTGTCCAGTGTGAGCACCGCCATATAGGGGCCGGTCGGGAACGGCACGTACGCCTGGAGGCGGCCCATCCGCACAGTGGCCGGCTCGCCGGTGGTGGTGTACCGGCCGTCGTACGTGACCTCGCTGATCGAGATTCCCGTCGCCGCCGGTCCGCACGGCAGGTCCACGTACTGGGCCTCGACGGTGGACGTACGGGCCAGGATCTCGCGGATGCCGTGCGCCGCGGCCTCTGCGGTGGGATGGTTCGACGGCGCCACCGCCAGGGTCAGCGCGCACTGCGCGACCCCCTCGGCGCCGTCGCCGAAGAGTCCGACCGCGGCGAAGGTGAGGTCCGCGCCGGCCATCGCTTCAGTGGCGCTCGCGAACAACGGCGCGACGCCCTTCCACAGGTCCGGGCTCCCCTGGGGATACACCCCTTGAACCAGTTCCGCCACGGCGTCCTCGCGTGCGTCACCCGCCGTGTCGATGGGCAGTTCGTGGAAGCCCTCGGGAACCGAGAACGACAAAGGCGGAACGTTCTCCGTCGCCCTGCTCACCCGGGTCCCTCCGAGACCACCCAAGCCAGCGCCTTCGCCGCCGTCTTGATGTCCTGCGCCGCCTGTGGATGCTCCTTGTCGAAGACCTTCACGTCGCTCCTGATCTCCAGAGCTGCCGGAATCTTGCCGGCGACCTTGGCGGTGCCGTCGACGAGACGTGTGGCCCGCGTCAGCGCCTCCATGGGTTCGCGTCCCGCGATCTTGAGCACGGTGTTGACGGCTTTGGTGCCCACGAGTTGGTTGTCACGCTCGAACTGGATCGCGCCCTCGACGGCGGCGCGCCCCCTGCCCACCAGACCGCTGCCCTTCGCGAAGACCTCGGGCGGTTTCGACGGACCGAAGAAGACGTATTTCTTCGCCTTCACGACGTCGCCGCTCAGCCGGCCGTCGGCTTCCGTGATGCCACGCGCCACCGTCCACGCCTCGGCATCGGTCATTTTGCCGAGGTTCGCGATCTTCGCCCCCTTCGTGAACCCCCCGATCCCCGGCAACACCCCCAGCACGTCGAAGCCGAGCGTCACCCAGCTCACGTCCGCGCCCGCCGCCATGGCGACCAGGTGGGTGGCCAGGGTGGCCGCGCCCGCGACGAGGGCCGCGCCGGCGAAGATCGCGCCGACCGGCTCGAAGGGCGCCGTGAAGATCGCGATGGCCGCGAGGATGCCGGTCAGCGCGCTGAGCATGTCGCCGAGCATCTTGATCAGCTCGGCGTGGTCCTCGACCCACCGCACCGCGTCGTTCCAGGCGCCTTCCACGGCGTGGGCGATGCGGTGGAACAGGCCGGGCTTGTCCGGGGCGATGTCGCCGGCCTTGTCGAGGTCGTGGCTGACGGCGCCGGCCGCCCGGGCGTAGCGGTCGTGCAGTTCGCGGGCCCGGCGGCGTACGGCGTCCAGGGCGTCGCCCGCCGCGGTCACCGCCCGCTCCTTCGCGGCGGCGGCCGCGGCCTCGGACCGGGCCTGCGCAGCCGCCCCCGCGTCCCTCTCGTCCCCCGCGCCCGGGTCCGGCGACGCCTCCGGCTGCGGCTGCGGGCGCCCGGGAACGTCCGGCGGCAGCCCGGCCGCGTTCCTGGCCTGGTCGAGCGTGCCCTGCTTGGCCGCGGCCTCCCGCTCCAGCGCGGCCGCCTCGGCCTGGAAGCCGACGAGCTGCTCGGCCCAGCGGGCCAGCGCGGTCGACGCCCGGCCGAACGACGTGTGCGCCTTCCGGATCAGCGGCGTGACGTCGTGGTCGACGTGCGCGACGAACGCCTTCGCCGCCTCGCCCTTCCACGCGCCGGTGTCCAGCCGGTCCAGCTCGTTCACCGTCGTGGTCAGATCGCCGTGCAGGTCGCCCAGACTGCGCGCCAGCGCGCGCACCTGCTCCGGATCACCCGGCGTCGGATCGAACCCCAGGTGCGGTAACGACCGGCTCGAACGCCTGGTGACCGACTCTATGCGTACGGTAGTCGGAGCGACAAGGCAGCCCCCTCCGGCCCCGGGCGCCCAGCGCGGAGCCAGTGGGCGGAACCCGCGGGATCAGCGGGCGGGACCCAGACCCAGCAGGCGAGACCCGCGGGCCTACGGGCCGGAACCCGGGAACCTACGGGCGGAAGCCGTCGATCGCCAGCTCCAGCAGCCGGTCCGCCTGCACCGCCCCCTCCGGCGTCGCGGGCGTACGCCACAGGCAGCTCAGCAGCATGATCACGTCGACCGGGTCGATGCCCGCCCGCACCTCGCCGGCCCGTTCGCACGCGTCGAGGAGCCGGGCGACGGCGGCGGTGACCGCCGGCCAGGAGGCGCTGACGACCTCCTGCGCGGCGGCGGAGTGCAGGGCCTCGCCGAGGCCGTGCTTGATCCGCACGTACCCGGCGAGCGTGGTGAACCAGGCCCGCAGCGCGTCCAGCGGCGCGTCGTCATGGGCGGCGAGGACGTCGGTCACGGAGGCGACCAGGCGCTCCACGTCGTGCCGGTGCACCTCCAGGATCAGCGCCTCACGGGTCGGGAAGTGCCGGTAGAGGGTGCCGGCGCCGACGCCCGCGCGCTTGGCGATCGAGTTGAGCGAGGCGTCGGGGGACTCGGCGAGCGCCTCGTGGGCGACCTGGAGGATCGCCTCGCGGTTCTTGAGCGCGTCGGAGCGCTGCTGCTCGGGCCGCGACTGCGACGGCGGCTGCGCCTGCGACTGCGGCCGCGACTGCGCGGCGTCGACCATAAGTCCTCCTGACGTGCGGGCACACGAACACACGGGCACATGGGCACATGGGCACACGACGAACCCACGGACAACCCCTCGCCCGCCCCTCGATTGCTAAGCGGAGAATTCTCCGTTAGCGTGGGCAAGGCCAGGCGGAGAGTTCTCCGCTTGCTCTCGTTCCCCATTCTAGGAGCTGTCCGTTGCGTTACATCAAGCTCGGCCACACCGGCCTGGACGTGTCCCCCGTCGCCATCGGCGCCATGACCTACGGCGAGCCGGACCGCGGCCACCCCGTCTGGTCGCTGGACGAGGCGGCCAGCCGCCCGCTGATCAGGCACGCGTTCGAAGCGGGCGTCAACTTCTTCGACACCGCCAACCTGTACTCCTACGGCTCCAGCGAGGAGATCCTCGGCCGGGCCCTGAAGGACTACGCGAACCGCGACGACGTCGTCATCGCCACCAAGGTCCGCCACGAGATGCGCCCCGGCCGGCCCAACGGCGGCGGCCTGTCCCGCAAGGCGATCATGAGCGAGATCGACAACAGCCTGCGCCGTCTGGGCACCGACCACGTCGACGTCTACATGATCCACCGGCTCGACAGCACGACCCCGCTGGAGGAGACCCTCGAAGCGCTGCACGACGTGGTGAAGGCCGGCAAGGCCCGCTACCTCGGCGCGTCCTCGATGCACGCCTGGCAGTTCGCGAAGGCGCTGCACCTGCAGGAGCGGCACGGCTGGAGCCGGTTCGTCACCCTCCAGGACCACTACAACCTGCTGGCCCGCGAGGAGGAGCGCGAGATGCTCCCGCTGTGCGCGGACGAGGGCGTGGCGACGATGGTGTGGAGCCCGCTGGCCCGCGGCCGCCTCGCCCGCCCCTTCGACCGCGCGAACGCCGGCGACCGCGCCGCCACCGACGGCTCCTACGCCGACATGCTCTACGCCGACGCGGCCGCCGACCGGCGGATCGTGGACGCGGTCGGCGCCGTGGCCGAGGCCCGCGGCGTCCCCCGCGCCCAGGTCGCCCTGGCGTGGCTGCGCCGCAACCCCGTGGTCGCGGCCCCGATCGTCGGCGCCCGCACCACCGGCCAGATCGACGACGCGGTGGCCTCCCTCGACCTCACCCTCACCGACGAGGAGGCCCGCACCCTGGAGACCCCGTACACCCCCCGCCCCGACCACCAGGGCGTCTCCGACCCCCGCGAACTCGCCCGCATCAAGTCCACCGTCCCCGGCTACGCCAACCTCTGACCCGGGACTCCCGCCGGCAGCCCCGCGCAGACGACGCCACGGACAGGACCCTGATCCCCGGCGGCGTGCCGCGTACCGACGCGGCGTCACATTCCACCCACGTCCACGCCCACGTCCGGGCGGAGGACCGCCGGGCTGCGGAGAATGGGCGCGGAGGATGGGACGTGGAGGAGAAAGTGGAGCCTAGGAGATTCGAACTCCTGACATCTGCCTTGCAAAGGCAGCGCTCTACCAACTGAGCTAAGGCCCCTCGTGGCAACAGCGTACCGGGTCCGGCGGGGTGGGCCGAGCCGGTGTCGCGGGTCCGTAGGATGGTTTGCGGTTTCGCGGGCGCAAAGGGGATGACGCATGAGTACGGGGGACGCGGGGGACGGCCGGGATGCCCGGGACCGGACGCGCGAGGCGGTCGAGCTGCAGCGCACCTGGTACGGGGAGCCGCTGGGCGAGCTGTTCCGGCGGCTGATCGACGGCCTGGGCCTGGGCAACCAGGCCAGCCTCGCCCAGGTGCTGGGCCTGTCCGCGCCGATGCTGAGCCAGCTGATGAGCGGCCAGCGCGCGAAGATCGGCAACCCCGCCGTGGTCCAGCGTCTCCAGATGCTGCAGCAGCTGTCCTGGGAGGTCGCAGACGGGACCACCGGCCAGGCCGAGGCCGCCGCCCGGATGGAGCGGATCAGGACTGCCGCGGGCACCTCCGTGCTGAGCACCACGCACTCCGGCTCCTCGACCGGCGTCCCGTCCTCCTCCACCTCCCGCCGCACCGCCGCCGCGGCCTCCCCGCGCGAGGTCGTGCACGGCATCCAGACCGTGCTGCGCTCGGTGGCCGCCGCCGACGAGATCGCCGACGCCGCCCGCGCCCTCGCGCCCTCCCACCCGGAGCTGGCAGAGTTCCTCCGTGTCTACGGCACGGGTCGGACCGGCGACGCCCTCGACCACTACAAGGCGCACCAGGACTGACCGCGGCAGGGCTGTACGCACCGGAACGGAACGTACTGGGACGGAAAGCGCCGGGACGGAACCCGACCGGACGAGGCGAGTGATACGAGGGGGCGGCGGCAGATGGGCGAGATCTTCGCGGGCCGCTACGAGCTGGTGGACCCGATCGGCCGCGGCGGCGTCGGCGCGGTGTGGCGCGCCTGGGACCACCGCAGGCGCCGCTACGTCGCCGCCAAGGTGCTCCAACAGGTCGACGCTCACGCCCTGTTGCGCTTCGTCCGCGAGCAGGCGCTGCGCATCGACCACCCGCACGTGCTGGCGCCCGAGAGCTGGGCGGCCGACGACGACCGGGTGCTGTTCACCATGGGCCTGGTCCGCGGCGGCTCCCTCTCCCACCTGATCGGCGACTACGGGCCGCTGCCGCCGCGCTATGTGGCCCTGCTGCTCGGCCAGTTGCTCGCCGGGCTGACCGCCGTGCACGCCGAGGGCGTCATCCACCGCGACATCAAGCCCGCGAACATCCTGCTGGAGGCCACCGGCACCGGCACCCCGCACATCCGGCTGTCGGACTTCGGCATCGCCATGCGCAAGGGCGAGGCCCGGCTCACCGAGACCAACTACGTGGTCGGCACGCCCGGTTACTTCGCGCCCGAGCAACTGGAGGGCGCCGAGCCGGACTTCACCGCCGACCTGTACGCGGTCGGGCTCGTCGCGCTCTACCTGCTCAGCGGCAGCAAGCCGGACGCGCGGGCGATCGTCGAACGCTACCGAGCGGTCGGCACGCCCTCCGCGCCCCAGGGCGTGCCCGAACCGCTGTGGCAGGTCATCGGCGGGCTGCTCCAGCCCGATCCGCTCGCCCGCTTCCGCACCGCGAACGGCGCGCGCAAGGCGCTGGGCGCGGCGCTCGAACTCCTGCCGGACCCGGAGCCCGACGAGGAGCCGGTCGAGATCTTCGACCACATCGGGCCGCTCCCGGCCGACTTCGGTCCGGACGGCCCGATCCGCCTCACCGCGGGCCCGATGCCGCGCCCTGCCCCGCCCGTGTCCGTGGACGCGCCGGCTCCGCCGCCGGGGTCCGTGCCGGTTCCGAACGCGCCCTACGTCGCGCCACCGCCGGAACGCCCGGCCACGCCCACGTCCGGGCGGGAAGCCGCGGGGGAGCCCGGCGCCGGGCTC
>JAJSZB010000112.1:0-18321 GCA_050613715.1 Streptomyces sp. IBSBF 3018
CGGGAGGCTCTCATTGGGCGAGACGGGTGGGCCCGGTATGTGACCGGCGGGTAGGCTCGGGGCGTGCCGAAGCCCCTGAGTCTGCCCTTCGATCCGATCGCGCGCGCCGACGAACTGTGGAAGCGGCACTGGGGCGGGGTGCCGTCGATGAGCGCCATCACGTCGATCATGCGGGCCCAGCAGATCCTGCTCGGACAGGTCGACGCGGTGGTCAAGCCGTACGGGCTGACCTTCGCGCGGTACGAGGCGCTGGTGCTGCTGACCTTCGCCAAGGCCGGCGAACTGCCGATGTCCAAGATCGGCGAGCGGCTCATGGTGCACCCGACCTCGGTGACCAACACCGTGGACCGGCTGGTGGCCGCCGGGTTCGTGGTGCGCCGGCCCAATCCCAACGACGGCCGCGGCACCCTCGCCTCCATCACCGACCGCGGCCGCGAGGTGGTCGAGCACGCCACCCGCGACCTGATGGCCATGGACTTCGGCCTGGGCGTCTACGACGACGAGGAGTGCGGCGAGATCTTCGCGCTGCTGCGGCCGCTGCGGATAGCCGCCGGCGACTTCGAGGAGTGACCCGGCCCGCTCCGGGCCCCGGCGCCCAGCCCGTGCGGGCCCCCGCACCCGGGTCGGGCGCCGTGTTTCGCGAGGGATACCCTCGATGCCATGAAATCCAGCGTGCTGACCCGCTACCGGGTGATGGCCTACGTGACGGGCGTGCTGCTGATCGCGCTCACCCTCGGCGTCATCGCGAAATACGCCCTCGACATCAATGGCGCGGGCACCTTCACCACCGCGGTGGGCTTCGCCCACGGCTGGCTGTACGTCGTGTACCTGATCTTCGCCTTCGACCTGTGCTCCAAGGCGAAGTGGCCGATCGGCCGGATGGCCTGGGTGCTGCTCGCGGGCACCGTCCCGACCGCCGCGTTCTTCGTGGAGCGCCGCGTCACCCGTGAGCTGGCCCCGAATGTGGTCCGCGCGGAGAAGCCCGAGCCCGTGAACGTCTGATCACCCCGGGTGAGACCCGGCTCACCACCCGGTGGGCCGTCTTCCCATCGACATTTACTAGGACGTCCAAGTAAATTCGAGGGTATGGACGCCCATGGCATCGAGGAAGGCCGCCAGCGCTGGCAGGCTCGCTACGACTCCGCGCGCACCCGCGACGCGGACTTCAGCACGCTCTCGGGTGATCCCGTCGAACCGGTCTACGGCCCGCCGCCCGGCGCGGACGTGCCCGGCTTCGAGCGGATCGGCTGGCCGGGGGAGTACCCCTTCACCCGCGGTCTGCACGCCACCGGCTACCGCGGCCGCACCTGGACCATCCGCCAGTTCGCCGGCTTCGGCAACGCGCGGCAGACCAACGAGCGCTACAAGATGATCCTGGCGGCCGGCGGCGGCGGGCTCTCCGTGGCCTTCGACATGCCCACGCTGATGGGCCGCGACTCCGACGACCCGCGCTCGCTCGGCGAGGTCGGCCACTGCGGCGTCGCCGTGGACTCCGCCGCCGACATGGAGGTCCTGTTCCAGGACATCCCGCTCGGCGACGTGACCACGTCGATGACCATCTCGGGACCGGCCGTCCCGGTCTTCTGCATGTACCTGGTGGCCGCCGAGCGCCAGGGCGTCGACCCCGCGGTGCTCAACGGCACGCTGCAGACCGACATCTTCAAGGAGTACATCGCGCAGAAGGAGTGGCTCTTCGCGCCCGAGCCCCACCTGCGGCTGATCGGCGACCTGATGGAGCACTGCGCCGCCTCGATCCCCGCGTACAAGCCGCTGTCGGTCTCCGGCTACCACATCCGCGAGGCCGGCGCGACGGCCGCGCAGGAGCTGGCGTACACCCTCGCCGACGGCTTCGGCTACGTGGAGCTGGGGTTGAGCCGCGGTCTCGACGTGGACGCCTTCGCGCCGGGCCTGTCCTTCTTCTTCGACGCCCACCTGGACTTCTTCGAGGAGATCGCCAAGTTCCGCGCCGCCCGCCGGATCTGGGCCCGCTGGCTGCGCGACGTCTACGGCGCGCGGACCGACAAGGCCCAGTGGCTGCGCTTCCACACCCAGACCGCCGGGGTGTCGCTGACCGCCCAGCAGCCGTACAACAACGTGGTGCGCACCGCCGTCGAGGCGCTGTCCGCGGTGCTCGGCGGCACCAACTCGCTGCACACCAACGCGCTGGACGAGACGCTGGCGCTGCCCAGCGAGCAGGCCGCGGAGATCGCGCTGCGCACCCAGCAGGTGCTGATGGAGGAGACCGGCGTCGCCAACGTCGCCGACCCGCTCGGCGGCTCCTGGTACGTGGAGGCGCTCACCGACCGCATCGAGGCGGACGCCGAGAAGGTCTTCGACCGGATCAGGGAGATGGGCGCCCGGGCGGTGCCGAGCGGCGAGCACCCGATCGGCCCGATCACCTCGGGCATCCTGCGCGGCATCGAGGACGGCTGGTTCACCGGCGAGATCGCCGAGTCGGCGTTCCGCTACCAGCAGGCGCTGGAGAAGGGCGAGAAGGGCGTGGTCGGCGTCAACCGGCACACCGGCTCGGTCACCGGCGACCTGGAGATCCTGCGGGTGGGCCACGAGGTCGAGCGCGAGCAGGTGCGGGTGCTGGCCGACCGCCGCGCCGAGCGCGACGACGCCGCGGTCCGCTCCGCGCTCGACGCGATGCTCGCCGCCGCCCGCGACGGCGGCAACATGATCGCGCCGATGCTGGACGCGGTGCGCGCGGAGGCCACCCTCGGCGAGATCTGCGGCGTGCTGCGCGAGGAGTGGGGGAGCTACACCGAGCCCGCCCGGTTCTGAGGACGCCCCGTTCCGGGTCCGTTCCCGGGGGCGCCCAGCTCTGCGCCCGCTCGCCGTCCCGGCCTGCCCGGTTCGGGCCCGGACCGGCTGCCGCGCGCCCCGGGCCGCGGCGCCCGACCTCGTACCCTCGTACAGGCCCACCGGTCCCGCGAGGAAGGAACGAGGAAGGAACCGTGTCCCTCGAAGCGACCGTCGGCGACGACGGGATGATCTACATCCGCGAGACGGAACAGCCGGACGTGGTCGCCGTCACCACTCCCGCCAAGTGGGAGGCGTTCGTCAAGGGCGTCAAGGCGGGGGAGTTCGACCACTTCGTGGCCGGCGTCCAGCCGGAGGCGCCCGCCCAGGCGGACGCACCGGGAGCCTGAACCGCGCGCCGTCCCCGTACCGCCGTACGGGGACGGACGGCCGGCTCCGGCCCAGGCGCGGCGGCTCCGGCGCGGCGCACCGGCCCGGCAGGCCCGGTCGGCCGGGCCGGCGCGGTCAGGCCAGGCCCGGCAGGCCGCGGACCAGCAGCCGGGCCAGCCGCTCGGCCCACTCCGCGTCCACCGGCTCCGAGCTGACCATCACCCGGTGCACCACCGCGCCCGCGATCACGTCGAAGATCAGGTCGTCGCGGGCCGGCGCGGAGCCGTCGTCCGGCGGCAGCTCCCCGCGCGCCTGCGCGCGCTCGCGCCCGATCAGCACCAGCCGCTTCTGCCGGTCCACGATCGCCGCCCTGATCCGCCGCCGCAGCGCCTCGTCGAGGGTGGCCTCGGCGACCACCGCCATCAACGCGGTCTTGGTCTCCGGCCGGCTGATCAGCTCGGCGAAGCGCAGCACCACGCCCTGGATGTCGGCCTCCAGCCCGCCGCGGTCGGGCACGTCGAGCTCCTCCTCGAACAACGCCGCGACCGCGTCCACGACCAGCTCGTTCTTCCCCGGCCAGCGCCGGTAGAGGGTCGTCTTGGCCACCCCCGCGCGGGCCGCGACGTCCCCCAGGGTCAGCCGGCCCCAGCCCAGCTCGGCCAGCGCCGCGCGGGTCGCGCCGAGAATCGCCTCGTCCGCGGCGGCACTTCGCGGGCGGCCGGTGCGTTTGCCGGAGGGGAGGGCGCACATACGGCGGACCATACCGGCCGGTAAGTATCCCGGCGAAGTGATCCGTTTCACACGGCGCGCCCGCCGGCGGCGGCTCCCGTGGAGTTACGCTACGAGTCGTAGCGAAACGCTCGCCGCACCGACGAGCGGCAACCACCCGCGCGGACAGGGGTTCCGCGCCCGCACCACCCGTACGACGCGCCCACCGCGCGCGTACGGCGCACGCACTCCCGTACGGCGGCGCCACCGCCGGCACGGCGACGACCAGCACCGTGGCCGGTCCTGATCCCGCAATCCGGCGGGGTTTCCGGGTCTGTTCACGGTTTGCCCGGCGAGGGGGGAGGATTGGCCTCATGCAGCCACGCAACATGTCCATGAGCGGTGTGGTCGACCTCGCCGCGGTGAAGGCGGCCGGGGAGGCCAAGGCCAAGGCGGAGCAGGCCAGGGCGCAGCGGCAGGAGGGCGGCGCGGACGCCGCGGCCTCCGGAGCGCCGCTGGTCGTCGAGGTGTCCGAGGCCACCTTCGAGACCGACGTCCTGCAGCGCTCGGCCGAGGTCCCGGTCGTCATCAGCTTCTGGGCCGACCAGGCCGAGCAGAGCAAGCAGCTCAACGCGACGCTGGAGCGGCTGGCCGGGCAGTACCGCGGCCGCTTCGTGCTGGCCACCGCCGAGGTCTACGCCAACCAGATGCTCTTCCAGCAGTTCGGCGTGCAGGGCGTGCCGGCGGTCTTCGCGGTGCTGGCCGGGCAGGCGATGCCGCTCTTCCAGGGCGCGGCCCCCGAGGACCAGATCACCGAGGTGCTCGACCAGCTGATCGCCGTCGCCGAGCAGCGCTTCGGCATCGTCGGCGCCGAGACCGACCCGGGCGCGGCCCCCGCGCCCGCCGCCGCCCCGCCGCGTCCGGCCACCCCGCAGGAGCTGGCGCTGTCCGCCGCGCACGAGGCGCTGGACTCCGGCGACCTCGGCGGCGCGATCCAGGCGTACCGCAACGTGCTGGCGGACGAGCCGGCGAACGTGGAGGCGAAGCTGGGCCTGGCCCAGGCCGAGCTGCTGCGCCGGGTGCAGGACGCCGACCAGCAGGCGGTCCGGCAGGCCGCCGCGAACGCGCCCGGTGACGTACAGGCACAACTGGCCGCGGCCGACCTCGATCTGGTCGGCGGCCATGTGGAGGACGCGTTCGGGCGTCTGGTGGACGTGGTGCGGCGCACCGCGGGCGAGGACCGGGACGCCGCGCGGCTGCGGCTGCTTGAACTGTTCGAGGTGGTCGGCCCCGACGACCCGCGGGTGGCCGCCGCGCGGACCGCGCTGGCCAGGGTGCTTTTCTGACACCAGTTCGACCGGGGGCGCGGCGGCGGCCGGACCGTGGAGAGCGGCCGCCCTCCGCGCACCCCGCGGTCGCCGCGGCGCGCGGAGGGCACTCGGAGATTTAGCGACTTGCCGCCGTGGTTTATCAAACCGTGACAATGAAAAACCGCTGTTACTGGCGGTAGAGGAAGCGCCCGTATTTGTCGGGTCATCCACCCTTATGCCTGATTTACCTACCCGCGCGTCAACTACGCAGCGTGACGTGACTCCGCGTGGCGATCATGAATACGCCACACTTGCGTTACTCGCTAGTAATGAACCCCTTGTGCACCGGCCGCGAATGCACCACGATCGGCCAAGCTCGGTCCGTAGCCACTGCCCGGCAGCCAGTCGGCGCCGCGGCTCCGGGTCCCCGCCGGGCGGGGGTGCGCGGTCACCGGCCGACGCCCCGGGACAGGGGGGTCTCCGTCCACCTGATGGATACGGATGGAACCGGATGGAGCCTGTCCCGCAGGTTGCGCGAGAGCGTGGCCAGTGGTTGTCGCTCGGGGGTGATCGCCGACGATTCGGACGCAGCCGTCCGCAACTCCCCAGGGAGTCCCGGGGAGATCCCCCTGAGGGACGGACGGCCCACCGGTTCGCGGCGCTCTCCTTCCCGAGGACGTAGCACTTCTCCCATCCCAGGCCGGACCCGAACGAACCCGGTCGGAGATGTACGTCCGAGAAGGAGGAACTATGGAGTCGCTCGTTCGTGGCGGTACCAGATGGCGGCGGTTCGCCGTCGTCATGGTGCCGAGTGTCGCGGCCACCGCCGCGATAGGCGTGGCGCTGGCGCAGGGCGCGCTCGCCGCGTCGTTCAGCGTGTCGGGGCAGCAGTTCAAGGTCACGGCCAAGACCCTGCACGGCGATGGGTTCGTGCAGTACGGCAATGTCGTGGTGCCCAGCGGCCAGGGCCCGAAGGCCGTCGCCGTCTCGGCCTTCACCGACGCCACCATCACCGGGCTGTGCCAGTCGGTGGTCGTGCCCGCGCCGTTCATCGGTGACGTGACGCTGAAGCTCACGGCCGGCAACAACGGCAAGGAAGTCACGGCGAAGAACCTGTACATCGACCTCGACCAGCTCGACGCCGATGCCACGTTCAACGACATCAACATCGGTGTCGCCGCCGGAGCGACCGACCCGAACTACGCGACCGTCGAGGACCAGGTCGCGAAGGACACCGAGCACGGCGGTGCCGCGTCCTTCGCACAGGAGGCGAAGTCCGCCGACCTGACCGACGTGAAGCAGCGGGCCTGGGCCACCAGTGCGGGCACCTTCAAGCTCGCCGGCCTCAGCCTGCGCCTGCACAAGGGCTCCGGCGCCGGGGTCGAGTGCTACTAGGCGCCGCCCCTTAGGGCGCCGCCTGAGTGCACCGCCTGAAGTGGCCCTCGGGCGAGCCGCGCGGGATGCGGCTCGCCCGGGTCACGACCCTCTCCACCTTGCAGTCCCAGGGAGCTGTTTTCCATGAGCGCCGAGTCGACAGGACTGACCGCCCGCGCCCGCTACATCCGCCTGGCCTTCCGCCACTGGCGCTGGCAGCGGCCGTTCTGGGCCGGTCTGCTCACACTGATCGCTGGCGTCCCGATCGCGTACTTCCCGTACGCGAACCTGACGCTCGGCCAGTTGACCGTGCGGATGGCGACGACCGCGGGCTCCGGCTCGCTGATCATCGGCGTGCTGCTGTTCGTGCTCGGCCTGACCATGTGGTTCCAGAGCGCGGTACGGGTCTTCGCCGGCGTCGCCGCGATCCTGCTCGCGCTGGTGTCGCTGGTGATCTCCAACTTCGGCGGCTTCCTGATGGGCTTCCTGCTCGCGCTGATCGGCGGCGCGCTCGCGGTGTCGTGGGCGCCCGGCGCCCCGGCGGCCGCGGAGCCCGGCGCGGACGAGGAGCAGGAACAGCCCGACGGCGTCCCGGCCGGCGAGGGGAACAAGGGCGCGGACGCGTCCGGCATCCCCGCCCAGCCCGGCGACCCCTACGCACAGCCCGAGCCGGTGCACGCAGGATCGCTCACCGAAGACGAGACCACAGAAGAGAACGGGAGGCACCGTGCTGGGTGACGAGGCTCAGCCGGCCGCCGGGTCCCGTGACGCCGCGCCCACCGGGCCGCGCCACGCCGCGCCCCGCAAGTCGCTGCTGACCAAGCTGCACGTCCCGGCCGGCAAGGCCGTGGCGCTGGCCGCGATGCCCACCGCGGTGCTCATGGGCATGGGCTTCACGCCGCACTTCGCGCAGGCCGACGAGATGCCCAAGAGCAGCAGCCCCTTCAAGCCCGGCCCGTGCGTCACCCAGCCCGACGGCAAGGACGCGGCGGGCACGGACGGCGCGAAGGCGAAGGCGACGCCCACCCCGACGGCCTCGCCGAGCGCCACCGGCAAGGGCGCCGCGGGCGGCAAGGACACCGCCGGCGGCACGGGCGGCGGCACGCCGACCCCGACCACCAGCCCCTCCGCGTCCGCGCCCTCGGTCACCGACCCGGTCGCCAAGGCGCTGCCCAAGACCCAGCAGGCCACCCCGAAGGCGAGCCCCTCGGCCTCGCCGAGCGCGTCGCCGACGCCCAGCCCGACCGCGTCCACGAACCCGCTGGACCCGCTGGGCCTGGGCAACCTGCTCGGCGGGCTGCTGGGCGGCCTGTCCGGCAACGGCGGCGGCTCCACGCCCACGCCCACGCCGACCACGCAGTCCCCGACGCCCGCGCCGACCACCTCCGCGCCCAAGCCCGACCCGACCCCCACCGGGTCGACTAGCTCCGGTTCGACGTCCGGTTCGACGTCCGGCACGGGCTCCACGGGCTCGAAGAGCAAGGACGGCGGCAGCACCGGCAAGGACGCGACGAAGGACCTCACGGACACCGTGGGCAAGACCGTCAAGGGCCTCACGGACGCCGCGGGCAAGGCCACCGGGACGTCCTCGGACGCCGCGGGCAAGGCCGCGCAGACGCCCACCGACGGCTCGCAGGGCTACCCCTGCCCGACGTACGACGCCAAGGCGCTCGCCGACGCCAAGACCGAGGGCGGCATCCCGCTGCTCCCGGACGCGACGTGGACGCTGAAGAGCTCCAAGCTGACCCTGCACGGCCTGAACTACGACGGCATCGTGCAGGTGCGCACCTGGAGCGGCCAGGTCAAGGACGTGCTGAAGTTCACCGCGAGCGGTCTCGACATCGACGACCTGTGGCAGATCGTGGACCAGCCGCAGGGCGGGCACACCTGGGTCAAGGCCAGGCCCGGCTCGACCTCGACGATCCGGGGCGGCACGGTGACGATGTACACCGAGTCGCTCAGCGGCAACCTGCTCGGCCTGATCCCGATCACCTTCACGCCCAAGGCGCCGCCGCCGCTGACCCTGCCCGAGCTGTTCTTCACCGACGTGACGGTGCAGCAGGCCGCGCAGTTCGGCGG
This sequence comes from Streptomyces sp. IBSBF 3018, assembly GCA_050613715.1. Lineage (GTDB taxonomy): Bacteria > Actinomycetota > Actinomycetes > Streptomycetales > Streptomycetaceae > Actinacidiphila. Next base: position 8,607 of record JAJSZB010000112.1, read on the forward strand.
CAACCTCACCGTGCCCGGCATGCAGGTCCTGCCCGGCCAGTCCTGAGCCGGACGAGCCGGGGCCGGGCGCCGAGGCGCCCGCACGCACACGACCGCGCGGCCCGTACCCCCTCCCACCGGGGTACGGGCCGCGCGGCGTTCGCCGGGCGTCAGGCGCTGAGGTCGCCCAGGTGGTGGACGCGCACCAGGTTGGTGGTGCCGGGGACCCCGGGCGGGGAGCCGGCGGTGATGATGACCGTGTCGCCCTTGGCGTACTCCGAGCGCTTGAGCATCTCCCGGTCCACCAGCTCGACCATCGCGTCGGTGGTCTGCACGTGCTCGACCACGAAACACTCCACGCCCCAGGTCAGCGCGAGCTGGTTGCGGGTGGACTCCTGCGTGGTGAACGCCACCACCGGCTCCGGCACCCGGTAGCGGGCCAGCCGCCGCGCGGTGTCGCCGGACTGGGTGAAGGCCACCAGCGTCTTCGCGTCCAGGAAGTCGCCCAGCTCGGCCGCCGCGCGGGCCACCGCGCCGCCCTGCGTGCGCGGCTTCTTGCCCGGGGCCAGCGGCTGCAGGCCGCGGCAGAGCAGCTCCTCCTCGGCCGCCTCGACGATGCGCGACATCGTCTTGACCGTCTCCACCGGGTACTTGCCGACCGAGGACTCCGCGGACAGCATCACCGCGTCCGCGCCGTCCAGGATCGCGTTGGCCACGTCGGACGCCTCGGCGCGGGTCGGCCGGGAGTTGGTGATCATCGACTCCATCATCTGGGTCGCCACGATCACCGGCTTGGCGTTGCGGCGGCACAGCTCGACCAGCCGCTTCTGCACCATCGGCACCTGCTCCAGCGGGTACTCCACGGCGAGGTCGCCGCGCGCGACCATCACCGCGTCGAACGCCATGACGACGTCCTCCATGTTCTCCACCGCCTGCGGCTTCTCCACCTTGGCGATGACCGGGACCCGGCGGCCCTCCTCGTCCATCACCCGGTGCACGTCCCGCACGTCCTTGGCGTCCCGGACGAAGGACAGCGCGACCATGTCCACGCCGATGCGCAGCGCGAACCGCAGGTCGGCGATGTCCTTCTCGGACAGCGCCGGCACGTTGACGGCCGCGCCGGGCAGGTTGATGCCCTTGTGGTCGGAGACCACGCCGCCCTCGACGACCAGGGTGCGCACCCGCGGGCCCTCGACCTCGATCACCCGCAGCGCCACGTTGCCGTCGTTGATCAGCACCGGGTCGCCCTGCGAGACGTCGCCGGGCAGGCCCTTGTACGTGGTGCCGCAGATCGAGCGGTCGCCCTCGACGTCCTCGGTGGTGATGGTGAACTCGTCGCCGGACACCAGCTCCACCGGGCCCTCGGCGAAGGTGCCGAGGCGGATCTTCGGGCCCTGGAGGTCGGCCAGCACGCCCACCGCCCGCCCGGTCTCCTCGGCCACCTTGCGGACCCGCTGGTAGCGGGCCTCGTGCTCGGCGTGGCTGCCGTGGCTGAAGTTGAGGCGGGCGACGTTCATGCCGGCTTCGACCAGCGTCTTGAGCTGGTCGTAGGAGTCGACGGCGGGACCCAACGTGCAGACGATCTTGGCTCGGCGCATGGGCGATATCCTATCGGTTTGTTCCGCACCGGAATAATTCTGGATTGCTGTCCTGGGTCGTTCCGGTTGCTCACTGGCTACGGCTACGGCTACGGGCCGGGGCTACGGCCCGGGTTCGGGCTGGTGCTGCACTCGGCTGCGGGATGTCAACCTTGCGCCAAGGCGTAAGTATCGCGTGCGATCGCGAGCTCCTCGTCGGTGGGGACCACCGCGACCGCCACCGGCGAGCCGTCCGCGGAAACCAGCCGGGGGCCGGCGGCCCGGACCGCGTTGCGCACCTGGTCCATGACCACGCCGAGGTTCTCCAGGTCGCGCATCGCCGCCGCGCGCACCGCCGCGGAGTTCTCGCCGACGCCCGCGGTGAAGGCGATCACGTCGACCCGGCCGAGCACCGCGGTGAACGCGCCCACGTAGCGGCGCAGCCGGTGCACGTAGACGTCGAAGGCGAGCCGGGCGTCGGCGTCGCCCTCGGCCATCCGGCGGCCGATCTCCCGCATGTCGTTGTCCCCGCACAGGCCCAGCAGGCCCGACTTCTTGTTCAGCAGGGTGTCGATCGCGTCCGTGTCCAGGCCCGCGACCCGCGCGAGGTGGAAGACCGCGCCCGGGTCCAGGTCCCCGGAGCGGGTGCCCATCACCAGGCCCTCCAGCGGGGTCATGCCCATCGTGGTGTCCACGCACACCCCGCCGCGCACCGCCGACGCCGAGGCGCCGTTGCCCAGGTGCAGCACGATGACGTTGACCTCGTCGGGCTCGCGGCCGAGCAGGCCGGCGGCGGCCCGCGAGACGTAGGCATGCGAGGTGCCGTGGAAGCCGTAGCGGCGGATGCCGTAGCGCTCGGCGGTGCCGGCGTCGATCGCGTACCGCGCGGCCGCCTCGGGGAGGGTGGCGTGGAAGGCGGTGTCGAAGACCGCCACCTGCGGCAGGTCCGGGCGCAGCTCGCGGGCCACCTCGATGCCGGTGATGTTCGCCGGGTTGTGCAGCGGCGCGAGCGGCACCAGGTCGCGGATGCCCTCCAGCACCTCGTCGGTGATCACGGTGGGCTCGGTGAAGCGGGTGCCGCCGTGCACCACCCGGTGGCCGACCGCGGCCAGTCGCGGCGAGTCCAGGCCCAGGTCCTGCCCGGCCAGCTCGCCGGCCACCGTGCGCAGCGCCGACGCGTGGTCCGGTACGCCGCCCGGCTCGCCGATCCGCTCGACCGTGCCGGAGGCCAGCCGGGTCTCGCCGGCCATGTCCATCAGGCGGTACTTCACCGAGGAGGAGCCCGAGTTGAGCACCAGGACGCGGGTCGCGCCGCCCGCGCCGCCGCTTCCCGCGACGCCCCCGGCGCTCGTGACGCCTTCGGCGCCCGTGCCGCCCGTGCTGCCCGTGCCGCCCGCGGCTCCCGCGCCGCCCCCGGCCTGCGTGTCGTGCCGGCTCATGCGTCCTCCCCCTGGTCCCCCTGCGCCTGGATCGCCGTGATGGCGACCGTGTTCACGATGTCCTGCACCAGCGCGCCGCGCGACAGGTCGTTGACCGGCTTGCGCAGCCCCTGCAGCACCGGGCCGACCGCGACCGCCCCGGCCGAGCGCTGCACCGCCTTGTACGTGTTGTTGCCGGTGTTCAGGTCGGGGAAGACCAGCACCGTCGCCTGCCCGGCCACCTTCGACTCCGGCAGCTTCGTCGCCGCGACCGAGGGCGAGACCGCCGCGTCGTACTGGATCGGCCCCTCCACCAGCAGGTCCGGCCGCCGCTGCCGGACCAGCTCGGTGGCCGCGCGCACCTTGTCCACGTCCGCGCCGCTGCCCGAGGTGCCGGTGGAGTACGACAGCATCGCCACCCGCGGCGCCACGTCGAAGCGGGCCGCGGTCGCCGCCGCCTGGATCGCGATGTCCGCGAGCTGCTCGGCGCCCGGGTCGGGGTTGACCGCGCAGTCGCCGTAGACCAGCACCCGGTCGGCCAGGCACATGAAGAACACCGACGAGACGATCGCCGCGTCCGGGCGGGTCTTGATGATCTCGAAGGCCGGCCTGATGGTCGCCGCGGTGGAGTGCACCGCGCCCGAGACCATGCCGTCGGCCAGCCCCTCCTGCACCATCAGCGTGCCGAAGTACGACACGTCCGCGACCACGTCGTAGGCCAGCTCGTACGACACGCCCTTGTGCGCCCGCAGCCGCGCGTAGGTGGCCGCGAAGCGCTCGCGCAGCGGCGAGGTGTGCGGGTCGATCACCGCAAGGCCCGGGTCGTCCAGCGCGATGCCCAGGTCGCCGGCCCGCTTGCGGACCGCGTCCTCCTCGCCGAGCAGCGTCAGGTCGCACACGCCGCGCCGCAGCAGCACCTCTGCGGCGCGCAGGATGCGCTCCTCGGTGCCCTCCGGCAGCACGATCCGCCGCCGGTGCGCGCGGGCCCGCTCCAGCAGCGCGTGCTCGAACATCATCGGCGTCACCCGCTCCGAGCGCGCCACCGACAGCCGCCCGGTCAGCTCCGCGGTGTCCACGTGCGTCTCGAACAGGCCGAGCGCGGTCTCCGCCTTGCGCGGCGTGCCCGCGCCCAGCTTGCCGTCCAGGCCGAACAGTTCGGCCGCGGTCGGGAAGGAGCCGGTGGGCACCGCGAGCACCGGGGTGCCGGGCGCCAGCCGCTCGGCCAGCGCGAGGATGTGCGCGCCCGGCTTCTCGTCCAGCGTCAGCAGCACGCCGGCGATCGGCGGCGAGCCCGCGGAGTGCGCGGCCAGCGCGCCGACGATCAGATCCGCCCGGTCGCCCGGCGTCACCACCATGCACCCCGGCGTCAGCCGCGGCAGGAACGCCGGCAGCATCGCGCCGCCGAACACGAAGTCCATCGCGTCGCGCGACAGCCCCGCCTCGTCGCCCAGCAGCACCTGCGCGCCCAGCGTCTCGACGATCTGCCGGACCGTCGGCGCGGCCAGCGCGGGCTCGTCCGGCAGCACGTACACCGGCACGTCCAGCGTCCTGCGCAACTGCGCCGCCGCGCCGTCCACCTCGGCGGGGGCGACCCGGTTGGCGATCAGCGCGATCACGTCGCAGCCGAGGTTGGTGTACGCGTGGTGGGCGTTGCGGACCTCGGCGACCACCGAGTCCGCGCCCTGGTCGCGGCCCCCGATGACCGCGATGACCGAGGCGCCGCACTCGTTGGCCAGCCGGGCGTTGACGCCCAGCTCCGCCGGCAGGTTGGTGTCGGCGAAGTCCGAGCCGAGGATCAGCACCGTCCCGTACTCCTCGGCGACCCGCAGATAGCCGTCCACCAGACGGGCGGTCAGCGCGCCCTGGCCCTCCTCGGCTTGGAGCGCGGCGGCCTCCTCGTAGCCCATCCCGAAGACGGTGGCCGGGTCCTGGGTGAGGCGGTAGCGGGTCCGCAGCAGCTCGAAGATCCGGTCGGGGGCGTCGTGCACCAGCGGCCGGTAGACCCCGACCCGGTCCACCTGCCGGGTCAGCAGCTCCATCACCCCCAGCTCGACCACCTGGCGGCCGTCGCCGCGGCCGATCCCCGTGACATAGACGCTGCGCGTCACCCCTGGACTCCGATCCCGCGGTCTGCTCGTGGTGTTCGTCGGGCCCGCGTGCCCAGGGACGACGCTAACGCGCGGCCGGTCCCGACGGGCGGCGAGGCGGGGAGACAGGGGTTTCGCGTCGCGCTGCGGGATGCGGGCTCCCCGGGTTCGCCGCCCGGTGCACGTAGGGTGAGCACAGCGCGGGCGCCGTGCGGGCGCGGCGCGGGAGGAGGCGGAGCGGTGGAGATCCTCGCGACCGGGGTGCAGCGCGACGAGCGGCCGCTGCTGGAGGCCGCGGTCACCCCGCGCCACGAGATCCGCTGCGTGGAGCCCGCGCTGACGCCCGACACGCTGCCGCTGGCCGCGGGCTTCGAGGCGGTCTCCACCAGCGTCGACGCAGTGCTGGACGCGCCCGTGCTGGAAGCGCTGGTGCGCGGCGGCACCCGGCTGGTCACCCAGCGCTCCACCGGCTACAACAACATCGACCTCGACCACGCCGAGCGGCTCGGCCTTACCGTGGCCCGCGTCGCCGACTACTCCCCGTACTCGGTCGCCGAGTTCGCCTGGACGCTGGCCACCGCGCTCAACCGCCGGATCGAGCGGTCCGCGCGGCGCACCCGGGACCTGGACTTCCGGCTGGACGGCCTGCTCGGCCGGGACTTCCACGGGCGCACCGCGGGCGTCATCGGCACCGGGCGGATCGGCACCGCGTTCACCGCCATCGCCCGCGGCTTCGGCACGCGGCTGCTCGGCTGGGACATCACCCCCAACCCGGCGTGCGAGGAGCTGGGCATGGAGTACGTCGAGCTGGACAGGCTCTGCCGGGAGGCCGACCTGATCAGCCTGCACGTGCCGCTGATGCCCTCCACCCACCACCTGGTGGGGGAGCGGCGGCTGGCGGAGATGAAGGACGACGTGATCCTGGTCAACACCGGGCGCGGCGCGCTGATCGACTCCGCCGCGCTGGCCGCGGCTCTCCAGGCCGGCCGGCTCGGCGGCGTCGGCCTCGACCGGTACGAGGAGGAGGCCGGCGTCTTCTTCTACGACAAGGCGCTGGAGGTGATGACCGAGGAGACCCTCACCCGGCTGACCGCCTTCACGAACGTCCTGGTCACCTCGCACCAGGCGTACTTCACGGTGGACGCGGTGGAGCAGATCGCCGCCGCCACCGTCCGGAATGTGGACGACTATCTCGCGGGACGGATCACGGAGTGCACCCTGGTCCCGAAGTCGCCATGACGATACGGCCGCCGACGGCGCGGCCGAACACCTTTGGGAGACACCCGCTCATGCGCATCGGAGTCCTCACCGCCGGGGGCGACTGCCCCGGCCTCAACGCGGTCATCCGCTCCGTCGTGCACCGCGCGCTGACCGGGCACGGCGACGAGGTCATCGGTTTCGAGGACGGCTTCGTCGGCCTGCTCGAAGGCCGCTTCCGGCCCCTGGACCTCAACTCGGTCAGCGGCATCCTGGCCCGCGGCGGCACCGTGCTGGGCTCGGCCCGGCTGGAGCGCGGCCGGCTGCGCGAAGCCGCCGACAACGCCGAGGACCTGTGCGCCGAGTACGGCATCGACGTGCTGATCCCGATCGGCGGCGAGGGCACGCTGACCGCCGCGCGGATGCTCTCCGACGCCGGGATGCCGGTGGTGGGCGTGCCCAAGACCATCGACAACGACATCAACGGCACCGACCGCACCTTCGGCTTCGACACCGCGGTCACCGTCGCCACCGAGGCCATCGACCGGCTGAAGACCACCGCGGAGTCGCACCAGCGGGTGATGGTGGTGGAGGTGATGGGCCGGCACGCCGGCTGGATCGCGCTGGAGGCCGGCATGGCCTCGGGCGCGCACGGCATCTGTGTGCCCGAGAGCCCCTTCGACCCGGCCGACCTGGTCGCGATGGTCGAGGAGCGGTTCTCGCGCGGCAAGAAGTTCGCCGTGGTCTGCGTCGCCGAGGGCGCCCACCCGGCCAAGGACACGATGGAGTACGGCGTCGGCGAGATCGACAAGTACGGCCACGAGCGCTTCACCGGCATCGGCACCACGCTCGCCCGCGAGCTGGAGGCCCGGCTGGGCAAGGAGGCCCGCCCGGTCATCCTCGGCCATGTGCAGCGCGGCGGCGTGCCCACCGCCTACGACCGGGTGCTGGCCACCCGCTTCGGCTGGCACGCCGTCGAGGCCGCCCACGAGGGCGCCTTCGGCCACATGACCGCGCTGCACGGCACCCGCGTCGACCTGGTGCCGCTGGCCGACGCGGTCACCCACCTCAAGACGGTCCCCGAGGACCGCATGCACGAGGCCGAGTCGGTCTTCTGACGTCCCGTCCGCGGGCGGCCCGGGGCTCCCGGGGCCGCCCCCGGGAGCCGGTGCGAGCCCCGCGCCTCACACCAGCGGGCGCAGCCACACCGTGGCCAGCGGGGGCAGCGTCAGGGTGATGCTGTGCGGGCGGCCGTGCCAGGGCGTCGGGGCGCTCTTGACCGGCCCCTCGTTCAGCACGCCGCTGCCGCCGTAGCGGGCGTCGTCGGTGTTGAGGACCTCGGTCCAGACCGCGTCCGGCGAGCCGAGGCGGTAGTCGCGGCGCACCACGGGCGAGAAGTTGCTGACGCACAGCAGCGGGCGGCCCTGCGCGTCGTGGCGGACGAAGGAGAAGGTGTTGTCGTCCGCCGCCCCGCCGTCGACCCACTCGAAGCCGGCCGGGTCGGTGTCGCGCTCCCACAGCGCCGGGGTCGCGCGGTAGACCGCGTTCAGGTCGCGCACCAGGTCCCGCACGCCGCGGTGGTCGCCGGCCGCCGAGTACGTCTCGTCCAGCAGCCACCAGTCCGGGCCGGTGTCGTGCGACCACTCCGCGCCCTGCGCGAACTCCTGGCCCATGAAGAGCAGTTGCTTGCCCGGGTGGGCCCACATGAAGCCCAGGTAGGCGCGGTGCGTGGCGCGCTGCTGCCACCAGTCGCCGGGCATCTTGGACACCAGCGCGCCCTTGCCGTGCACCACCTCGTCGTGCGAGATCGGCAGCACGTAGTTCTCGCTGTACGCGTACACCATCGAGAACGTCATCTCGTTGTGGTGGTACTTGCGGTGCACCGGCTCGTGGCTCGCGTACTCCAGCGAGTCGTGCATCCAGCCCATGTTCCACTTCAGCCCGAAGCCGAGGCCGCCGAAGCCGGTGTGGCCGACCTCGTGGGTCGCGCGCGTCACGCCGTCCCAGGCCGTCGACTCCTCCGCGATCGTCACCACGCCGGGGCAGCGCCGGTAGACCGTGGCGTTCATCTCCTGGAGGAAGGCCACCGCGTCCAGATTCTCCCGGCCGCCGTACGCGTTGGGCAGCCATTCGCCGCCCTCGCGGGAGTAGTCCAGATAGAGCATCGACGCGACCGCGTCCACCCGCAGGCCGTCGATGTGGAACTCCTCGCACCAGTAGACCGCGTTGGCGACCAGGAAGTTGCGCACCTCGGTGCGGCCGAAGTCGAACTCCAGCGTGCCCCAGTCCGGGTGCTCGGCCCGGCGCGGGTCGGCCGGCTCGTACAGCGGCTCGCCGTCGAAGCGGGCCAGCGCCCAGTCGTCCTTGGGGAAGTGCGCCGGCACCCAGTCCATGATCACGCCGATGCCGGCCCGGTGCAGCGCGTCCACCAGGTACCGGAAGTCGTCGGGCGAGCCGAGCCGCGAGGTCGGTGCGTAGTAGGAGGTGACCTGGTAGCCCCACGAGCCGCCGAACGGGTGCTCGGCCACCGGCATCAGCTCCACGTGCGTGAAGCCCAGCTGCTGCACGTACGCTGGCAGCTGCTCGGCCAGCTCGCGGTAGCCCAGCCCCGGCCGCCACGACGGCAGGTGCACCTCGTACACCGAGAACGGCGCGCGGTGCGCGGGCACGTCCGCGCGGTGCGCCATCCACTCCGCGTCCTGCCACTCGTACGCGGACTCGGTGACGATCGACGCGGTGCCCGGCGGCACCTCGGCGGCCCGCGCCATCGGGTCGGCGCGCATCGAACGGGAGCCGTCCGGCCGGGTGATCTCGAACTTGTACGCGGTGCCCGGCCCGACTCCCGGCACGAACAGCTCCCACACCCCGGACGCGCCCAGCGAGCGCATCGGGAACGCGGTGCCGTCCCAGAACGTGAAGTCCGCGGCCAGCCGCACCCCGCGCGCGTTCGGCGCCCACACCGCGAAACGGGTGCCGGTCACGCCGTCGTGCGTCATCGGGCGCGCGCCCAGCGCCTTCCACAGCTCCTCGTGCCGGCCCTCGCCGATCAGGTGCAGGTCCAGCTCGCCGAGCGCGGGCAGGAAGCGGTACGGGTCGTCGACCACGTGCTCGCCGTCGTCGTACGACACCACCAGCCGGTACGCCCGCGGCACCGCGTCCAGCGGCAGCACCGCGGAGAACAGGCCGTCGCCCTCCGCCTCCAGCGGCGTGCGCGCGCCGTCGATCAGCACGGCGACGCCGCGCGCGTACGGCCGCAGCGCGCGGAACCGCACGCCGTGCGTCCCGCCGCGGCCGTCCGGCACCGGGTGCGCGCCGAGCAGCCCGTGCGGGTCGTGGTGCGATCCGTCCAGCAGCCGCCGGCGGTCGTCCTCGCCCAGGGAGGAGGGCGCGGGGACGCTGACGGAGGCGGGGACCGCGGCGGGCTCGGTCGCGGGGCCGGACGCGGGCTCGGCGGCGG
>JAJSZB010000113.1:0-31852 GCA_050613715.1 Streptomyces sp. IBSBF 3018
GGGCGAGCCCGCGCTCACCTGCCCGCTGCGCCGCCCGGTCGCCGGGGACGGCCTTCTGCGGCGCGGGATGCCCGCGGCCGAGGCCCTGCTGCGGGCCGACGAGGACACCGCGGCGGTGCTGAGCGCGCTGGACCAGCAGGAGCAGGTCGTACGGCTGTACCGCGAGGAGCTGCACCAGACCAACCAGGGGGTGCTGGCCCTGCACGCGGACCTGGACGCCGCGGCGCTCGCCCAGCGCGAGCTGCTGGAGGCCGAGCGGGCCGCCCACGAAGCGGCGGAGCGGGCGCGGCGCCTGCTGACCTTCCTCGCCGACGCGAGCGCGGCCCTCACCGCGTCCCTCAGCCACACCGACGTCCTGCGCCGCCTCTCCGAGNGCGCCTGCTGACCTTCCTCGCCGACGCGAGCGCGGCCCTCACCGCGTCCCTCAGCCACACCGACGTCCTGCGCCGCCTCTCCGAGCTGCTGGTCCCCGACTACGCGCGGCACATCGACGTATGGATCTTCGAGGAGGACTCCGACGAACAGCGCGCACGCGGCCGCGAGCAGCACTCGGCGGCCGCGGTGGTGGCCGCCCGCACCGGCCGCCCGCAGCACGCGGCGCCCCATGCCGGCGGTCTGCCCGGGATCGACGACCTGCCGCCCTCCGCGCTCTGCCCCGACCGTGCGCTGCTGGCCATCCCGCTCGTCGCACAGCGCACGACGGGGGTGGTGACGCTCACCGCCCCCGGTTCCGGCTTCGACGCGGACACCTCGGTCATGCTGGTGGAACTCGCCCGCCGGGCGGGCGTCGCCCTGGACCACGCCCGCCGCTACGAGCAGCACCGCGACACCGCCGAGGCGCTGCAACGCGCCCAGCTCACCGATCTGCCCACGCAGCCGGGCCTGCTCCTGGCCGCGCGCTACCTCCCCGCCACCGGGGGCATGAACATCGGCGGCGACTGGTACGACGCCTTCCGCCTGCCCGACGGGAGCCTGCTCGCGGTCATCGGCGACGTCACCGGCCACGGGCTGCGCGCCGCCGTGGTCATGGGCCAGTTGCGCACGGCGCTGCGCGCCTACGCCATCGAGGGCGGCAACAGCCCCGGCCGCATCCTCACGCGCCTGCACCGCATGCTCCGGCACCTGCAGCCCGATCTCTACGCCACCGCGCTGATCGCACGGTTCCGGCCGGGCGAGTCCCGCGTCGTCTGGGCCTCGGCCGGCCATCCGCCGGCCGTCGCCCGGACGGCGGACGGCGCCGTGCGGACCCTGGACGCCAAGCCCGGCGTGATGCTCGGCATCCCGCTGCCGCACGAGTACGCGGACCACGCCGTCGACCTGCCGCCCGGCTCGTCGCTCGTCCTGTACACCGACGGGCTGGTCGAACGCCGGGCCCTGGGCATCGACCCCGGCATCGACCGTCTCGTCCGGGCGGTGGCCGGGCTGCGCGCCGCGGACCTGGAGCAGGACGTGGACGCCGCCGCCGACTCGCTGCTCCGACCGCTCATGGCCGACTGCGAGGGGAACGACGACGTCTGCCTCATGCTGTGCCACACCGTGGCGGCGGCGCAGGACGGACACCGCGCCGCCCGGCCGGCCGCCGCCCTCGCGCGCGGCGCGGCACCCTCCCGTGACCGGCCCCGGCCACGGGACGGCCGCCGAGCGGCGGTCCAGAGCCACGTGCGCTGACGCGCGGTTCGGGTGGTCCGCCGGCCCTCCGGCCGCCGGACGGCGAACGTCCTCACTCGCGCACCGCCCGCCCCGTCCTACGCCCGGCCCTGCCCTGCGGGGCGTCCGTCCGGCCCCGGCATCGTGGATTCGGAGAGGGACAGGCGGGCGATGATGCGTTTGCCGACGGTCTCGCGCTGTACCTCGAAGCCTTCGGCGAGAGCCGTCACGATCTCCAGGCCGTGCTGGCCGATCCGTCCGGCATCGGCCGCCCGGGCCACCGGGAGCACCGGGTCGGAGTCCCACACGGTGATCTCCAGGCAGTCGCGGACGAGGCGCAGGTCCATCAGCACCGGGCCGGGAGCGTACTTGCACGCGTTGGTGACCAGCTCACTGACCACCAGCGGCGTCAGCTCGACCACCCGCGCGGACACCGGCAGGCCGAGCGTGCTGTGCGCACGGGCCAGGAAGTCGCCGGCGAACCGGCGGGCCTGGCCGATGCACGCGCTGCCGCCGTCCAGGGCCACCGAAGCTTGCGCTGTGCCGGTGTCGCCCCCCGAGCCCCCGTCGCCCGCCGTTGACACCATCACGCCGGCCTTCCTGTCGCCTCGCCCTGGCCTCTCCCACGGGCGGGTACCCGCTCACGCGGATTCTCCCCACCATCCGGTACGGGTGGCCGACATGGGCCGTCGGCGCGGTGGCCCACCGCGAGGATGTACGGGATGCTGGAAATGCCTCAAACCGGCACATGGCAGGACATGCGTGCTGTTCGGCGAGGCCGTCCCAACGGTCGAGGAGGTTGCGGTGACCACGACGGACACGACAGGGATGTTTCGTGCAGCGGCGGTGAGCGCCGCGCAGGAGGCGCTGACACGCCGCGGCGCTTGCGCCATGCCGTCCGAGGTGGTGGGCCGGGGGGTGGGCGCGGACGCCGCCGGCGGCTGGGAACGGTTCGCGGGCCATTGGGAGGATCTGGTTCCCGACCCCTACGCCGCCGCCAACGGGAGCGAGCGGCTGCGGCGGTACGGGCACTTCATGCTCGACCGGCACGGCGCCGTCACCGGGACCACGCACGAGGCGTTCGTGCAGCCGGAGGACACCAATCCGCTCTACGTCGGGGTGGACCGCCACTTCGAACCCGTCACCGACGCGTTCGCCACCGACCCGGTGCTGACCGCGCTGCTGCAGCTCCTGGCCGGTGCCGCCCAGTGCCTCTCCGCCGCGGACCGGTGGAGCGCGAAGATCCATCCGTTCCGGGTCATCGCCTCGGCCGACCGGGCGGGCGACCCCACTCCGGAAGGACGCCACCGCGACGGGGTGACGCTGGTGTCCACGCTTCTGGTGGATCGGCGCAACGCGACCGGCGGCGAGAGCACCGTCTCCCGGCCCGACGGCGAGCCGGTTCTCACCACGACCCTGTCCGAACCCGGCACCCTGCTGCTCGGCGACGACCGCGACACCTGGCACAGCGTGACACCCATCGCCCCCGCCGACCCGGCCGAGGGCAGCGCCCACCGCGACGTCCTGGTGGCGACGCTCACCGCCTGCTGAGCCCCGGGTCACTCCCCCGTGGGCAGGCACTCGGCGAGCAGGTCGAGGACGTCACGCCACGCCCGCTGCGCGTGCCGGGGGTGGTAGCCGACGCCGGGGACCACGGTGTGGCCGACCGGCGGGTGATGGAAGGCGTGCAGGGCGCCGCCGTAGACCGTGAGGCGCCAGTCGACGCCCGCGGCCTGCAACTCGGCGGTGAACGCGTCCCGTTGCGCGGGCGCCATGATCGGGTCCTGCGAGCCGACCCCGGCCCACACCGGGCAGCGGATGCGCGCCGTCTCGCACGGCCTGCCTGTGGTCAGTCCGTTGACCGTCGCGATCGCGCGCAGGTCGACGCCGTCCCGTCCGAGCTCCAGCACGACGGCGCCCCCGGTGCCGTAGCCGACGGCGGCGATCCGGTCGGGGTCGGTCCGCGGCTCGGCGCGGAGCACGTCGAGCGCCGCGTGGCCGATGCCGCGCATCCGGTCGGGGTCGGCGAGCAGCGGCAGGCACCGGGCGAGCATCTCCTCGGGCTCGCCCAGATAGCGCCCGCCGTGGAGGTCGAAGGCCAGCGCCACGTACCCCAGCTCGGCCAGCGCCTCCGCCCGGCCGCGCTCGACGTCGCTGAGCCCCATCCCCTCGGGCCCGACCAGCACCGCGGGCCTGCGGCCCGCACCGCCCGGGACCGCGAGGTGCCCGACCATCGTCAGACCGTCGGCCGCGTATGCGACCGTGCGCGTGGTGACCGTCGTCATACCTCCGCACGGTAGCGAGCGCCGCCCCTGACCGACCCGCTGTTCCGCTGCCGGCAGAAGAGCAGGTCGGCCTCCGCGGTAGCACCCCGCGACGCCGCATGTGTCTCGCGCCGCAGGGCGCTACGCCAGTTCGGGCGTGTGGGCCGTGAGGACCTTCGCCAGGAGTGCGTGGAGGTGGCTGCGCTCGTCGGGGTCCAGGGCCGACAGCAGTTCGGCCTGGGCCTTGTCGGCGTTGAGCTGGATCTCCTCCAGGTAGCGCAGGCCGGCGGGTCGGATGGTGACGACGTTCCTGCGCCGGTTGGCGGGGTCGACCCGGCGGTCCACGTGGCCGCCGGCCTGGAGCCGGCCGACGATGCCGCTGACGTCGTTGCGGTCCAGACCCAGCCGCCTGCCGAGGTCGGCCTGGCTCAGCGCGCCGTACTCCTCCAGCGCGGCCAGCACGGCGAAGTCCGAGCGCGCCGTCAGAGGCATGTGCCGGGCGGTCGTCCGGGCCCCGATCGTGGAGACCTTGTTCGCCTGCCAGCTCGTGAGCGCCTGCAGTCGCGCCGGTGGCCGCAGGTCCTCGTCCGCGTCGCTCATGCTCCCCACTATAAACGTTGGCCAGTCCAACACAGAGGTGTTACGTTGGGCTCATCAACGTTGGCCAGCCCAACGAATTGGCCGGCGGCATCACCGCCGGCCGGACGACCCGAGGAGCACCCGTGCCCGACAACGTCTCCCTCCCCGACCCCGCCCACCTCTCGGACCCTTCCGACCTCCCCGACCTCCCCGACCGGCGCGTCCTGGTCCCCGGCGGCACCGGCGGGGTGGGTGAAGGGGTGGTCCGCTCCTTCCTCGCCGCGGGCGCGCAGGTGGTGGTGCCCACGCGGAGCCGGGAGCGGGCCGAGGAGTTCCGCGGCCTGCTCGGCCCGGAAACGGCGGAACGCCTGCACCTGTTCACCCACGACTACACGAGCTTCGCGGGCGCCGAGACGCTCGTGGAGACCATGGTCGACCGGCTCGGCGGGGTGGACGCCGTCGTCGCCCCGATCGGCGGCTGGTGGTACGGCAAGCGGTTGTGGGAGATCGACGAGGCGGACTGGCAGAGTGCTTTCGTGGACCTGGCGACGGCCCACATGGCCGTCCTGCGCGCGGCCCTGCCCCGGATGACGCCGGGCGGTGCGTACGTCGTCGTCGCCGGTGAGTCCGCTCATGTTCCGGTTCCCGGAAGCGGCCTGGTGAGCATGGAGCAGAGCGCGCTCCAGATGATGCAGCAGGTGCTCACCGCCGAACTCCAGGGCGCCAAGCGGGCGTTCCTGCTGGAACTGGGTCCCGTGGCGACCCGGTTCGCGGTGGCCGGCGATCCCGGCCGGGTCACGGCCGCGCAGGTCGGCGCCGTTGCCGTCGCGGTCTCCGCTTCTGCGCAGCCGGGCCGGGTGGTGCGGCTGCTGAACGGCGCCCAGGCCGAGGAGGCCCTCGTCTCCTTCCGGAGCTGAACCGGATCCCCCGGCGGGCAGGTCGGTCCCGGCGGCCGGCCGGTCCCGGGGGGCCGGCCGATTCCGGCGGGCCGGCCGGTCCCGGTGCGCACCGCCGGCCGGTCAGCCGACCAGCAGCACGAGCTTCCCGTGCACCTGGCCGGCCTCGCCGACGCGGTGCGCCCGCGCGATCTCGGCGAGCGGGAAGGTCCGCGCGACCGGGAGCGAGAAGCGCCCGGACTCGACGAGCTCGCCGATCCCGGCCAGCGCGTGGACCGCGCGGCCGGCGTCCCCGCGGCTGAACCTCACCCCGTGCTCCCGCGCACCCGCGAAGTCGGCGATGGTGACGACGTGTTCCGGGCCGCCCGCGAGCCCGATCAGCTCGGCCAGGACGCCACTACCGGCGACGTCGAGCGCCAGGTCGACTCCGCCGGGCGCGAGCGCGCGGACCCGCTCGGCGAGGCCCTCCCCGTAGGCCACGAGCCGGGCGCCGAGCGAGCGCACGTACCCGTGGTTGGCGGGTCCCGCGGTGCCGATCACGCGCGCGCCGCGCGCCACGGCGAGCTGGACCGCCGCGCTGCCCACGTTTCCCGAGGCGCCGTTGACCAGGAGCGTGTCACCGCCGCCGACGCCGAGCTGGTCGAGCGCGCGGGTGGCCGTCTCGACGGCGGCCGGCAGCGCGGCGGCGCCGGCGAAGTCGAGCGACGGCGGGATGGGCGCGTAGTGCGACAACACCGCCGACTCGGCCTGGGCAGCCCCCTCGTCGGAGAAGCCGAAGACGCGCGCGCCGACGGCCACGTCCGACACGCCCTCCCCCAACAGGTCGACGACACCCGCCGCTTCGTGGCCCAGCGTCTGCGGCAGCCCCTCGTCCATCAGGCCCCGGCGCTTCTTCCAGTCGCTCGCGTTGATCCCCGCCGCGCGCACCGCGATCCGCACCTGCCCGGGTCCTGGACGCGGGTCGGGAAGGTCCACGATCTCCAGGACCTCCGGGCCCCCGAACCGGCTGAAGCGGGCTGCCTTCATCACGTGCTCCGTTCCCGGCGCGGCGCCGCGCCCGACGGCGCGTCGGCGGCGCCGAGAGTGCGCAGGATCTCGACCAGCGTCGACAGCTGGTGATCGGTGAGCGGTGCGAACAGCTCCTCGGCCGCCGCTTCGTAACCGGCCGTCCACTCCTCGGCCAGCGCCGCCCCTTCCGCCGTCACGCGGAGGAGGACGGAACGGCGGTCGTCCGCGCTGGCATGCCGTTCGAGCAGGCCGTCCCGGACGAGCGCCTCGACCAGGCTGGACGCGGTCCCCTGGGCGATGCCGACCGCGAGCGCCAGCTCGGTGAGACGGACGGGCTGCGACCGCGCCACCTCCACCACCAGGCGGGACCTCGGCGTGGACACCCCGTGCTCGCCGAGACGCTCGTCGAAGCGACGCACGAGGACCTTCGCCGTGCGGCTGAACTCGTCGGCGACCTGTGCTGCCGTGAGCTTCCCGCCCTGGGGCACCGCCCACCTCCTCCTTGACGCCTCCATCGTACGGAAGGTTACATAGACGTAGATGCATCGACGCCAAACTATTCGATGCCGATGCATCAGCAGGAGCGGTCATGCCCGCGCGCACCCGGCGCGGCGGCCGGCATCGCGCGCACGGCGAGTGCGCGCCCAACCGTGCGGAGTGCAACCATGAAGATCTTCGTCACCGGCGGCAGTGGCTTCGTCGGCAACGCCCTCGTCCGCCGCCTCGTCGCCGAAGGACACGACGTCACGGCGCTCGCCAGGTCGGAAGCCGGCAGCCGGCGCGTACGCGAGGCCGGCGCCCGGCCGGTCCCCGGCGATCTCGCCGACCTCCGCCAGGACGCCGCCCCGGCGCCGGACTGGCTCGCCGGGCTCCAGGGGACGGACGCGGTCGTGCACGCCGCGGCCCGCATGGAGTTCTGGGGGCCCGACGCGCTCTTCCGGCAGGCCAACCAGATCCCGACCGTCGCCCTGCACGCCGCGAGCGTCGCGGCCGGGGTGCGGCGCTTCGTCCTCGTCAGCGCCGCGTCGGTCTCCACCGGCAGCCTGCGCCGTCCCGTCGTCGACGAGTCGATGCCGGAGGGCCGCCCGAACATCGCCTACAGCCGCGTCAAGCTGGCCACCGAGCGCGCCCTGCGGGACGCGCGCAGCGGGAGCACCGAGCTGGTGATGCTCCGCCCGCCGTTCGTCTGGGGGCGCGGGATGACGACGATCGACGAGATGGCCGCGGTCGCCAGGGCCGGACGGTTCGCCTGGATCGACCACGGCAGGCACATCGTCGACTTCGTGCACGTCGAGAACCTGGTCGGCGCCGTGGTCCTCGCGCTCACCCGCGGCCGCCACACAGGCGCCTACTACGTGACCGACGGCACCCCGATGCCCATCCGCGACTTCCTGACCCCCCTGCTCGCCACCCGCGGCGTGGACCTGTCCGACAGCCGCAGCGTCCCCCTGGCGATAGCGGCGCCCACGGCGGCGATGATGGACCGCGCCGCGCGCCTGCTGCGCCGCACGTCCGCTCCCCCGCTGACGAACTGGCTCGTCAGCTTCACCGGCCGGGACCGTTCCTACGACATCACCGCCGCGAGGACCGAACTGGGCTACTCCCCCGGCGTGACGCTGGACGAGGGCATCGCGCGGATGAGCCCCGCCTGAGACGTCCAGGGTCGCCTCAGCGCCTCAGCCGAGAGTCCACTGCTGGTTGCCGCCGCCGTTGCAGGGCCACAGTTCCAGCCCGGCGCCGTTGGGGTTGGTGGCGCCGGTGACGTCGAGGCACAGCCCCGACTGGACGCCGGTGAACGTACCGTCGCTGTTCTTGTTCCACTGCTGGTTGGCGCCGCCGTTGCAGTCGTAGATCTCGACGGGCGTGCCGGCGGCGGTGCGGTTGTCGTAGGCGTCGAAGCACTTGCCTTCGATGACCAGGGTCTTGGCGGTGGTGTTGTAGGTGACGTTCTGGTTGGGGGCGCCGTTGCAGTCCCACACGGCCAGTTGCACGGTGTTGTAGGTGGTCCCCTGCGGGGTGTCCACGCAGCGTCCGGACAGCTTGCTGACCATCCGGGCGCCGATCGTGCCGTGCCCGGCGGCCGGAGTGACCTTCAGCAGGCGCGAGCCGTGACCGGGCACGGAGGAGGCCGTGAACGAGCCGCTGGAGGAGCCGAGATCGGTGTGGCTCCACAGGTCGCGGACCGTGGCGCTGCCGGTGAAGCCGAGGTCGGACCAGTTGACCGAGACGTTCGCGGTGGAGCCGGCGAGGTTGAACAGGCCGACGCTGTAGGTGCCGTCGCCGTTGTACGCCCACCAGGTCTGCTGCTGCGCACCCTGGACCACGGGGTGGGCCGGGCGGCCGGCGCGGTCCACGCCGAGCACCTCGTCGTTGGTGAGCAGGGCCAGGTCGCCGGAGTCCATGTGGGTCAGGTCGGTGCCCAGGACCAGCGGGGCGGCCGAGATCGACCACAAGGTGAGCTGGGTACGCCGTTCGTCGGGGGTCAGGCCGTCGTTCGAGCCGTTGCCCACCTCGACGGAGTCCGGGTCGCCCCACCCGCCGGGGCTGTCGTAACGGACCCAGGCCGGCAGGTCGTTGAACCGCTGGGAGACGTTGTTCCAGTTGGTCAGGGTGCTGCAGTAGCACTCCACGTCGCCGTCGATGCGCCAGCCGTTGGAGTAGTTCCGCCAGGTCTGACCCTGGTTGACGTCCAGGGAGTTGGAGAGCTGGAAGTGGATGGTGCGGCCGGACTGGCCGAGCGCCTGCGACCAGTGCTGCACGTCGGCGGTGTCGTCCGGGCCGACACCGTCCATCTTGAGGTAGTCCACGCCGTAGGAGGCCAGCAGGTCGGCCCAGGAGTCGAGGTACGCCTGGGCGGCGGCGGGGTTCTTGTCGTAGTCGATGAAGTACATCGAGCCGTCACCGAAGTTGTAGTTCTTCTCGTAGTGCGTGGTGTCGGAGACGATGTCCCGGGCGTGGTAGGAGGTGCCCTGGATCGGGGTGTTCTGGTTGTACGCGGCCACCGGGATGCCCGGCGTGAGGTACATGCCGAACTTCTCGCCCTTGCCGTGCACGTAGTCCGCGACGGCCTTCATGCCGTGCGGGAACCTGCCGGTGTCCACCACCCAGCGACCGTAGGAGTCCACGGTGGAACTGGGGTTGAGGTAATAGAAGTCGTCGATGTTGACGTAGGTGAAGCCGTGGCCGACCAGCCCGGTCGACGCCATCGCGGCGGCCTGCGCCTCGATGTTCGCCTCCGTCGGGTTCTTCCGGACGAAGCTCCAACTGCTCCACCCGGACTGAGGCGTGACGGCCGCCCCGTTGCCTTCGGCGTGCGCGGCGGGCGCGGTGGTGACGGCGTCCGCCCCGTACAGGAACCAGCCGAGAAGGGCGGCGGCGCCGAACAGGCTCACCCAGCCTCGCGGGCGCCGGCGCAGGCCCGGCCGCTGCGGCCGGGGCGGTGCGGAAAAGGTCATGACGGTTCGACTCCTTGCGGTCCGTGGGAGAAGGCGGAGGTGGACGGGCGGCGGCAGGGCCGGCGGGCGGGCGTCAGCCGCGGCTCCACTGCTGGTTGGTCCCGCCGTTGCAGGTCCAGATCTCCAGCGGGGTGCTGTCGGCGGTGCCGTGCGCGGTGGCGTCCAGGCACTTGCCGGACCCGACGTTGACCACGCTGCCGTCGGAGCGGACCCGCCACTGCTGGGCCGCGGTGCCGTTGCAGCCGTAGATCTCCACCGGGCTGCCGTCGGCGGTGGCCCCGCCGGTGACGTCGAGGCACTTGGTGTCGTAGACGGTCAACTGGTTGGTGGGCGTCGAGGTCCACGTCTGGTTGCTGCCGCCGTTGCAGTCCCACAGCGCGGGCTGGGTGCCGTCGCTCTGGCTGAGGCCGGGGACGTCGACGCAGCGCCCGGACTCCTGTCCCTTGAGCGGACCCGAGGTGCTGCCCCGGGCCCAGATCTGGTTGGCGCCGCTGTTGCAGGTCCAGATCTCCAGCAGGGTGCCGGGGGCGGTTCCGGCGCCGGTGGCGTCCAGGCACTTGCCCGACGCGGGGTTGCGCACGGTGCCGTCGGCGCCGATCGTCCACTGCTGGGCCGCGGTGTTGTTGCAGTCCCAGATCTGCACGGCCGTGCCGTCGGCGGTGGCGCCGGCGTTGACGTCGAGGCACTTCGCGCCGCCGTAGACGGTGAGCCGGCCCGCCGGGGTGAGCGTCCAGAACTGGTTGGCGGCGCCGTTGCAGTCCCAGAGCGCGACCTGCGTGCCGTTGGTCTGCGAGGCTCCGGGCACGTCGGCGCACAGGCCCGAGGCGCTGCCCTTGAGGATGCCGCCGTGGTCGCCGGGCGGATTGGCGGTGACGGACAGGTTGTCGAACTGGTCGGTCTGGTAGCCGACCACGCCGATGCCGACCTGGCCGGCGCTGTACGTGCTGTCGGTGACCGTGCCCAGGGTGGCGCCGTCCACGGTCGCGGTGATCCGGTCGCCGGAGAAGCCGAGCGCCAGGGTGTGCCAGGACCGGGTGCCGAGCACGGCGTGCGCGCCGGAGACGAGGGTGGCGGAGCCGCCGCCTGCCGACGTCCTGACCACGGACCAGGCGCCGGAGTCGGCGATCCGCAACGCGTAGGCGGCCTGGTGGCTCTGCGGGCGGTTCTGCGTGCCCGCGCGGCCCAGCAGCTCGACCGTGCCGGCCTGCTGCAGGTCGACGTCGGCGGTGACCGTGTAGTCGCTCCAGGTCGGATCGCCGACCAGGGAGAAGGCGTCGGAGTCGTCCTGCCACTCGATGGGCTTGACCGGCGCGACCTGTTGCACGCACTGCCCGGCACGGCCGTCGGCGCACGGGCGGACCTCGAAGGAGCCCTGCATGTCGGACAGGTAGGCGGCCTCGGTGCCGGTGGCGTCGTTGTCGAAGCCGTCGCGGTACGGCAGGGCGAGGGCGTGCGCGGCGGGAGAGGTCGCGGTGCCCTTGCCCTGGCCGGTGGTCGTGGTGACCGTGTAGATCCAGCCGGGCTGCAGCGTCAGCGTGTACGAGCCGTTCTGCGGGGTGATGTCCTGCGTGTGGACGAAGTCCGTGGCCGCGCTCGGGCTGTTCACCC
Source organism: Streptomyces sp. IBSBF 3018 (assembly GCA_050613715.1). Lineage (GTDB taxonomy): Bacteria > Actinomycetota > Actinomycetes > Streptomycetales > Streptomycetaceae > Actinacidiphila. The sequence goes on from JAJSZB010000113.1 coordinate 11,458, forward strand.
GGGTCGCCCACACGTGGACGGGACCCGTCGAGAGGCCGCCGTGGACGTTGACGGTGACGGTCTGGGCCGCCGTGGCGGTGGTGGTCTCCAGGACGGTGGAGTAGTCGCTGCCGCCCGGTGACTTCAAGGTCGCGTACGTGCCGTTGGACTCGGCTCCGCCGAGGTATCCGGACGCGGAGTCGATGAACGTCCAGCCGGGCTGGGCGAACTGGGTGACCTGGGCGGTGGCCCAGGTGTTCTCCCCGATGCTGTAGTTGCCCGACCAGGGTGAGTTCGCGGTGGCCAGGCCCACCGTGCTGTACGGGAGGTTGGGGTAGATCGCGGCGACCAGGGGCCAGTTGAGGTAGGCGGTCATGCGGGCGTCGACATAGCCGCGGACGATGGAGCGGATCAGTGCGGGGGCGCCCGCGTCCTGGTCCAGGGAGCCGTTCTCGCTGGCCCACAGCGGCTTGCCGTTGTTCCTGGCCGTGGTGGTCGAGGAGCAGGTGTCGGCGTTGCCGCCGTCACCGCCCTGGCACGGGTAGTGGGCGCCGATGATCGACACGGCGTTGTTGAACGAGGAGTTGGCGGCCATGTCGTCCGCGACGCCCCACCCGGAGTCGTCGCCGACGATCTGCACGCTGCCGTAGCCGGCGCTGTTCAGGGCCGAGCGCAGTTGGATGTACCAGTTGACGTCGTGGCCGCGTTCGTTCCAGCCGCCGAGGTAGCTGATGGGCAGGCCGTGCTGTTTGGCGCAGCCGAGCCAGGTGATGAGGTAGTTGATGGTGTCGGTGGACCAGAAGCCGCCGTTGATCCAGCCTGGTGCGGCCCAGGCCAGGCCGTAGAGCTTGATGTTCGGGTTGCGGGCCTTGGCCTGTTCGGCGAGCCAGAACTCGTAGCCGGCGTCGCAGTCGACGGTGCCGCGGGTGTGTTCGACCGAGGGTTCGGAGCCGTCGGTGGAGTTGGCGTCGCCGCCGATCTCCAGCTTCAGCAGTTGCAGGTTCGCGCCGTAGCCGGGCTTGAACAGGTAGTCCAGGATCTGCGACTGCTGCGCGGCCGGATAGTCGCGCAGCAGGCGGGAGTTGCCCCCGCCGCCGCTGATCGCACCGATGCCGTCGAACGTACGGCCGCCCTGCGACCCGTCCACGGTGACGGTCGTGGTGGTCGCCGCGTGGGCCGGACCCGTGGCGACCGTGAGCGCGGTCGCGACGAGCGCGAGTAACCACAGGGGCAGGAGGGATCTCAACAGTCGTTGCATCGCACGGTCCTTCGCACGTGGGGGGAGCGGTGGACGCCTCGGGCGGCGCTGCGAGTGGGGCCGTGGGAGCCGGCGCGCCCGGAGAGGCTGTGCGACAGTGTGGGGTGGTGTTTGATTGAGCGTCAAGACATGCGACAAAGAAACAAGTTCGCACGATATTGCAAGAGCTTGCACACGCTCTCAAGCGTTCCGGCCTGGGCATTTCAGGCCAGGCCGAAGGCCGTTGTCCGGTCCTGGGCGGCACGGCGAGTCTGGGTGACGCACCGTCAACCCAGAAAGGACCTCTCATGGCCCGACCGACCACGCGCCCGGTGCTCCGGGCGCTCGCCTGCCTCGCCCTCCTGGTGGCGGCCGTCTTCGGCGCGGGGGCATCCGCGCAGGCCGACTCCGCATCGCACACCGCACCGCATACGGCTGCGCGGACCGCCGCCCACCCCGGTGCGTACGCCGGTTCGCACACCGGTCACTGGATGGAACTGCCGCCCGCCCCCGCGACCGCCCGCGCCACCGCGGGCCAGGTCCGCCCGGCCGCCTCGGCGCCCACCATCAGCCCCTCGGTCACCACGACGCACCAGACCAGCGGGCTCGTCTACTGCAGCAGCGGCGACCTGTGCGCCCGGGTGTGGGACCCCACCACGTCGAGCTGGAAGATCTTCTTCATCTCGGCGTGCACCACCTACGACGTCTACAACTGGGTCGGCACCGGCAACGTCGACAACCACCAGACCGGCAACGTCATCGCCTACGTCTACGAGCAGGACTGGACGGCCCACTCCATCGCTCCCGACGGGGCCTGGCACTCGTACGACTGGTCGCCGATCTGGCACATCAACCCCTGCTGAGCAGGACGGGACACAGCGGCGGGGGGGGGGGGGGGGGGGGGGGGGGGGGGGGGGGGGGGGGGGGGGGGGGGGGGGGGGGNCGCTGCCCCCGAGGGGGCTGGGGGCTCAGACTCCGGTGATGGTCCACTGGTTGTTGGTGTTGCCGTTGGGCGCCCACATCACGGTGGTGGCGCCGGCCGTGGTGCTGCCGGCGCCGTCGAGGGCGGTGCCCGTGCCGCGGTTGACGATCTGGTAGCGGCCGTTGCCCAGATCGGCGAGCGACCACTGCTGGTTGTTGCCGCCGTTCCAGGTCGCCTGCCGGGCGGGCGCGCCGTTGGCGGTGTTGCCCCAGCTGTCGGCCACCATGCCGTTGGTGCGGTTGACGATGCGGTAGTAGCCGTTGCCGAGGTCCACCAGCTGCCACTGCAGATTGGTGCTTCCGTCGTAGTTCCACTGCTTGAGGTTGGAGCCCGAGGCGACGTTGCCGCCGCTGTCGAGCACCAGCCCGCTGGTGGCGTTGGCGATCTTCACGTATCCGGTGCCGGTCCCGCCGCCGCCCAGTGGCGGGATCTGGCCGGAGAAAGTGAGCTTGACCGTGTAGGCCAGGGCGCTGAAGGGCGCGCCGGAGGACGGCATGGCCAGGTGCAGGCCGGAGCCGTCCTGGGTCGGCGCGGGCAGGTCGATGTAGCTGCCCGCGGTGTTGTTCAGCAGCTGGGCGCCGGTCAGGCTGCTGATGTCGAACTGGTTGGAGTTGAGGGTCGAGATGGTCATGGTGGCGCCCTGCCAGCCCAGCGAGGTGGCGTAGAGCACCTTGGCGTCCTGGCTGCGGGTGAACCGGACGTCCTGCGCGACACCGGCCTTGGGGCCGCTGAACGAACCGCCGCCCATCGCGGTGGGGCCCTCGCCGTAGCTGCTCCAGGCGCGGGTGCCGTAGATCGCCTCTCCGAAGCGGCCGAGCCAGTCGCCCATCCCGCGCAGGATGGTCTGCTGGCCGGAGGGGATGGTCCCGTCGGCCATGGGGGCGATGTTGAGCAGCATGGTGCCGCCCTTGCTGGTCCGGTCGATCAGCGCGTGCACCAGGGCCTGCGTGGTGTAGTAGCCGATGCCGTTCGTGTAGCACCAACTGGACGAGGAGATGCTGTCGTCGGTCAGCCAGTAGGGCGTCATGAGGCCGGAGGGGCCGCCGCGCTCGAAGTCGAAGACCTCGCCCTTGGCGTCCAGGCCGTCCTTGTAGGTCGCGACGACGTCCTTGTTCCAGGAGACGGCCTTGTTGTAGTAGTACGCGAGGAACTGCAGCCGGTAGGACTCCTGCACCAGTCCGAGGTCGAAGTCCTGCCAGATCAGGTCCGGCTGGTAGCCGTCGATGACCTCGGTCAGCTTGTTGTACCAGAGCTGGTTCTCCGCGGCCGTGCCCTGCTGCCCGTACAGGATGCGCAGCCCGGCGTCCGACTGGTACGGCACATGGTCGTAGTAGCCGTTGAAGTGGTAGGCGTGGTGCAGCGACACCATGAACTTCAGCCCCTGGCCCCGGATGGCCTGCGCGTGCAGGTTCACCAGGTCGAGCTTCGGGCCGTGCTGCACGGAGTTCCACGGGTTGGACCTGCTGTTCCACATGGAGAAGCCGTCGTGGTGCTCGGCGACGGGGCCGGCGAACCTCGCGCCCGCCGCCTTGAACAGCTGCGCCCACGCGTCGGGGTCGAAGGCGCCGCCGGCGGAGGCCGGCCGGGGGGCGAACTGCACGAAGTTGCCGGCCTTGTCGCGGGCGCCGTCGATGAAGTTGTTGTACGGCCATACCGAAGGGTCGCCGTAGGTGGCGATGTGGTGGTTGTTCTCGGCCGAGCCGCCGATGTACATGTTGCGCGGGTACCACTCGTTGCCGAAGGCGGGGACGCTGAAGACGCCCCAGTGGTAGTAGATCCCGAACTTGGCGTCCTGGAACCAGGCCGGGGCCGGCGGGTGCTGGTCCACCGAGGACCAGCTCGCGGTGTAGCTGCCGGGGCCGTCGGTCGCGGCGGCCCCGGGTGCGAACCGCAGCAGGCCGACGGCGGAGGCCGCGCCGGCCGCCGCCAGCAGCCGGCGCCGGCCGATCGGGTGCGGGGAGGAGGACATGGGAGCCCTTTCAGGTCGGTTGACGGGGATGTCGGGCGTGGGGCCGCGGCCGTGCGGGGGCCGGGCGCGCGGCCGCGGCCGGTCGGGGAGCCGTCAGCCGCGGGTCCACTTCTGGTTGCCGCCGCCGTTGCAGGTCCACAGCTCCAGCAGGGTGCCGTTGGCCGTGGCGTTGCCGGTGGCGTCCAGGCACAGCCCGGACTGGTCGCCGGTGATGGTGCCGTCGGCGTTGACCGTCCACTTCTGGTTGGCGCCGCCGTTGCAGGTGTAGATGTCGACCTTGGTGCCGGTGCCGGTGCCCTGGTTCGCGGCGTCCAGGCAGAACCCGCCGTAGACCCGCAGCTCACCGGCCGCGGTGCTGGTCCACTGCTGGTTGCTGCCGCCGTTGCAGTCCCACAGCTCCACCTGGGTGCCGTTGGTCTGCGACTGGTTGGGCACGTCCACGCACCGGCCGGAGGCCACGCCGGTGATCGGGCCGCTCGTGCCGCCGGTGCCGCCCTGGCCGGGGGTGATGGACAGGTTGTCGAACTGCGCCGTCTCACCCTGGCTGGTGGCGTAGCCGACCTGGCCCGCGGCGTAGCCGTAGTCGCTCGCCGAGCCCACGGCGGCGCCGTCGATCGAGGCGGTGATGGTGCTGCCGGAGAACGCGAGGGACAGGGCGTGCCACCGGTTGGTGCCCAGCGCCGCGGTCGTGCCGTGCGCCAGCGTGGTCACCGTGCCGCCGGTGTTGGAGCTGAGGATCGACCACGCGCCGGTGTCGCTGACCCGCAGGTGGTAGGCGTTCAGCCCCGCTGCCCCGCTGTAGCTCTGCGAGTTGGCGCGGCCGAGCAGTTCGGCGTACCCGGACTTCTCCAGCAGCACGTCGGAGGACACGGTGTAGTTGCCCCAGCTGAGGTCGCCGAGCATGGTGTGCGGGTCGGTCAGCGGATCCCAGGTGATCGGGGCCTGGGCGCTCATCTGGCGCACGCACATGCCGCTGCGGCCGCCGCCGCAGGCGGTGACCTCGAAGGCGCCCTGCCAGTCCATGAGGTACTTCGCCTCGGTGCCGGCGGTGTCCTCGTCGAAGGAGTCGCTGTACGGCAGGCTCATGGTGCCCTGGGCCGGTCCGGCGGCGGTGCCCTTGCCCTGGCCGGTCGTGGTGGTGAGGGTGTAGACGCGGCCGGGCTGCACGGTGAGGCTGAAGGCGCCGCCGGACGGGGTGATGTCGGCGGAGTGCACGAAGTAGTCGGCCGGGTTGCCGGAGTTGACGTTGGTCGACCAGACGTGCACGGTGCCGGTGGACAGTCCCCCGGTGACGGTGAAGTTCAGCGTCTGGGCGGCGCTCGCGTCCATGGTCTCGATGACCGTGGAGTAGTCCGTCTTGTTCGTCGACTTCAGGGACACGTAGCTGCCGTTGTTGCGGTTGCCGCCGATGTATCCGCTGGAGGAGTCGAGGTACTGCCAGCCCGGCGCGGTGAACTGGCTGGTCTGGGCCATCACCCAGGCGTTCTTGCCGATCGCGTAGGAGCCGGACCAGGGCTGCGCGGCGAGCGCGAGGCCCATGGTGGGGTACGGGATGTTCGGTGTGATCGCGGCGACCACGGGCCAGTTGATGTACGCGGTCATCCTGCCGTCGATGTAGCCGCGGTTGATGCCGCGGGCCATCGCGTTCGCCCCGGCGTTGTAGTCGTCGGAGCCGTTCTCGCTCGCCCACAGCTGCTTGCCGGAGGACGTGGCGGACGACGGCACCGTGCAACTGGTCTGGGCGGACCGGTAGCCGCAGGGGTAGTGGGTCCCGATGATGTCGACCGAGGACGCGAAGGCCGGGCTGGAGTCCACGTCGCCCGCGACGGTCCAGTCGGAGTCGGCCGCGACGATCCTGACCGCGCCGTAGCCGTTGCTGTTGAGCGCGCTGCGCAGCTGCTCGTACCACGAGACGTTGTAGCCGCGCTCGTTCCAGCCGCCGAGGTAGTCGATGGTCAGCCCGTGCTGCTTGGCGCACCCCAGCCAGGAGACCAGGTAGTTGATCATGTCGGTGGACCAGAAGTTGCCGTTGCCGATCCAGCCGGGCGCTCCCCAGGCGAGCCCGTACAGCTTGATGTTCGGGTTGCGGGCCTTGGCCTGCTCCATCAGCCACCACTCGTAGCCGCGGTTGCAGTTCAGGTCGCCCCTGGTGTGCTCGTGGCTGGGCTCCGCGCCCGAGGTGGAGTTGGTGTCGCCGCCGACCTCGGCCTTGAGGATCTGCAGGGAGGCGCCGTAGCCGGGGCGGAACAGGTAGTCCAGGATCTGGGCGCGCTGGGGCTCGGGGTAGTCGATCAGCAGACGGCTGTTGCCGCCCCCGCCGCTGATCGCGCCGACGCCGTCGAAGGTCCGGCCGGACGAGGAGCCGTTGATCGTCAGGGAGGTGGCGGCGTGGGCGGGCTCGGCGACGGTGGCCACGATGCCGCCGGCCGCCATGACGAGGCCCGCGATCACGGCCGTCGAGGTGCGTAGTCGCCGGAACAGCCGGCTGAATGCTGACACGGTGGTGTCCTTTCGGGGTGAGGTGTCCTGCTGCCGAGGTCAGGAGGGGCTGTCCCCGGTGCCGGCCGGGACGGCGCGCGGCTGCGCCCGGGGCGTAGGGAACCCCATGCGGTGGTGTGCGGGCTCTGCCGCGGCCTCCCCCGCCGGAGGCGCGGGGTCAGCGGTAGCCGGCCGCGACGATGTCGGCCTGCACCGCGTTGTCCGTCGCGTCGGACGGGTATCCCGCGACGACGGCCCCTTCGTAGAAGGTGCCGTCGCTCAGGTTGGCGCCGCCGCCGGGCTTGCAGCAGTCGCCGCCGCTGCCCAGGACGATGGCCACCGCCGGGAACCGGTGTGCGCGCGCGGCGGCTCTCGGGGGCGGAACGGATGAAGACGGCATGGTCCTGTTCTCCGAATACGTGGGGGGACGAAGACGACGGACAGTGCACGGCCGCTGCCGTGCGACGGGGTGCGGCCCGGCTTCGCCGCTCAGGACACCAGCAGCGCCGTCCACTGCTGGTTGGCGCCGCCGTTGCAGTCCCAGAGGACCGTCTGGGTGCCGTCGGTGGCGGACAGGTTGGGGTCGTCCAGGCAGCGGCCGGAGACCGGGTTGCGGTAACCGCCGTTGTAGGCCTGCCACTGCTGGTTCGTCCCGCCGTTGCAGTCCCACAGCTCGACCTTGGTGCCGTCGGCCGTGCCCCGGCCGGTGGCGTCCAGGCACTTGCCCAGCGCCCGCAGAGTGCCGTCGGTCCTCGCGGACCACGTCTGCCCGGCGGAGCCGTTGCAGGTCCAGATGTCCGCGGGCGTCCCGTTGGCGCTGTTGCCGCCGTTGACGTCGAGGCACTTGCCCGCGATGCCGGAGCGCACCTGGCCGCTCGGCGCGGAGCCGGGCGGCTTGATCCAGCCCGCCGCGTCCGCGGCCTGGACCGCGGAGTTGAAGGCGTCCGCCATCTTGCGGTAGCCGTTGTCATTGGGGTGCAGCGAGTCGGCCAGGTCCGCGGTCGTCACCGCGCTCATGTCCACCAGGCTCACGTGCTTGCCGGCGGCCTGCTCACCCTGCACGATCCCGGGCAGCCGGGAGTTGAACCCCGGCCGGCTGGCCTCCTCGGTGCCGCTGGTGGAGACGATGAGGGTGCCCACCAGGACGGTCGCGGTGGGGTCGTCCGCGGTGATCTGGTCGATGAGCGACTTCAGCCGGTCGGCGGCGGTGGAGACCTGGTAGTTGCCGTTCAGGTCGTTGGTGCCGATCTCCAGCGTGACCACGTTGGGCTGGTAGGCGGCCAGGACGGAGTCGGCGATGCCGGCTATCTGGTCGATGCGCCAGCCGGAGTGGCCCTCGTTGTCCGGGTCGGACATGGTGCCGCCCCGCAGCGAGCCGACGAAGTCCTCCGAGTGGCCCTCCGCCGCCAGGTCGTTGTAGAGGTAGCCCCGATAGCCGTTCCCCGACGGGCTGGCATAGCCCCAGGTGATCGAGTCGCCCAGCGGCATCAGCCGCAGGGCGGTGGCCGTGGCCGCGGGGGTGGCACCGGCCCGCGTTTCGATGGTGGCGGCAGCTGCCGCCGGCAGGGCCGCGCCCGTGCCGAGCGCGGCGGCCAGCGCCGCCGCCAGGAAGGCAGAGTGCTTGTTCATCGAGATTCCTCACTGGTGGGGGACAGTGTGGGTGTGGCGCACGGACCGCCGGGCCCGCGCGGAGTGCGTTCCGATGAGTGTTAGCGCTCACATAAGCGCGTCGTACGGCACAGCTGTGACGCCGGATTGCTGAGTGGTTTCGGGGTGAGACGGTGCTCTCACTCCCGCGGGTCTGTCAAGGGTGCGGAAGCCCGGCCCGGGCCGCGGGACGGGCGGCGGCGCAGGGGCACGCACCGGCACGGGGCCCGAGCGACCGCCGTGACACGTGCGAAAAGGGTTGACAGGGCCTACCGGGTGATGCACGCTGCCGCCGATATCAGTACGACACATCAGCTCTCCATCGCGGACATGAGTCGTACAAGAGAGCATCTGTTAACGCTCACAGATCTGGACCACAGCGTCATCCTCGGCTGTCCCCCACCGCCAGGAGCACGACCGCCCGCGGACCGGCGGCTCCTCGCGTTCCCCCCACGACGAAAGAGGAACAGATGAGACGCAGAACCCTGCTCATGCCGCTGCTGTCGGCCCTGGCACTGGTCCTGGCAGCGGTCGGAACCGCGCTCGGCGTCAACTCCAGCGCGGCCGCCTCGGCCGCCTCGGCCGCCTCGGCGGCCCCCGCCGCCGCCACCGCCGGCTGCGGCAAGGCGCCGTCGCTGTCGAGCGGCAGCCACACGATCACCAGCAGCGGCCAGAACCGCAGCTACATCCTGCGGGTCCCCGCCGGCTACGACCAGAACCACCCCTACCGGCTGGTCTTCGGATTCCACTGGGTGGGCGGCACCGCCAACGACGTCGACTCCGGCGGCACCGACGGGTACAACTGGTCCTACTACGGCCTGCGGCGGCTCGCGGACAGCGACGGCAACGGAACCGTCTTCGTCGCGCCCCAAGGCATCAACAACGGCTGGGCCAACAGCAACGGCCAGGACGTCACGTTCGTCGACGACATGCTCAGGCAGCTCGAGAGCGGCCTGTGCGTGGACACCGGCCAGGTGTTCTCCTCGGGCTTCAGCTACGGCGGCGCGATGACGTACGCGCTGGCCTGTGCCCGGCCGACGGTCTTCCGCGCCGTCGCCGTCTACTCCGGCGCCAACCTGAGCGGGTGCAGCGGCGGCACCCAGCCCGTCGCCTACATCGGGCTGCACGGCATCAGGGACAACGTCCTGCCGATCGCCGACGGACGGGCGCTGCGCGACACGTTCGTCAGGAACAACGGCTGCACCCCGCAGAACCCGCCGGAGCCGGCGTACGGCAGCCTCACCCACATCGTCACCGCCTACTCCGGCTGCACGGCCGGACACCCCGTGGTGTGGGCGGCGTTCGACGGAGCCGGCCACGACCCGGGCCCCGTCGACGGGTCGACCGGGGACGGCTGGCACACCTGGACCTCGGGCGTGGTGTGGGGCTTCTTCACCCAGTTCGGCGGCAGCTCTCCGCCCACCAGCCCCCCGCCGACCAGCCCGCCGTCCGGTGGCCAGGAGATCGTCGGCGGGCAGTCGGGCCGTTGCGTCGACGTGCCCGACGCCACGACGGCCAACGGCACGCAGGTCCAGCTGTGGGACTGCAACGGCGGCACCAACCAGTCCTGGACCTACACCTCGGCCAAGCAGCTCATGGTCTACGGCGACAAGTGCCTGGACGCCTCCGGCCAGGGCACGGGCAACGGCACCACGACGGTGATCTGGGACTGCAACGGCCAGGCCAACCAGCAGTGGAACGTCAACGCCGACGGCACCATCACCGGCGTGCAGTCCGGGCTGTGCCTGGACGCCTCCGGCCAGGCGACCGGCAACGGCACGAAGATCGCCCTGTGGACCTGCAACGGGCAGGCCAACCAGCACTGGAGCCTGCACAGCTGATACCGGTCCCGGGGCCGGACGCCTCCCCCGCCCGGCCCCGGGACCGACCGATCCGCCGTACGCCCGGTCAGCCGGCGGCGCGGGTGCGCGGCGGGAGGTCCCGGGGGTCAGCCGAAGACGCGGCGCCGGATCTCGCGGCGGTAGTCCTCAAGGGTGTTGTCCAGGTGCACGGTGGCCGCCAGGGCCGCGGCCTCCGGGTCACCGTCCCGGATGGCCCGGTGGATCGCCGCGTGCTCCTCGACCGCCGCCTGCGCATGACCACCGAGAGTTCCGTGCAGCCCGATCCTGCTCGACTGGCTCTGCAGCCGACGCGCCTCGCGCACCGCATCCACCAGGAAAGGATTGTGCGACGCGGCGGCGACGCCCAGATGGAAGTCGTCGTCGCCCCGCTCGAACAGGTCCTGCCGACCGGTGAGATGACCCTCCCGACACGTCTCCGCGGCCGCCTCGATCGCACGCAGCTCCGCCGGCGTCGCCCGGGAAGCGGCCAGCCGGCTCGCCGCGGCCTCCTGCACCGTGCGGAACTCGAACAGCCGGTAGACGTGGTCGAGGTCGGTGGGCAGGAAGAAGGCCCTCCACCGCGACGAGCCCAGCATCCCCTCGTCGTCGGCGACGAAGAGCCCGCGGCCGCGCTGGGCGCGGACCCGGCCGATGGCCGAAAGGATCTTCACCGCCTCGCGCACCACGGTCCGGCTGGTGCCCAGCCGGGAGGCCAGCTGGTTCTCGGTGGGCATCCGGTCACCCGGTTCGAGCCGCAGCTCCGCGATCAGCCGCAGGATCTCCTCGGCGACGAGTTCGTAGCGGGGGCGGTACGCCGCCGGGTCCTGCTCGGGCGCCCGCGCCGGCGTCGGGGTGCCGGGGGCCGCCGCCGGTACCGGGTCGCCGTCCAACAGCGCGCGCCTCCTCGGTCGTCCCCCAAGGATCACACGATACGCGCCTCCTCATCCTCCGCATGGTCACCCGCGCCATTGCCGCCCGCGGTCCGACGGGTGGGGACCGTCCGGGATCAGGAAGTCGGGACAGTCCGGGATCAGGAAAGGGTCCACTGCTGGTTGGAGCCGCCGTTGCAGGTCCACAGCTCGGCCGGCGCGCCGTCGGCCGTCGACGCACCGGTCACGTCCAGGCACAGCCCCGACTGGGCGCCCGTGACCGTGCCGTCGGAGTTGAACGTCCACTGCTGGTTGGACTGGCCGTTGCACGTCCAGGTCTCCACCTTCGTCCCGTTGGACGTTCCCTCGTTCGCGGCGTCCAGGCACAGCCGGCTCCCACCGCTGAAGACCGTCAGCTGACCGGCGGAGGTGCGCGTCCAGGTCTGGTTCGCCTGGCCGCCGCAGTCCCAGATCTGCACCTGTGTCCCCGCCGTGGTCGAGGAGTTCGGCACGTCCAGGCACTTGCCCGCCCCCACCGCGTGCAGCGCGCCCGTCGTGCCGCCGCCGGTGGAACCGCCACCCGTCACACCCGCCTGGGCGATCACCTGCTGCGCGCCGGACGGCCAGTTGGTGCCGCTGACCTGGACGTTGCCGGTCAGGACGTTGTTGTGCGGGGAACCGGTGGCCACCTGGGTCGCGCCGCCGTTGTACCAGTTGGCGGAGAAGGTGCTGTCGTCGGTGTTGTTGCTGCCGCCGGCGTTGGTGAAGGCCCACACCCCCGAGTCCTGGATCACGTTGTTGCTCAGGCTCAGGTAGCGGGAGCCCTCGTCGAGGTAGAGCCCGACGGTGTGCTGGTTGTCGTAGACGTAGTTGTGGTCGATGCTGGCGCCCGGGTCGGCGGACAGGTGGTAGATGCTGCCGCCGTCGTGGAAGACCTTCTTGGTGCCGTGCACCAGGTTGTAGCTGACCACGGTGTTCTTCAGAGTGGTGGCCGTGCTGTAGACCGGCTGGTAGGCGTACAGGCCGCGGTTGCGGTAGTCCTGGCTGCCGCCGGGGTCGTCGGCGCCCCAGCCCCAGCCGACGTCGATGCCGTCGTAGGCGAGGTTGGACACCTCGTTGTGGCTGATCACCGCGTGGGTGACGTAGGTCGACAGGATGCCGGCCATGTCCTTGTAGTCCTTGGCCACGTCACTGATCCGGTTGCCCTGGATGGTGATGTTCTGGTCGGTCATCGCGGGGTCGGGCGGGTGGTGGGCGTCGGGCTGGACTCCGCCGACCACGATGCCGGCGCCGGAGTCGTCGCTGAAGGTGCTGCCCGACACGGTGACGCCCGAGGCGCCGAGCCCGACGCCGGAGGCGTGCGCGTTCGCGTCGTTGCCGATGCCGAGGGCGACCTGGCCGAGGTGGGAGAAGGTGTCGCCGGTGAAGGTGATGCCGCCGGCCGCGGAGACCTGCACGGCCGCCGGCACCTGGCTCCAGCTGTTGCGCGCGGCCTCGAAGAGCGGGCATCCCGACTGGCAGGACGTCATGAAGTCCGAGGGCTGCGAGAAGGCGCGCCCGAGGAACGTGCCGCTCTGCTGGTCGGCGTAGCCGATGTCGGTGCCGGGCTGCAACCACGTGGTGTGCGCGAAGGAGATGCCCTGGAAGGTGAGGTCGTGGGCGGGGCTGGAGTAGGTGCCGCCGATCTGCACCAGCGAGGTCAGGCGGGGCAGTTCGATGTCGTGCGAGGCGGGGGACCAGCCGGCGGGCGCCTTGTAGTAGAGCTGTCCCGCCTGCGGGTCGAGGAACCACTGCCCGGCGTTCTTCAGGAAGGAGTAGGAGTTCTCCAGTTGGAGCGAGCCGCCGGCGAACGGGCTGGCCAGGGTGTCGTAGCCCCAGTTGTTGTTGTTCCAGGCCGGCTGCTGCATCGTGATCGTCGAACCGCTGATGGACTGCACCGGCGCGAAACGGTCGGTGAAGGAGTTCTGGCTCTCCAGCTCGATCCGGCTCTGCTGCGGCAACGACGCCAGGTAGTTCAGCGACGCGTTGACGATGGTCATCCCGCTCGCGGTGATCTTCACGTCGCTGCGGGAGATCGGGACCGCCGCGCGCGGCGCCAGCGCCCCGTCGACGTACAGCTGCCGCGAGTCCGCACCCGCCGGCACCGACGCCGCGTAGATGTTGTCGGCGGAGTCCTTCAGCGACCACCCCGTCACCTGCCGGCCGCCGGAGATCACCGGAGTCGCACCCGCGGCGGCCTGCCAGACGACGGTGTGCCCGTTGCTGCCGGAGTCCGCGGCGCCGAGCACGAGCGGTGCGGACAGCCGGTAGGTGCCGCCCGCCAGCTGGACCACGATGTCGCCGGTCATGGCGCCGTCCACGGCCTCCACCGCGGACTTCGCCTGCGTAAGCGAGCAGGGCGCCGACGTCGAGCAGGCGGTCCCGCTGCCGGTGGGCGAGACGTAGAGGGTGGTCATGGTCGCCGCGTGCGACGCCACGGCGGGCGCGGCGACGACACCGCCGGCGGCCAGCGCCGCGACTACGGCCGCTCTCAGCGGCCGGCCGCCCGTGCGGCGTCTGCGGGGAGTGAACTTCATGGGTCGCTCTCTCTCGGAGATCGGGCCGCGGGGGCCGTCCCCGGCCGGTACGGGCCGGGGACGGCTGAGGGCGCGCGCCGCAGGGCGAGCGCGCCGGGGGTGGGCCGGGCCTCGGGTGTGCTCAGCTCCGGGTCCACTTCTGGTTGGTGGCGCCGGTGCACTGCCACAGCTGGACGAGCGTGCCGTTGGTTGTGCCGTATCCGGCGGCGTCCAGGCACAGGCCGGTCTTGACGTTGGTGATGCTGCCGTCGGAGTTGAGGTTCCACTGCTGGTTGGTCTGGCCGTTGCAGTCCCAGATGATCGCGCGGGTGCCGTTCGCCGTGCCGTTGGCCTCGTCGTCCAGGCACTTGTTGCCGTACACCCGCAGTTCCTTGGCGCTGGTCGTGGCCCACTGCTGGTTCGTGCCGCCGTTGCAGTCCCACAGCTCCGTCTGGGTGCCGTTGGTCTGGCTGAGGTTCGGCACGTCCAGGCAGCGGCTGGCGTTGGTGTTGCGCAGCACGCTGCCGGGAGGCGGGGTGGTGCCGTTGCCGCCGTAGCCGACGGCGGTGATGTCGGCCTGCACCGCGTTCTCGGTGGCGTCGGTGGGGAAGCCGGCGGTGATGGCGCCCTCGAAGAACTCGCCCTGGCCGGAGACGCTGTTGTCGCCGCCGGTGCCCAGCAGCAGGGAACTGTCGGTCTTCATCGGCGAGTAGCCGTTCGGCAGGCTCCCGGAGTAGGTGGTCGTCAGACCCCCACTGGCGGCGTTGCCGTATTTCAGGGTGAAATTACTGGTGCCGTTGTTCTTCTCCCAGGCGCTGACGAACGGGTAGTGCACGCCCTGGTTGTTGGGGTCCTTGTTGGAGCCGCTGCCGGTGTGGAACATGCCGTTCTCCAGGTCCGCCTCGACCCAGGGACCGGTGCCCACGCAGTTGCCGAACCAGCAGGCATTGCCCCAGTAGATGGAGTTCATGGTGGCGTTGCCGGTGTCGGTGTGCGAGTTCTCACCGCTGCCGTAGTCGAAGCAGCACCACTGGTTGGTGTAGTTCGACGAGGTCACCATGTAGATGCCCTCCGGCTGGGAGCCGGTGGGGGCGCCGGAGGCGTGGTCGATCCGGTAGCCGGTGCCCTGGGTCGACTTGATGCCGAAGACCTGGTGGCCGCCCGCGGTGACGGGCAGGGCCGCGGCGTCGGCGCCGATGTCCGAACCGTTGGGGCCGGGGCCCTTCCAGTAGCCGCCCGTGGAGATGGGCAGGTCGTTGTGCCGGGTGGTCTGGTCGTAGATCTTCGTGATGGTGCAGGTGGTGCCGGCGCAGAACGACGTCTGGGACGACGCGTCGGCGTAGCCGCCGGCGGCGAGCAGGCCCACGTCGTGGTAGGCGTGGTCGGAGGCGCGCTGGACCTGGTAGAGCGGTCCGTCGTACGCCGCGAACAGCGCCCGGGTGGTGGAGTGCGCCGCGATGCAGGGCGTGCCGCCCGCGGCGTAGATGTCGCACGGCAGCGACGTGGCGGGGGGCGGCCGCGGGGGGGGGGCGCCCCCCGGGGGGGGCCCCCCGGGGGGGGCGGGGGGGGGCCCCCCCCCCCCACCGAAGGCCGCGAGGGTGCTTACTTCTTGACGTACAGCTTCGTCAGGTCGATGCCGGAGGTGACGTTGTTGTAGACAACGCCGCCGACCTTCGAACCGAACAGCTGGAGCTGCTTGTAGTACACCGTCGGGACACCCGGGATGACCTTGGTGACGATGTAGGTGTTCAGCTGGAACCAGGCGTCGGCCGCCGCCTTCGGGTCCGTGATCTTCTTGATCCGGTCGATCTCGGAGTTGATGTGCGGGTCGTTCACGTGCGCGTAGTTCGGCGCCTGGTCGGCGATCGTGCGGCCGTCGAAGACCGGCGGGATCACCGTCAGGGTGGACGGCCAGTCAGCGCCCCACGCCGAGGCGTAGATGTCGTACGGGTTGTTCACCTTGCCGATCAGGTCGTAGTACGTGTCCGACGGCAGTTCCTTGCGCTGGACGTTGAAGCCCGCCTTGGTCAGCGTGTTGGCGATCGACAGCGAGTACTGCTGGCCCGCGGTGGTGTTGATGTACGCGTAGGTGATCTTCATGCCGACCTTGCCGGCCTGCGTGAGGAGCTTCTTGGCCGCCACCGGGTCGCCGTCGGGGTGCGCGATCTTGCCCAGCGGGTCGCTCTTCTGGTAACCGGCCAGGGTCGGGCTGATGAAGCCGCCCGCGTACTCCGCGCCGTAGGAGGCGCCGAGCGCCGTCCACACCGGCTTGGTCGGGATCGCCAGCGCCAGCGCCTTGCGGACGTTGAAGTCCTTGATCCGGTTCATGTTGAAGTCGACCTGGCCGACGAACGGCTGGTAGCCGGCCACCGTGCGCTTGTAGATCGACGGGGTGCTCACCACGGTCGGGGTGTCCTCGGTGTCGACCGCGTTGGCGAAGCTCAGCGAGGTCTGGTTCTCACCGGCGTCCGACATCAGGCGCTTGGTGGAGTCCTCGGCCTGGTGGTTGAACGTGATGTCGAAGGTGTCGACGTACTGGTGGCGCGCGGCGTCGGTCTTCGGGTCCCAGTTGGGGTTCTTGACCAGCGTCATCGACTTGCCGGACTCGAAGGACTTGATCATGTACGGGCCGGAGGCGACGGGCGCCTGGTCGTACTTCTGCTTGGTGTCCTTCGCGTGGTCCACCACCGAGTAGCCCGGCATGGCGAACATGTACGGGGTGTCCGGCTCGGGGTTCGGGAAGTGGACGACGACCGTCTTGTCGTCCGGCGTCGACAGCAGGCTGTCCGGCAGGTGCTTGCCCTTGTACGGGCCGTCCGGGAGCAGCTTGCGGAAGTCCGAGCCGCTGGTGTTGGCCAGCCACTGCTGCAGGTACTGCGGGCCGTTGGTCTCGAACGGCGCGAACAGCCGCTCGATCGACCAGCGGATGTCCTGCGACGTGATCGGCGTACCGTCCTGGAACTTGATGCCGTCCTTCAGGTGGTACGTCCAGGTCTTGCCGCCGTCGGACTCCTCACCGCTGTTGGTGGCGAGGTCGCCGACCACGGTGTAGTTGCCGCTGGCGTCCAGCTTGTACGTGGTCAGACCGCGGTGGATCAGGGTCGCCAGCTGCCCCTCGTTGCTGACGTAGATCTGGCCCGGGTCGAGGTGCGTGTAGCTGTCGCGCTCCAGCGCGTGCAGGGTGCCGCCCTGCTGCGCGCCCGCGATGGGCGCGGCCGGACCGGTCGACGCGGCGGTGTCGCCGAAGGTGATCTGCGACTGGAGCTGCGTCTTGCTCTTGTCCTGCTTCTGCTTGGCGTCGTTGTTCTCGCCACTGCCGCCTCCGCCGCCGCTGCTGCAAGCGGTCAGAACCAGCGCACCGGCGGCGACTGCCACCAGGCCGGCCCGGGTTCTACGCATGGAGAAGTTCATAGCGGTGAATGCACCCCTGTTCGTCGTTGCCTCAGCTGCCTGGCTCTCCCGTTGAGAGGGGCGGCAGCCACCCCCTGTTGCTGTGCTTCTCAGCGAGCGGTCTTCGGATCGAACGCGTCCCGGACCGAGTCCCCGAGCAGGTTGAACGCGACGATGAAGATCACCATGGCGACGCCCGGGAAGAACATGTAGGTGAGGTCGTTCTGGTAGATCTCACCGGCCCTGGCGAACATCCGTCCCCAGTCCGGCGTCGGCTCCACGAGCCCGACGCCGAGGAAGGACAGACCCGCCTCGGCGGTCACGAACCCCGGCAGCATCAGCGTGCTCTGCACCAGGATCGGAGTGACCAGGTTGGGCAGCAGTTCCCGGCGGACGATCCGCCAGGGAGAGGCGCCGGTGACCCTGGCCGCTTCGATGAACTCCCGTTCGCGCAGCGTCAGGACCTGGCCCCGCAGGAGTCGGGCCAGTCCCATCCAGCCGAGGAACCACTGCACCGAGATCAGCGCGATGACGCGGATGTAGGTGGGGGTGGCGTCGGACGGGGACACCAGCAGCGCGGTGACCACCGGCATGAAGGCGACGAAGAACAGCTGCGAAGGGAACGCCATCAGCAGGTCGCTGACCCGGCCGATGAAGTAGTCCGTCTTGCCGCCGAGGTAACCCGCCGTCACACCGAGCACGATGGCCGTGACGGTCACCGCGATGGTCACCGCGACGCTGATCGCCAGCGAGGTGCGGATGCCGTAGATCAGCTGGGTGAACACGTCCCGGCCCAGCACGGGCTCGATGCCGAACCAGAAGTGGCTGCTGATGCCGCCGTTGGGCGCGACCGGGTAGCCGAACTCGTTGAGCAGGTCCGGGTTGTCCTGCCCGTAGAGCGTGTACGGGTTCTTCCCGTACACCTTCGCGATCAGCGGTGCGAAGATCGCGATCAGGAAGAAGAACCCCACGATGTACGCGGATATGACCCCCGTGCGGTCGCGCTTGAACCGCCGCCACATGAGCTGGCCCGGCGAGCGCCCGACCAGTTCGTTGTCCTTCTTCGTTCCCTCCGCTCCGGTCTCTCCGGGGTCGCCGATCGGCTCGGTGACCTTGGTCGGTATGGAACTCGTCATCGCGATTGCCCCCGCAGGAGTCCGGTGTGACGCGACGAGGTTGTGCGTCGCGGGTTGAGCGGACTTTCGCAATGGAATCAACTTCCAGTCAAGGGGGGACGGGAGGAAGAAACCTTGTTGTTTGGCATCTTGAGCGAAGGTTTGGCAGATCGTCCTCCATATGTGCTTGACATTGCTTCATCAGAACGGACAAAGGGGATATGTCCGTACGAAGCGCGTTAACATGTTGGCAACTTGACTGTCGTGACTCCGATATACGGACCGAGCAATCTGAACAACGTACGGCCGTGCGGGTGCCGTCGGCCGGCCGGAGCTCCTGTGGGGGGCTCCGGCCGGCTCCTTGTGTCCCGGTTGCGGTCGGGAACGGACGAGCCCCGCACAGCGGAGGCTGTACGGGGCACGTATACGGGGAGCGGCCGGGCGGTGGGCGGCCGGCGGGCGGCCGGGACGGGTCCGGGAGGCGCGCGGCGCGCTAGAGGGCCAGGGCCCGCTTGAGGAAGTCGACCTGGAGGAGCAGCAGGTTCTCCGCCACCTGCTCCTGCGGGGTCATGTGCGTGACGCCCGACAGCGGCAGCACCTCGTGCGGCCGGCCGGCCGCCAGCAGGGCCGTGGACAGCCGCAGCGAGTGGGCCACCAGCACGTTGTCATCGGCGAGGCCGTGGATGACCATCATCGGGCGGGCCGGCTCGACCGCGCCGACCAGGCCGGCGTCGGAGATCAGCGAGTTGCGCTCGTAGACCTCGGGCCGCTCGGCCGGGTGGCCCAGATAGCGCTCCTGGTAGTGCGTGTCGTACAGCCGCAGGTCGGTGACCGGGGCGCCGACCACGCCGGCCCGGAAGACGTCCGGGCGGCGCAGCACCGCGTTCGCCGCCAGATAGCCGCCGAAGGACCAGCCGCGGATCGCCACCCGCTCCAGATCCAGCGGATACTCCCCGGCCAGCGCGTGCAGTGCGTCGACCTGGTCCTCCAGCGACACCGCGGCCAGCTCGAACGCCACCGACTTCTCCCACGCGGGGGAGCGGCCCGGGGTGCCGCGGCCGTCCGCCACGACCACCGCGAAGCCCTGGTCGGCGAACCACTGCGAGACCAGGTGCGCGTTGTGCGCGCGGGCCACCCGCTGGCCGTGCGGGCCGCCGTACGGGTCGAGCAGCACCGGCAGCGGGCCGTCGCCCTCGCGGTAGCCCTCCGGCAGCAGCACGGCCGCCGGGATGCGCCGCTCGCCGGCCTCCGTCAGCACCGGACGCGCGGTCAGCGAGGGCGTCTCGGCGTGCGAGGCGATCACCGCGATCTCCCCGGAATACGTCAACTCGCCCGCGTGCGCGCGCGAGGCGGCGGGTGTGCCGGCGTCCTCGGGCGGGGCGTCCGCGGTCTCCCCGCGGGCCGGCTCCGCGCCCTGCGCTCCGTCCTGCCCCGGGCCCTGCGCTCCGTCCTGCTCCGCGTCCCGCAGCACCCGGGTCCTGGTGCCCGGACGCTCCAGCACCGCCGACGTCAGGACGGTCAGCGCGCCCGCCCGCACCGCCGTGTGCACGCCGGGCTCGGCGGAGACGCGGACCGCGCCCGACGCGTCCACCCGGTACACGTGCACCTCGCCCAGTTCCGGGTCGGCCGCCGCGGCCCCCGCGGAGGCGGTGACCAGGATGTCCGGCCCGGCGGCCACGTCGAGCACCGCGCGGACGTGCAGCTCGGGCCCGGTGAGCGTGCGCTCGCCGACCTTCAGCACACGGGCCGCGCCGGACCCGCCCGCGGGCTCCTCGTCGACGATCCTGACCAGCTCGCCGGCCGGCGTCCAGGCCGGGACGCCCCCGAAGAGATCCAGCCAAATTCGATCTTCGTCGACGGCGACCGTCGCCGTGTCGCCCTTCTCCAGGTCCACCGCCAGATACCGCTGCTCGCGCTGGTCGCGGCTCTGCACCAGCAGCAGCGGCGGGCCGCCGGCCGACCAGTGCACCCGTGCCAGATACGGATACCGCCCGCGGTCCCAGCGGATCTCGCGCCGCGAGCCGTCCAGGCCCAGCAGGTGCAGCGTCACCTCGGCGTTGTCGGTGCCGGCCAGCGGATAGCGCACCGCGGCCGGGGCCCGGTCGGGATGCGCGGGCTGGGCGATCCACACCTCGCGCACCGGCGCCTCGTCCACCCGTGCGGCCAGCAGCGCCGAGCCGTCCGGCGCCCACCAGAAGCCGCGGCTGCGGCTCATCTCCTCGGCCGCGATGAACTCCGCGAGCCCCCAGGAGACCGTCGCCGCCGCCCCGCCGTCCCCGTCGCCGTCCCCGGAGCCGGAACCGGAATCACCGGACCCGCCCGCGGACGCGGTG
>JAJSZB010000114.1:0-24111 GCA_050613715.1 Streptomyces sp. IBSBF 3018
CCCCCCCCCCCCCCCCCCCCCCCCGGGCCCCCCGCGGGCCCCCCCCCCCGCCCCCCGCCCCCCGTTCGGTCAGCTGGCGTGGTACTCCGCCGGCGCTTCCGGAAGCGCCTCACCCCCGGTGCCCGGCTCGGCGGCGAGGGGCAGCAGGGCGAGCTGGTCGCGGCGGGTGACGTTGAGCTTGCGGTAGATCCTGGTGAGGTGCTGCTCCACCGTGCTGACGGTGATGAACAGCTTCCTCGCGATCTGCCGGTTGCTCATGCCGCGCGCGGCGAGGACCGCGACGCGCTGCTCGGCCCGGCTCAACTGCACCGGCCGGGGAGCGTCGGCCCGCGCCGCCCCCAGGGCCTGCGCACCGGGACGGGACTGCGCACCGACGACGGGCGGGCCGGTGGGCGGCATGCCGGCCGGCGGTGGGCCGGCCGACGGCGTCGGTTCGCTGCGCGGGCCCGGGACCAGCGGCCGGCCGTGCGTCCCGTCCTCCGCGGTGCCGAACGCCGGCTCGACGGCGGCCCGTTCGATCCCGAGCAGCATCACCCCGCTGCGGCCGCCGATCCGCTGGGCCCGGCGCAGCACGTCCCGGGCCTGGCCCCCGCGACCGGCCCGGCCGAGTGCGCGGCCGAGGTCGGCCGCGGCGTGCGCCAGTTCCAGCGTCTTCTCGCTCTCCTCCAGCACCCCGACGGCCTGTTCGAGCAGGGCCACCGCGCGCTCCGGGTCGTCCTCGGCGGCGGCCAGCAGCCGCAGCGCCCGCGCCTGCTCCTCGTGCTGGCCGGGGGCGCTGCGGGAGGCCTGCTCCCGCGCCAGCTTCCTCGCGTCGGCGCGGCGGCCGAGTGCCAGCAGGCTGCCGGCCGCGTCGGCGCGCCAGGACACCGGTTCCGCGCCCCACTCGGCGACCCGCTCCCCCAGCCGGCGGAAGTCGTGCAGGGCCGCCTCGTAGCGCCCGGCGGCGTGGTGGTAGCGGCCGCGGGCCCGCAGGTAGTACATCCCCACGGTGGTCGTGAACGTCGCCTCGGGCACCGGCACCTGCAGGAAGGCTCGCACCTCGTCCAGCCGGTCCAGCTCGGTGTAGGCCTGGATCAGCACGCCCAGCGGCAGCCCCACGGCGATCCCCCAGCCGCGGGTGGACATCGAGTCCAGCGCCGTCCTGGCGTCCTCGGCCGCGCCGAGCACGTCACCGCGCTCCAGCGCCGCCAGTGCCTCCGCGGTGCGGAAGAACGCTCCCCAGCTGACCGCGCCCTGGGCCTCGGCCTCGGTGCGCAGCCGCGCCGACCACTGCCCGGCCATCGCCGGCCGGCCGTTGCGCAGCAGGACCAGCACCGCCAGCAGGGACAGGCCGACGGTCCGCTCCCGCAGCGGGTGCTCGTGGAGATACTTCTCGGCGATGCCGGCGGACTGCCGGGACGGCGGCTCGTTCATGCCGCTGCGCAGCCGCAGGTAGGTCTCCAGCAGCGGGGACGGCCCGCCCGACTCCGCGGACTCGGCGTCGCGGCCGTCGATCCCGTCCGGGAACAGCTCGCCGGCGAGGCCGGGGAACAGACAGCTGAGGAAGATGCCCAGGAGCATCGAGCTGACCGTCCGCTGGTCGGAAAGGGGTGTGGGGGGGGGGGGGGGGGGGGGGGGGGGGGGGGGGGGGGGGGGGGGGGGGGGGGCGNCCCCCCCCCCCCCCCCCCCCCCCCCCCCCCCCCCCCCCCCCCCCCCCCCCCCCCCCCCCCCACGTCCAGGGCCCCGGTGACGTCCCCGGACCACAGCAGCAGTCCGACCGGCGCCAGACTGTCCTGCGTGGTCAGATGGCCCGCGTCGGCCGCGGCCCGCAGCGCGGGCAGCCGGCGCAGCGCCGTCTCCGGGTCGATCCGCCACTCCGCGCGGGCCAGTCGGGCCATGACCGCGGCCAGTTGCCGTTCGTCCGGGCCCAGTTGACGCACCCGGCGGAGCAGGGTGACGGCCGGTCCCACCTTGCCCTCGCCCAGCGCCTGTTCCGCGCCCTGCAACAGGAACGACACCAGTGCGTGGTCGGTCACCTCCACCGTCGCGATCTGCTGCGCAACGGTGGCGGCGTCCGCGCCGACCGCGTAGAGCAGGGCCCCGGCTCTGCTCTGCAGGGCGGCCAGCAGTTCGGGCGCGGTGTCCGCGAGCACCGCGGCGCGTGCCTCGGGATGCCGGAAGCGGCCCTCGTGGATCACACCGGTCTGCTCCAGTAACGTGACCGCCCGGCAGACCGAGCCGATGTCGATGCCCATGAGCTCGGCCACCCGCTCGCCGCAGGCGTTCTCGCCCAGCACGGCCAGCGCGCGGGCGACGTCGAGGACGAGCGGGTCGCTGCGGTGCAGGCAGCTCAGCAGCGCGTGGGTGAACGCCATGCCCACCCAGGGCCGCGCGGTCGCGCTCTGGCGCACCGGCTCGACGCGTCCGCGCTGGTCCTCGATCAGCGCGTGCAGCAGCAGCGGGTTGCCGCCGCTCACCGCGTACCAGTGCGGCGCCGCCTCGTGCACGGCCGCACCGCCGAGGTGCTCGGTCAGCAACTCCTCCACCCCGGCTTCGGACAGCGGTCCCAAGGTGATGCGCCGGGTGGGGAACTCCGAGGGGAACTCGGCCCGGAACAACGGTGTCGCGGCCCGCAGCCGCGGTGACTCGGTGAGCACCATCAGCACCGGGACGCGGGTCAGCCGCCGCAGCAGGACGGCGAGGCAGTGCAGGGACGGCGCGTCCGCGTAGTGCACGTCGTCGACGCTGATCAGCACCGGGCGGCCGGCGCCCTCCAGCAGGTCGAGCATGGTGGCGCACAGGCGGTGGAAGGCGTAGATGGCGTCCTGGCCGACGGTGTCGGGTTCGAACCGCCGGGAGGTGCCGAGCGTCTGCAGCAGATTGTCCATCCGCGTGCTGTCGGCCTCGGGTATGTCCGGCGTCCGCAGCATCTGCCGCAGGACGGCGGTGGGCATGCGGTGCTCGGCGCGTGACGCGGCGGCGCTCAGATGGATGGCGCCGGCGCGTACGGCCTTCTCCGCGAAGATGCGCAGCAGTTCGGTCTTCCCGCTCGCGACCGCCCCGCTGATGATGGCAACCTGTCGCCTTCCCTCCAGTGTTTCGGTGAACAGTCGATTCAGCATGGCCAGATGGTTGTCTCGTTCGAACAGCATCATCGAAGCGTTTCTCCCAGAGTGAGGCCCAGCCTGCGCGGAGCCCCCGCTACGCGTGGCAGAGTGTGCAGCAGGTTCCCGTGCACTGGACTCAGGTCGATCGATGCATACCAACGGGCCTTGGCCCCCGTGTTGGTCCTTCAGTCGTTTCAAATGCAACTGTAGCAACGCGGGCAGCCGCATCCGGCTTTCTCCCGGACGTTTACAGGCTTTTGACGCGCCAAAACGACAAGCAGCCGATCAAAGCTTGAGGTGACAGCCGCGCGCGGGCCGGGCGGGCCCTGGCGGGCGCCTCGCAACATAGGGGTTTTTCTGGAGCTCTAGGGGTGTTCCGGCGGGCGCGACGGGCATGACGCGAAACATCCCGGCGACCGGCCGACGACGACTGGACGGCCGTACGGTGGCAGAGGGCGGCCCGAGGGCCGTCCGGCGGGTATACGATCCGTGACCGCCGCCCCCGCGACCACAGCGGAACGGCCCCCGGGGGGGGGGGGGGGGGGGGGGGGGGGGGGGGGGGGGGGGGGGGGGGGGGGGGGGGGGGNCCCCCCCCCCCCCCCCCCCCCCCCCCCCCGCCCCCCCCCCCCCCCCCCCCCCCCCCCCCCGGGGGCCGGCCCGCGGCGGTGCCGCCGACCTCAGCCGGTGTAGTGGGAAAGCACCTCGAAGTACGCCGACTCGGGCGCCTGGACCCAGAACGGGGCGAGCAGGTTCTGCCACTGCCCGTACAGATCCGAGCCACGGAATTCGGCGACCGCCTGCTCGTCCGTCGCCCAGGCGAGAATGAGCAGATACGTGCCGGTCGCCTTCGTTTCCCTGAGGAGGTCCACGAACTGGAATCCGGCGGCCTTGGCGACGACCTCCTGAGCCTCGGCGAAAGCCCTCTCGAATTCCTGCTGCTGGTCCGGCTTCACCGAAAGGAGTGCGTGTTCGATCAGCATCGCCAAAAATCCTCTGCGCTGGGTGTTCCGTGCGGAAAAGACCATGCGGCCTCTTCCGCGCCGCATGCTCCTCGTCCATGGTCGATGGGAAGTGGGCGCAATGGAAGAAGGCACATTGATGTCACAGGGTTACCAGGCTGTGCCCCGAGCATGTGCCCGGCGCTCGTGGCGGCACGCGGCGGCCGGCCTGCCCTGTCCAGGTGACGCCGCCGGAGGCGGCGGTGTGGCGGCCGCCGGTCGGGGTACCCGCTTGCCACCGTGGACCTGCGGGGGCGACCGACAGAATCGAGGAAGCGTGCAGATCGGCTACAAACTGGCCGCCGAGGCGTTCGGCCCGAAAGAGCTGGTCCGGCAGGCGGTGCTCGCCGAACAGGCCGGGTTCGACTTCGTGGAGATGAGCGACCACTTCCACCCGTGGCTGGACGCCCAGGGCCATTCGCCGTTCGCCTGGACGGTGTTCGGCACCATCGCGGCGAGGACCGAGCGTATCGGACTGGCCACCGGTGTCACCTGCCCCACCGTCCGCTACCACCCGGCGATCGTCGCGCAGGCCGCCGCGACGCTCGCGCTGCTCTCCGACGGCCGCTTCACCCTCGGCGTGGGCGCCGGGGAACGGCTCAACGAGCATGTCGTCGGGCCCGGCTTCCCCGGTTCCGTACCGGACCGGCACGCGCGGCTGCGGGAGGCGCTGGAGATCATCCGGCTGCTGTGGCGCGGAGGGTACCAGTCGTACGACGGCGCCCATCTGAAGCTGGAGGACGCCCGCGTCTTCGACCTGCCGCCGCAGCCGCCGCCGATCGCGGTGGCGGCCGGCGGCAAGGAGGCGGCACGGCTGGCCGCCGACCTCGGGGACGGCCTGTTCGCGACCGAGCCGCGGGGCGACCTCGTGGAGACGTTCCGGGAGGCCGGCGGCAGCGGGCCGCGCTACGCCGAGGTGCCCGTGGCCTGGGCGGGCGACGAGCACACCGCCGCGCAGGCGGCGCTGAAGACGTCGCGGTGGGCGGTGACCGGCTGGAAGGTGATGAGCGAACTGCCCAACCCGGCGAACTTCGAGGCCGCGTCCGCCACCGTGCGCGAGGAGGACATGCTGTCCGAGTTCGCGTGCGGCAGCGACCCGGCGCGGTACGTCGAGGTGGCGCAGCCGTTCGCGGACGCCGGGTTCGACCATCTGGTGATGCAGAACGCCGGCCCCGATCCCGACGGGTTCATCGACTTCTACCGGCGTGAACTCGACCATCGGCTGCGGGCGCTCACGCCGTCGGGCGGGGGTGCCTGACCGCCGGGCAGGACTGCGTGATCGCCCGGGGGACCGCCGGATCGTCCCGCGCGGGGGCGGGGCGGCAGGTGCCGGGGCCGGGTGCCGGGGCGGCGTCCGGAGCCGGTGGAGCGTCACGGTCCCGGCGTCACGACCGGCTCACGGCCGTGGGATGCCGAGACCGCGGACCCGCTCCAGCCGCAGGACGGCCAGCAGGGCGAGCGTCTCGCGCCGGGCGTCCCCCGTCTCCCGGAACAGCCGCGCCGCGTCGACCTGCGCGCGGAGGGCCTGGCCGAACAGCCCGCCGGCGCCGAGGCAGCGGCCGAGGTTGGCCAGCGCCTGCGCCTCGCCGTGACGGTCCCCGAACTCCCGCGCCACCGCGAGGTCCTGGCGGTGCATGTCGGCGGCCTCCTGCCAGCGGCCCAGCGCCAGCAGGGTCAGGCCCGCGTTGTTCAGCGCCCGCGCGCGGCCGTAGCGGTCACCGGTCTCCTCGAAGGCGGCCACGGCCCTCGCGTGGGTCGCGTGCGCCGTCCTGAGGTCCCCCGCCTCCTGGAGCGCCAGTCCCAACTGGCTGAGGGCATTGGCCTCCTCGTGCCGGTCGGCGCTCTCCCGGAAGCCCTCGCACGCCTGCCCCAGCGCGTCGATCGCCTCGGCGGTCCGTCCGAGCGCGGTCAGGGCGATGCCGAGGTTGAGCAGCGCCTTGGCCTCGCGGTGGCGGTCCCCGACCGCGCGGTGGACCGCGCCCGCGGCCCGGTGCGCGGCGGCCGCCTCCCCGTACCGGCCTGACTCCCCCAGCGCGAGACCCAGGTTGTTCAGCGCCTGCGCCCGGCCGTGGGCGTCGCCGGCCTGCTCCAGGGCCTCGGCGGCGGCGCCGGCCGCCTCGACCGCCTCCGGGAAGCGCCGGGTCTCGATCAGCGTCATCGACCGGCTGACCAGCGCCATGCCCAGGTCGGCAGGGCCGCCCGCGCGGCGGATCAGGGCCAGCGCCTCGTCGTGCGCGGCGAGCGCGGCGTCGTACGCGCGCAGCTCCCGGTGGGCCCCGGCCAGGTTGCTCAGCGCCAGGCCCTCGTGGCGTGCGTCGCCGGCCTGCCGGAACAGCCGCAGCGCCTCCCGGTACGCGTCGGCGGCGGCCGCGAACCGGCGCGAGGCGTTGAGCGCCACGCCGAGGTCGTTGAACGCGTGCGCCCGGCTGGAGGCGTCCCGCGGCTCGCCGCGCTCCACCGCCGCCTGCGCCAGGGCGACCCAGTCGGCGAGGTGGCGGCGCAGGCCGAGGAAGCGGCGCAGCACGTAGAGGAAGAGCGAGAGGTCGCGGCCGGGCGCGGACAGGGCGGTCGCGACGAGGTTGGCCCGCTCGCCCTCCAGCCAGGCCAGTGCGTGCGCCCTGTCGCGGAAACGGCCGGATGCCGGCTTCTTGCCGGCGGGGTCCGTCAGGACGTCGGCCGTCGCCGCGTCGGCGGCGTACTGCGTGCGCAGCCGCTCCAGCGCCTCCTCACGCCGGTCGGCGGCGGCGTGCGCACGCCCTTCCTCGTCCGCGAACAGCCGCACCAGGTCGTGCATCGACCACCGCTCCCCCTCGTCCGCGGACAGCGCCCGCGACGCCGCCGTGGCAGCGGGCTGGAGGAGGTGGGCGCGGGCGAGCGCGGCCAGCAGCCGCCGCCCAGGGCCCGGGCCGGCGCCGAGCAGGGCCGCGGCCGAGCGCGTGGAGAGGTCCGCGCCGGGCGCCGCCGCCAGCAGGCGCAGGGCGCGCCGCAGCCGGTCGTTCGCCAGCCGCCGGTACGACAGGCCGATCGACGCGCGCACTTCCAGCGGCCGGCCCTCCTCGTCGTCCCCGTCGTAGGCGAGCGCCTCCAGCCGGGCCTGCTCCAGTTCGGCGGCCGTCTCGGACAACGGGCGGCGCGGCGGTTCGCGCAGGCCCGCCGCCACGATGCGCAGCGCCAGCGGCAGACAGCCGCACAGCCGCGCCACGCGCTCCGCGTCCTGCCGTTGGTCGCCGACCCGGTCGTCGGCGGCGCCGCCTGCGCGCAGCGCCCGGTCCAGCAGGTCCACGGCGTCCGGCAGGTCCAGGGGCCCGAGCAGGACGCGGTGGGCGGGCAGCGAGGACAGCGAGTGCCGCGACGTGACCAGCGCGCGGTGCGGTCCCGAGGGGAGCAGCCGGCCGATCTGGCCGGGCTCGTGCACGTTGTCCAGCACCATCAGCAGCGGCCTGCCCGCCCGTGCCAGCTCTGTCAGGTGCCGGCGCCAGCGGTCGCACTTCCCGTCGGGGTCGTCGGGCAGGTCCGTGCCCGGGACGCCGACCGCGCGCAGCAGCCGGTCGGCGACCGCACCGATCTCCACGGCGGGCTGGTTGCTGTAGCCGCGCAGGTCGGCGAAGACGACGCCGCCGGGGAACCAGCCGCGGTCGCGCGCCCGGCCCGCGGCGTACAGGGCCAGGGCCGTTTTGCCGACGCCGCCCATGCCGGCGACCGCGGAGACGACGACGGCGCCCGCGGCGTCGGCGTCGGGTTGGGCGTCGGGGGCCGCTCCGACTTCGGCTCCGGCGCCGCTTTCGGCTCCGGCTCCGGCTCCGGCGTCGCCTTCGGCTCCCGCTCCTGCTCCGGGGGCGGCCGGGGTCGCGGCCGGCGTCGCGGGCCGCGGCGCGTGCGCGGGTCGGCCGGGGTCGAGCCAGGCCAGGATCTCGGCCACCTCGGCCGCCCGGGCGGTGAACGCCGAGGGCAGCGGGGGCAGGGTGTCCACGGCGGACGGCACGGCCTCCGCGGCGGCAGCCGGAGCCGGAGCCGTACGGTCCTCGGGCCGGCCGCCCTGCTTGGGGCCGTCCGCCGCCCGCGCCGCGACCGGCTCGGCCCGTAACCGCTCCGCGTCCCCGCCCATCCGCCTCTCCCCGGCCCGGGAGGTCACCGGCCGCCGTCGGACGCCACCGGAAGCCGTCGCCACGCCACCCGAAGTCCTCGGGGACATGGTCCCACGGCCCCCGGCCGGGGCGGCGCGCCCGGTCGGCGCCGGGGGCGGCGAGCCGGGCCGGCCGCCGTCAGGGCCCGCCGGAAAACCGCCGGTACCCGCGCGGAATCACCGCCGGGTGTCCGGGGTTGGGGGAAGGGCCACGACCACCAGAGGGAGACGCGATGAAGTTCGGAATCTCGACGTTCGTCACCGACGACGGCATCGGACCGGCGGATCTGGGACGCGCGATCGAGGAACGCGGGTTCGACGCCCTGATGATCGCCGAGCACACCCACATCCCGGCGAGCCGGGAGTCGGCGTACCCGGGCGGGGGCGAGCTGCCCGCGCCGTACTTCAAGACGCTCGACCCGTTCGTCACGCTCGGCGCGGCCGCCGTGGCGACCGAGCGGATCCAGCTGGTCACCGGCATCGCCCTGCTGATCCAGCGCGATCCGATCGTCACCGCCAAGGAGGCCGCCACCGTCGACCTCATCTCCGGCGGGCGTTTCGTCCTCGGCGTCGGGGCGGGGTGGAATCTGGAGGAGATGCGGAACCACGGCACCGAGCCGAAGACCCGCGGCAGGCTGCTCGACGAGCGGATCGAGGCGGTCAAGGCGCTGTGGACGGACGAACCCGCCGAGTACCACGGCGAGTTCGTCGACTTCGACCCCGTCCACCTGCGTCCCAAGCCGGTCCGGCGGCCGCACCCGCCGATCTTCGTCGGCGGGGACTCCGCTGCCACGGAGCGGCGCGTGATCCGGCACGGCGCGGGCTGGATCGCCAACCCGCTGCCCGTCGAGCGGCTCGACGCCCGGATCTCCGCGATGCGCGAGGGCGCGGGCCGCGAAGTGCCCATGGCGATGTTCGGCGCCCCGGTGGACCCAGACCGCTGGCACGCCTACCAGGAGCTGGGCATCGAGTCGCTCGGGCTCAACCTGCCCTCGGCCCCGCGCGACGAGAGCCTGAGGCTGCTCGACGAGTTCGCGGAGGCGGTCAGCCGCTTCGCCCGCGGCTGACCCCCGGCCGGCGCCCCGGTCTCCCGGCGCCCCGTCCGCGCGTGACGGACGGCCCGGGCGCGCCCATGACGGTTCGGCTGCTACGGCTGGCTCCGGCTGCTGCTCGGCCGGGTGGGACGCCGCCGCCCGGCCGTTCGGCTGCCGGCAGGCCGATCCTGTGACGCGCGGTCCGGGCGCGTCCTCGGCGTGCGCGGGGCCGCGCCCGATCAGGACGCGGACGCGGCGGTGCTCTCGCGTACGACGAGGGTGTGCGCGGTGGTGACGCGGCGGGCGGGCAGGTGGTCCAGGCGGCCGTAGACCCGGTCGGCCAGGCACTGCAGGGCGGCCGCGGCGATCTCCTGCTTGTGCGGGGAGACCGTGGTCAGCCGCGGCGTGGAGTAGCGGCCGTCCTCGATGTCGTCGAAGCCCGCGACCGCGATGTCCTCCGGCACCCGCAGTCCGCGCCGCTGCGCCTCGTACAGCGCGCCGAGGGCCAGTTCGTCGCTGAAGCAGAACACCGCCTCGGGCGGCCGGCCGGCGTCCAGCAGGCTGCTCATCGCGCGGCGGCCCTCCTCGCGGTGCAGTGACTCCACCGGGAGCTCCAGCCGCGGGTCGGCCGGGACACCCGCCGCGGCGAGCGCCTCCCGCATGCCCTGCGCGCGCAGCGCCGCCGTGCCGTTGGCCAGGTGCGGCTGCAGGCCGACGGCGGCGATCCGGGTGCGGCCGGGCGCCAGCAGGTGGGCGGTCACCTCGCGGGCCGCGGCCACGTTGTCGATCGCCACGTGGTCGGCGGCGCCGCGCGGATCGCTCTCGCCCAGCACCACCAGCGGTGTGCCGTCCGCGTGCCGGCGCAGTTCCCGGGTGCCGATCGACCACGGGCTGATGATCATCGCGTCGACCGCGTGCCGTCTGCTCTCGGACAGGAAGCGCAGTTCACGCTCGGCCGATCCGCCGGTCTGCTCGATGAGCAGCGTCCAGCCGCGCTCCTCCGCGGCCTCCACCAGCAGTCCCGCGAGCTCGCCGAAGTAGGGCGAGTGCAGCTCCGGGATGGCCAGGCCGATCAGCCCGGTCCGCCCCTGGCGCAGGTTGCGGGCGGCGAGGTTGGGCCGGTACCCCAGCTCCTCGATCGCGCGCTGGACCCGCTCGCGGGTGGCGGCGGCCACCGGCGCGGTGTTGCTGACGACGTTGGACACGGTCCGCATGGACACGCCGGCCCGCTCGGCCACGTCCTTGAGCTTCGCGGCCACCGCCACCACCTTCCGCCCCTCGGGGCTCCGCCGACGCCCCGATCATTCCACGCGCCCTGTGACGCCTGCGCGCGGTCGCGTCGACCGACTGGTTGCCACGTTGCATTCTTCGTTGCAATAGTAACCGGACGCCCCTGGCCGGCACCGGACGCCGGCCGCCCGCGAGGAGGAGACGCCATGCAGTCCGCACCCCGACCCACCGCCGACGCCACGGAGACCACCGGGACCGCCGAGCCCGCCGAGCCCGCCGACACCGGGACCGCCGGGACCACCGAGGCCGCCGGCACCAGGACCGCCGGGATCGCCGGGATCGCCGAGGCCGCCGGGACGGCCGGCACCGGCGACGTCGCCGCCGCCGTCGAGGCCCTGTACACCGACGGCATCACCGCGCTCCGCGGCGCCTTCCCGCCCGCGTGGGCGGACCGGATGCGCGAGGACATCGAGGCGGCGTTCGCCGAGGCGCGGCAGCGCCCGGGCGGCGCGGTCGGCCGCGGCCCGAACCGCTACTACGTCGAGATCCACCCCGAGCAGATGCGCGGCTTCGCCGACCTGGCCGGCCACCCCTGGGTGCGCGGGGTGTGCGAGGCGGTGCTCGGCCCCGACTACCGGATCGTCGAGCTGGGCTTCGACGTGCCCCTGGAAGGCGCGGTCGACCAGCCGTGGCACCGGGACTTCCCCTCGCCGCGCGAGACGTGGGGCGAACGCCGCCTGACCTCACTGGCGTTCAACGTCACCGGCGTCGACACCCGCGAGGACATGGGCCCGTTCGAGATCGCGCCCGGCACGCAGTGGGAACGCGGCGACGACTTCGACCACGAGATGTTCCCGCCGCGCTCGGCCTTCCCGCGCTACGCAGGGCGGGCCGTGCGCAAGTACCCGCGGCGCGGCGACGTCTCGGTGCGCTCGGCCCTCACCATCCACCGCGGCACCGCCAACCACTCGGCCGCCGCACGCCCGGTGCTGGTCCTCGGCGTCGACGCGCCGGGCGCGGGCAACGACGCGCACCACGGCATGGCGATCACCCCCGGCGCCCTGCGCGAACTGCCCGAGTCCGTCCGCGCCCACCTGCACTGCCCGGTGGTGGACACGCTGCCGCCGCTGGTCCAGAAGCACACGATCGAGGGCCTGGTGATGGGCGAGGCGTGACGACGGTCACCTGCGGTGTGCGGCACGAGGGGTGGAAACCGCCGCAATTCGCTGAGCATACGTTCGAAGGGTCCAGGGCAGGCGACCTGCAACCGTGACCCGCACGGTCCGGTCTCCGGCCGGCCCGATCCGTCTGGACGAGGCATGACGACAAAGGACAGCAGCAGCACTGACGCCGAGACCCGGGCCTCCATGCCCGAGGTCATGCGCACCATCACCCGGCAGATGAGCGAGATGTTGGGGCTCCAACCCGCGGGCGTGTCCGCGGTGGAGTCCACGGACGAGGGCTGGCGGGCGCACCTCGAAGTGGTCGAACTGGAGCGCATCCCCGAGACCACGAGCGTGATGGCCACCTACCGCGTCGACGCGGACAAAAAGGGAGAGGTCGTCGGCTACGAGCGCGTCCGCCGCTACTCCCGGGGCCAGGTGGACCGTTGACCGGTGCCGCGCGGGCCCGACGGACCGACGTGTCCGCACGCCCGCGGCAACTGCCGCGCCAAGGCGCGCCTCCCCCGCGACCGCTCCCCGACGGGAGCCGGTCCCGGAGGCGCTACGCAACGGAACAGGAAAGAGATGATCCGACGTGAGTGTCGTCGCACAGAGCAGCTCGTCCGTGTCCCGGGGAGGGAGCTCGGGCAACCTCTACGACGTACTTGAACTGATCCTCGACCGGGGCCTGGTGATCGACGCCTTCGTCCGGGTGTCCCTGGTCGGGATCGAGATCCTCAAGATCGACGCCCGCATCGTCGTGGCGAGCGTGGACACGTATCTGCGCTTCGCCGAGGCGTGCAACCGGCTCGACCTGGAGTCCGGCCGCAAGGCGCCGTCCCAGCTGACGGACCTGGTCGGCGAGGCCACCGAGTCCGGCGCGAAGGGGAAGTCCAAGGGGGCGCTGAGCGGCGCCGTCGAAGCCATCACCGAGTCGCTGCACGGCGGCGACGACGACTCCGACGAGGAGAAGAGCGGGCGCCGCAAGTCCGCGCCGTCCTCCTCCTCGTCCTCGTCGTCCTCGTCCGGCCGGCGCACCGCGACCCGACGCAGGGAAGAGTGAGCCGTGGCCACGTATGTCTACGCGATCGCCGGCAGTGAGCACCCGCTGCAGCTGGACGGCGCCGGCGGTGTCGGCGATCCGGCGCGCGAGTTGAGGACGCTGCGGGCGGACGGGCTCGGGCTGGTGGTCAGCGACGCGCCGGAGGGCCTGCGCGCCAAGCGGCGCGACGTGGTGGCCCACCAGGGCGTGCTGGAACGCCTGTTGGAGCAGGGGCCGGTGCTGCCGATGCGCTTCGGTCTGGTGGCGCCCGACGACGGCCGGGCCGTCGAGGCGGTCCGCGAGAAGGCCGAGGAGTACACCGACCGGCTGCGCGAACTCGACGGCTGCCGTGAGTACAACGTCAAGGTGACCCGCGTCGAGGAGGAGCTGCTGCGGCAGATCCTCGCCGGGGTCCCCGAGGCGCGCCGGCTCCAGGCGCTCAGCCGCGAGCGGCCCGACGACCCGAACCGGAAGATGGCGCTCGGCGAGTTCCTGGCCCACCAGGTCCAGGCGCGCCACGAGCAGGACGCCGAACGGATCGTCGCCGGCCTGGCGCCGGCCGCGGTGCGGTACACCGCGGGGCAGGCGACCGGCGACGCGTTCCTCAACGTCTCCTTCCTGGTGTCCCGGGACCGGGCCGCCGCCTTCGTCGAGGCGGTGCACCAGGAGGCGGAGCGCCGCGGCGACGGCTACGCCTTCCGTACCCACGGGCCGCTGCCGCCGTACAGCTTCGTCTGACGCGCCACGGTCCTCTTCTTCCCCCGCGGCCCGGCCGCCGGCCGTCTCCGTCCGGCCGGTCCGGCCGCCGCGCCCCGGCACCACCGCCGGGCACCACCAGGCACCACCAGGCACCACCAGGCACCACCAGGGAGGTCTCCACGCCATGGGTCTCGTCACCGGGCTGCTCACCCTGCCCCTGGCGCCGCTGCGCGGCGCGATGTGGGTCGTCGACCAGGTGGTCACGCAGGCCGAGCGGGAGCTGTACGACCCCGCGCCGGTACGCGAGGCACTGGCACGGCTGGAGCAGGAGCTGCTCGACGGACGCATCGGGGAGGAGGAGTTCGACCGGCGCGAGGACGAGCTGCTCGACCGGCTGGAGTGGCTGGAGTCGCGCTCCCGGCTGCTCCCCCCGGAGTGAACACCACCGCCCGCGGCCGCACGGGCCGCGGCGACGACAAGGAAGCGCAAGGCACGTGATGACGAATGCGAAGATAGGGATCGCCCTGGCGGGCGGCTACGTCCTGGGACGGACGAAGAAGGCCAAACTCGCCCTCGGCCTGGGGATGTACCTGGCCGGCAAGAAGCTCGACCTGAACCCGGCGGCGCTGCGCAAGGCGCTCGCGGCCTCGCCCGTGGTGGGCGAACTGCGCGGTCAGGCCGGCGAGCAGCTGCTCACCGCGACCAGAAGCGCGGCCAAGGGCGCGCTGACCAAGCGCGTCGGGAGCATCGCGGACTCGCTCCACAGCCGTACGCAGGGCCTGGGACTGGGCTCGGGAGCGGACGAGGACGACGACGAGGGCGCGGCGCGGACGGACGAGTCAGAGCAGGCCGACGACGCGGACCGGACCGACGAGGCCGACGGCGCAGACGGCGCCGACGACGGGCGGGACGGCGCGCCGAGCCGCAGGTCCTCCACCGGGCGGACCGCGAAGAAGACGGCGAAGAAGGCCGCGCAGCGTCCCGCGAAGAAGACCGCCGGATCGGCGTCCGGCCGGGCGGAAGGCGCCCGCAAGTCGGCCTCGTCCGCCCGCAAGTCCGCGTCGGCCTCCGGCCGCAAGGCTGCGGGCTCGGCGCGCGGCACGGCCTCGCGGACGTCCCGGACCACGCGCGGGACGGGCGGCAAGGGAGGCGACCGTGGCTGACACCAAGCTGAGCACCCTCAAGGGCGCGCTCACCGACACCCCCGAGGCCCAGCGGCTGAAGGACGAGCTGTCCGGCTACCTCCAGGCGCGCGCCCGCAAGACGGTGAGCGACCTCGGCGACCGCTTGGGCCAGGGCCTCGACCGGCTCGGCGAGTCCGGCGGCGGCGCGGCGTCCACGGCGGTGGCCAAGGGACGCAAGGCGCTGGACGAGGGCGGCTCCCCGGCGCAGGCACTGGCCGCGGCCGGGAAGAGCCATCTCAAGGAGACCCTGAAGGGAAAGGCCAAGGAGATCTTCGGCAAGGGACGCAAGAGCGGCGGAGGCGGAGGCGGCGCGAAGCGGGTCACCATCGTCGAGGACATCGACGTCGGCGTCCCGGTGCGTGAGGCGTACGACCAGTGGACGCAGTTCCAGGAGTTCAGCACCTTCGCCAAGGGCGTCGTCAGCGTCGAGAACGTCGACGACACGTCCGCCAACTGGAAGGTGAAGGTCGCCAAGTCGACCCGCAGCTGGCGGTCCAACGTCACCGAGCAGGTGCCCGACGAGCGGATCGCCTGGACCACGGAAGGGGGCAAGGGGACGGTCCGCGGGGCCGTGACCTTCCACCCCCTCACCGAGGACCTGACCCGTGTGCTGCTCGTCCTCGAGTACTTCCCCAAGGGCTTCCTGGAGAAGACCGGCAACATCTGGCGCGCCCAGGGCCGCCGGGCCCGGCTCGACCTCAAGCGCTACCGCACGTTCGTGATGCTGCGCGGCGAGGCGCCCGACGGCTGGCGCGGCGAGATCCGTGACGGGGAAGTCGTCGTGGAGCACGAGGACGCGGTCCGCGAGGAGGAGGCGGAGGAGACGTCGGCCGGAGCCGAGGGGGACGAGCCGCGCGACGACGAGCCCCGCGAGCAGGACGGCGCGGACGAGGACGCCGACGACGACGGATTCGCCGAGGACGAAGCGGACGACGCGCCTGCCGACGACGAGCCGGCGGAGGACGAAGCGGCCGAGGACGAACTCCCCGACGAGGAGTACGCGGACGACGAGTTCGCGGACGAGGACCTTCCGGAGGACGACGAGCCGGCGGAGGACGAGCTTCCTGAGGAGGAGCCCGCCGAGGACGAGCCCGCCGACGACGAGCTGCCCGAGGAGGACGCCGACGCAGACGAGGACGCCGAGGAGGAGCCGGCCGACGAGGAGGGCGGCCGCCGGCGGTCGAGGGCGCGCACCGGGCGCGGAAGGAGCTGATCCCACGTGAACGGATCGATGGCCGAGCGGATGGGGTCGCCGATGTCCGCGGCCCCCTACGGCCAGGCCGCCGGCACCGCCAACCTGGCCGACATCCTGGAGCGGGTGCTCGACAAGGGCATCGTCATCGCCGGCGACATCCAGATCAACCTGCTCGACATCGAGCTGCTCACGATCAAGCTGCGGCTCCTCGTCGCGTCCGTGGACAAGGCGAAGGAGATGGGCATCGACTGGTGGGAGCACGATCCGTCGTTGTCGTCGGGCGCGCGCGGCGGTGCCGTGTCCGACGGCTCCCGCTCCCGCGGCTCCGGCGCCGTGCCGGCCGGCCACGGCTCCGCCGGCGCCCTGTCCGCGGAGCCGGACACCGGCCACGACGCCGACTCCCGTGCCGGCCGGCACCCCGACCAGGACACCGGCCAGAGCTCCGACCAGAGCGCGGAGATCGAGCGGCTGCGGGCCGAGGTCGCGCGGCTGCGGGCCGGCCGCGACGACTCCGGGGAGGCGGACCGATGAGCGCGCCCACCCGGACGCCGACGCTCGTGTACGTCTACGCGGTCGGCCGCGACGTGGCGGCCCTGGACGCGGTGGCGCGGCGGTCGGGCGCCACCGGGCACTCCGGCGCGGCGCTGCGCGTGGTGGAAGCCCAGGGCCTCGGCGCGCTGGTGTGCGACGTCCCGGCCGACCGGTTCGGCGAGGAGGGCCTGAAGCGCCGGCTGGACGACCTGGCGGCGCTGGAGGAGCTGGCGCGGGGACACCACGGCGTGGTGGCCGCCGCGTTCGACGCGGTGACGGTGCTGCCGATGCGGCTCGCCTGCGTCTACGCCGACGACGCGGGCGTGCGCGGCATGCTGGCGCTGGAGGCCGGCGGCTTCTCCGCGCTGCTCGACTCGCTGGAGGGGCACCGGGAGTTCGGCGTCAAGGTGTACGCCGACCCGCGGTCGGTCGGATCGCCGCCGCCCGCGCCCGGCCCGCCGGAGGACGCCGCCGGCGAAGGCGCGGGCGGTGCGGGTCGCGCGGGCGGCCCGGGCATGGACTACCTGCGCCGGCGCCGGGCTCAACGCGACGGCGCACGCCGCGCGTACGCGGAGGCCGAGACGATGGTGCAGCGGGTCGTGGAACGCGCCTCGGCGTTCGCCGCCGCCCACACCCGCCACCGGCCCCAGCAGGGCGCCCTCGCCTCGGGGCCGGGCGAGAACGTCGCCAACCTGGCGTTCCTCGTGCCCGGGGCACGGCAGGAGGCGTTCACCACCGCGATGGAGGCGCTGGGCGCGACACGTCCGGGCGTCCGGGTGGAGGTGACGGGGCCGTGGGCCCCCTACTCGTTCGCCACCGTGCAGGACGGAGCGGCCCATGGGCGGTGACGAGCAGGACCGGGCGTCCCGGGCGGACCGTACGGACTTTCCGCGGCCGCAGCGGACACAGCGGCCGCAACCGCAGCCGTCCGCGACGCCGCTGCCGCCGGTGCCGTCACGCGGGCCGGCGTACGAGTCGGCGTACGACTCGGCCTACGAGCCCGCGCCGGTGGGACGGCAGGTCGCGCTGATCGACCTGCTGGACCGGCTGCTGAACGGCGGCGCGGTGCTGGCGGGCGACCTCGTCCTGTCCATCGCGGACGTGGACCTGGTCCACATCGACCTGCGGGCCGTGATCCGTTCCCTCGGCCCCGACACGCCGTCGCCGTGGGCCTGATCCACGTGCCGGCCACGCGCCGCACCGCCGAAGGGAGGCCGTGCCGATGACCGAGTCGACCGAGCGGGAAGCGTCGACGGAGGGGGAAGCCGTGCCGGCGACGGGCGACGGCGCGTGGGACGAGCTGGCCGAGGCCGCGTCCCAGGCCGTGACCAGGGCCGCGTCCCGGGCCGGGACGCGGCTCGCCTCCCGGCTGGACACCGATCCGGACACCGTGGAGCGCGACCTGATGAAGCTCGTGCTGACCCTGGTGGAGCTGCTGCGGCAGCTCATGGAGCGTTCCGCGCTGCACCGCGTCGACAAGGGCGACCTGAGCGAGGAGCAGGAGGAGCGGATCGGCCGCACGCTGATGGTCCTGCACGACCGTATGCAGGAGCTGTGCGCACAGCAGGGGCTGACCATGGCCGACCTCAACCTGGACCTCGGACCGCTCGGCTCGCTGCTGCCCTACGACGGGTGAGGGCAGTGGGCCTCGACGGCAACGTGCGGGCCCGGTGAGGGGTTTGCGAACACGTGAGCGGTAAGACGAAGTGTCATGGACGACGACAAGAGCACCTCGCGAAACGAACCGGACACCTCGTCCTCCGGCGCGGCGACGAGCCGTAGGACCACGGCCGAGGGCGGCACAGGAACGCGGACCACGGCATCCTCGCGGACCGGGAGGACGGGCGGTTCCGGCACGTCGGGCGGATCGGCGAAGAAGAAGTCGACCGGGCCCGCGCGCAAGACCGCTGCCGGGAAGACGACGTCGGGCAAGCCCGCGGCCCGCAAGCCGGCAGCCCGTAAGACGACCGCGCGCAAGCCGGCGGACTCGAAGACGGCGGCCCGCTCGGGCGGCGCGAACGGCGGCACCGCGGCCGGCGGCACGGCGAAGCGCGCCGCGAAGGCGACGTCGAAGGCGTCGGGCGCGGCCGGCGACTCGGCCATGACGGACGCCGCGCACACCGCGAAGTCCACCGTCGCGGCCGCCAGGAGCGCCGGGGGCGACAAGGCGCGCGCGGTGGGCGGCGCGGCCGCGGCCCGGCTGGACGCAGGGCGGCGCGCCGTCACCTCGCTCCCCAAGGCCGCCACGTCGGGCGTGCTGGCCCTGAACCGGCTCCTCCACCTCAAGGGAGCCGTCGTGGCCGGCGCCGGCGCGACCGCCGCCGGTCTCGTCGCGGTCGGCTACACGGTCGGGCGCAAGTCCGTGGACCACGCCTTCGGCCCCCTCACCCGCGCCACCGGCGGCCGCCTCTGAGGAGTCCGGTCCGGTCCCGGTCCCGCCCGGTCGGCCGTACCGCGCGTGTGCCGTGTGATCGCGCGGTGCGTGCGCGGTGCGTACGTGCTGCGTGTGCGCCGACTGGGTGACGTGCGCCACGCCCGGGAACCCGGCGCCGCCGCGGACCGACCGGTGGAGGGACGGCGCCGAACGGCCCGTCACGCCATCGGCCAGAGGCGCGGCACGCGCCTCGCGGACACCAGGAGCGGCGCCATGAGCACCAAGGACTACCTCGTCACCGGCATGACCTGCGGACACTGCGCGGACAGCGTCCGCCGAGGGCTCACCGCCGTGCCCGGCGTACGGGACGTGACGGTCGACGTCACGGCGGGCGCGGTCACCGTCGCGGGCACGGACCTCGACGACGCCCTCCTGCGGGCGGCGATCACCGAGGCCGGATACGAGGTGGCCTCCCCCGCCGCCGTGTGACACCGCCGCGGCCCGCACCGGCGCACATCGCCTGCGACGCACGAGGCGCAGGCGTGCCGCCACGGGCCGGGGGAAAACGCCCGGCATGGACGCTCAAGAGCAGTCTGAGGAGCAGGAGCCGCGCCGGGAGCGCGGGACGGAACGGGAGGGCGCGCCGCGGCAGGCCGCGCGGCCGGCGGTGCTGGCCGGCGTGCTGATCGTGGCGCTGGGCGTCGCGGCGGCCGTGGTGCTGACCGGGCACACCGGCGGCGACTCCGACGACGGGCCCGCGGGCGGGCTGTCCGGCCTGCGGGCCCAGGGCGCGCCGCCCTTCCGGGCCGGCGACGCCCGGACCGTCGTCCTCGACGGCGTGTCGGGCAGCGTGCAGGTGACGGCCGATCCCGGTGCGGACGCGGTGAGCGGCAGTTTCCACCGCCAGGACGGCACCTCGGCGCCCCTCCAGGGCACGGTGAGCACCGACGGCGACGGTTCCGGGCCCGGTGGCCGTACGCTGACCGTCCGCTGCCTGGACGACGACGGCCCCGGGCCCTGCGCCGGAACGCTGCAGCTGACCGTGCCCGAGCACACCGCGCTGCGGATGCGCCAGACGTCGGGGTCGACCGTCATCGACGGGCTCGGCGGCGACCTCGATGTGGACGCCGCGTCCCTCCAGCTCACCACGCGCGACCTGCGCTCCCCGCACGCCGATGTGAACGTGGTCTCCGGCAGCGCCGACCTCGGTTTCGCGGACGCGCCGGCCGACCTCGACCTGCACGCGTCCTCCGCCTCCGTCGCGGTCCGGCTCCCCCAGGTGGACGGCGGCTACGCGGTGACGACCGCCGCGGCGTCGGCGAACGTCCAGGTGGGGGTCCCGCGCGATCCGGGGGCCGGCCACCGGGTCGCCCTCACCGTGACCTCCGGCTCCCTGTCGGTCCAGAACGCCTGAGGCGGGAGCGGTGATGAATCCGCCGGGAAAAGCGGGGAACGCGCACCTCATGACTGATCACGACGACGACGTCAAGACGCCCCACGCCCCCGGGTCCCAGCCGAGCACCCGCCCGGACTCCGACGAGCCGCAGACGATCACCGCGCCCACGCCTCCCGTGGCATGGACCACCGGTCCGCCGGAGGAAGGCGACGTGACCGACGAGGAGCACCCGCCGAAGCGCGCCGGTACCGGCGACGACGACGCGGCCGGCGACGATCCGCCGACCGGCCGCTGAGCCGGCCCACACAGTGACGGACCGGCGTCCGGCGCCTCGCCCCGCCTGCACGGCGGCGGACCGGAGGCCGACGCCTCGGCCCGCCCGCACGCCGGCTCAGCCGCCGATGTCCCCGGTCAGCCGGGCGACCGGCTCGCGCCGGCTGCGTACGCCGGTCCTGTGGAAGATCGACTTCAGATGGTCCTGGACGGTCAGCTCGGCGAGCGAGAGCATCCGCGCGATGCCCAGAGTGCTCAGCCCGGCGACCGCCTGGCGGGTCACGGCCCGCTCCCGCCGGCGCGGCGAGGGGCACACCGCCGCCGATCGCGGCGGCGCCGGTCAGCTCGTCCATCAGGACGCGCGCGGCCGGGTCCGCCGCCCCCGGCTCGTTCGCCGGGCCGAGCACCGTGACCGCGGACCCGGCCGGCGGGGGCGGGATGCTCCCGGCGGCCTGCGCGCAAGCGACCTGCCCGCCGGCCCACGGCGGCTGGGCGATGCGCAGGGCGTCGCCCAGCTGCCGGGCGAACCGCCGGGCCAGCAGGAGTTCGTCCGCCCGGTAGGGCCCCCGGTCGGCCGCGCGCATGAACGCCGCGCCCCCCGGCCGCCCTGCGCGTCGAAGTCGACCTCGCTGCGCACGGTGAGGATCAGGCCGGTCACCGGGTCGTCGAGGTGCCGGCAGGCCGCGTCGAAGCCGAGGGCGTCCCGCAGCAGCTCCGCCGATCGGTCGAATCAGCTCCCCGGGAACGGTGGTCGGCCCGGCCGGTCCTCCCGGGCCGTGCCCGCGGCGTCCGCCCCGCCGCTCCGCACCGCGTCATCGCCTGCTCCCGCCTGCGTGCGCTGGGGCGGGGGGACGCCCCAGCGCCGGTGGGGGGCTACTCCCGCAGGTAGGTCTCGCTGAAGCTGGTGCCGCTGGAGCCGAGCGCGCTGGTCCGGGCCTCGTAGGCGCCGTTCGACGGGTCGAGCGCGACCGGGTTGAAGGAGCCGAGCGAGCTCCCGTTGACGGTGGCCGAGGTGAAGTTGAGGGTGCCGAAGTTCGGGTAGGCCCCGGTCGGCGACTCGATGATGACCTCGGCGCTGGTCCGCTGCGAGGACAGGGACTTGGACGTGGTGTAGGTCCAGCCGCGCGTGGAGTCGGTCAGCTTCAGGGTGTACTTGCTGCTGCCGGCGTAGGTCACCGAGGCGGTGATGTGGTCGCCGGCCGACACCGGGTACGAGCTGCGGCTGAGGTAGACCGGGCTCGCCGGGTACATCTCGTACCACGCCTGGTGCACGGGACTGCCGCTGGAGCAGTCGGTCGCCACGCCGGTCTGCTCCACCGTGGACGAGCCGTACCCGTCGATGCCGACCCAGGGGGCGTACAGGTCGTCGGTGGAGTTGCAGGTCGCGTTGGCCTCGGTCCAGGCCGCCGAGACCGAGGTGAAGCCGCTGCCCTGGGCGGCGTACCCGCCCCAGTTGTAGCCGTTGATGTTGTAGTGCAGGGGGCGGAAGGACAGCCCCGGGGGGGGGGGGGGGGGGGGGGGGGGGGGGGGGGGGGGGGGGGGGGGGGGGGGGGGGGNCCCCCCCCCCCCCCCCCCCCCCCCCCCCCCCCCCCCCCCCCCCCCCCCCCCCGCGACGGTGGCCACGCGGGACAGGAATCTGCGCATGCTGGCTCCTTCGTGGGGACGATCAGGATGCTCGGAGCGCCAACCCCTGAGCCGTGTGGGGAACTTGGGGCGGCAGTACAGAATCACCGACCGCCATGCACCTGTCAATACACCCTCGGCACCGGGTGCCACGGCGTCGCCCGCCGCCGAACCCCGGGTCCCGTCACCACGGTTGCTGCGCGCGGAAGCAGCGTTTCCAGAAGTCGAACCGCGCAGGATCCGCGATCGGTATGGGCCCGAAGCGTGCACCGATCTCCATCACCGAGGGCGAGTCGGCCGTGTACGCCGGCCAGTTCGGCAGACCGGGCCCGTTGGGATCGCCGGTGGTGGCGAAGTTGACCCAGTAGGCCGAGACTGTCGCGGCGATCTCGCGGTCCTCGTCGGTCCAGGGCGCCGCGGCCGGGTCGAGATTGTCGAAGACGAACTCGATCTCGGAGCTGTGCGACGCCCGGCGCGGCCGCTGCCCCTGGGCGGGAGAAGGGTGCGTCCAGAAGTAGGTGCGCACCGGCCCGGTGGCGTGCTCGGTCCACTGCGCGCCCCACAGGTACGTGGAGATGCGGGAGTTGTCCCGCACCGCCGCGTTGCTCGCCCGGGCCGCCTCGTCGTCCGAGCCGGCCGGGTACAGCCGCAGGAACTCCTCGGCCAGGGCGCCGAACTTGCGCCGCGCCCCGGCGACGAAGGAGTCGAGCGTCACGTGCACCGGGGGCGCACCCGGCGGCGGCGCGGCCGCGCGGGCCCGGTGCTCGGCGAAGGTGGACTCGGGGACGGCGCCGCTCTCGTCCAGGTTGTTGCCGGCGAGGTACGCCACGTCGTTCTGCCGGCCCTTGCCGTAGGTCTCCTCGTAACCGGCGGGCAGCGCCCAGCCGTCGACCACCGGGCGGAACAGCGGCGGCTTGGCGGCGCTCCCGGTGTCCACGCAGGTGTCGAAGGCGGGCCGGCCGTCCACGAGTTTCTGCCAGGGCAGGGCGCGCAGCTCCGCCGCCGAGCGGGCGCCGTGCTCGCGGGCGTAGCGCTCGCCTGCCCGCTCGGCGTCGGCGAGCGTGCGGTAGGAGGTCGCCAGGTAGCGCAGTTCGGGGTCGCGGGAGTGGCGGGCATGGCTCTGCGCGATCGCCCGGTGGAACAGTCCCCCGGCCAGCGGGGACATGGCCAGGAAGTTCACCATGCCGGCCCCGGCCGACTGGCCGGCCACGGTGACCCGGCCGGGGTCGCCGCCGAACGCGGCGATGTTCTCCCGCACCCACCGCAGCAGCGCCACCGCGTCCAGCAGACCGTAGTTGCCGGACACCCCCTGCTCCGACTGCGCGCTCAGCTCCGGCGTGGCCAGGAAACCGAAGGCGCCCAGCCGGTAGTCGAAGGTCACCACGACCAGGCCCTGGCGGGCCAGGCCCTCGCCGTCGTAGCGCGGGTGCGCGCCCGTACCCGACCGGAAGCCCCCGCCGTAGACCCACACCAGCACCGGCAGCGGTCCGGTCCGGATCGCGTCCGCGGGCGCCCACACGTTGACGTGCAGGCAGTCCTCGCTCATCGGCAGGTCGATGCCGGCCTTGGCCGCGTCGCGCGGCGACTGCGGGCACATCGGCCCGAACGCGCCCGCCCGCAGCACGCCCGACCACCGGGGCGGCGGCTCGGGCGGCCGCCAGCGCAGCTCCCCCACCGGCGGCGCGGCGTACGGGATGCCCCGGTAGACGGTGATCGAGCGGTCCCGCCCGCGGATGCCCGCGACCGGACCCGAGGCGATGTCCACTGGCGTCGGCGTGTGATGCACCCGGCGATTGTCCGACAAATTATGGGGGAGCACAACACCGGGCCGCCAGGTCAGCAGGGTCGGCAGGCCGGCCCACCCCACGCGTTCGACCGCCCAACGTGCTTATTGATGCACAGGAGCGCGACGAAATCGGCTCCCTTCATTTCGTCCGTGTGTCTTGTCGGCACGTGACGCCACTGTTACGGTCCCTCGCACATTGATGGACAATCCTGCGCCGCCGCGTCAGCGTGGCTGCGCTGTCCCGCCGTTGGCGAAGGGATCACCACAGCAATGGCACCTGACATGAAACGACGGACCTTCCTCACGGTCGGGGGGGGGGCCCCCCCCCGGGGGGGGGGGGGGGGGGGCGTCGGGGGGGGGGG
The DNA here is from genome assembly GCA_050613715.1 of Streptomyces sp. IBSBF 3018. Taxonomy (GTDB): domain Bacteria; phylum Actinomycetota; class Actinomycetes; order Streptomycetales; family Streptomycetaceae; genus Actinacidiphila. The sequence goes on from JAJSZB010000114.1 coordinate 24,100, forward strand.
CGGGGGGGGCCG
>JAJSZB010000114.1:24121-38862 GCA_050613715.1 Streptomyces sp. IBSBF 3018
AAAAAAAAGAATTTCAAAATTAAATATAACGAGTGACCTTCCTCCCGGTCGGCGCGGCGACCACGGCGGCGGCCCTGCTGCCGAAGTCCTTCGCCGTGGCCGCCGCGAGCGCCGGCAAGCAGGGCGTGATGCTGATGAACCGGATCGCGCCGTCGACGTCCACCCTCTACATCGCCGACAACGACGGCTCGAACGAGCGCCCGGTCCTGCTGAACGGCTCCGGCTCGTTCGACCGGCACGCCGCGATCTCCTCCGACGGCAAGACGCTCTACTTCACCTCGGAGCGCGCCGGCGACGGCAACTCCGCGATCTACCAGGCGTCGCTGAACTCCAGCTTCCAGGCCACCGCCGTCCAGCCGGTGCTGACCGGGGCGGCGGTCGACGACACCGCGGTGCTCTCCCCCGACAGGAAGAAGCTCGCCTTCGCCTCCACCCGGTCCTCGGACCACCTGATGCAGATCTGGGCCCTGGACCTGGCCACCCAGAAGCTCACCAACCTGACCGGCACCGCAGCGCTGGCCGGCGATCCGGCGAGTCCCGACGGGCACTTCAGCCCGTCGTGGTCGCCGGACGGCAAGTGGATCGCGTTCTCCAGCGACCGCAACACCGCCTGGCGCGGCCACGACGACGGCAAGGGCTGGGAGCACACCCAGGAGCTGAGCGTCTACGTCATCGGCGCGGACGGCACCGGCTTCCGGCAGATCGCGACGAAGCCCGGGTACTGCCTCGGCTCGCCCAAGTGGTCCCCCGACGGCAAGCGGATCGTGTACTACGAGATCACCACCGAGGGGACGTGGGGCGCCCACCGCCCCGAGGACATCGGGATCGTGGAGTCCCAGATCGTCTCCGTCGACGTCGCCACCGGCACCGACCGCGTCGAGCACACCTCGGGCCCGGGCCTGAAGGTGTCGCCGCAGTACGTGAACGCCTCCACCATCGGCTACCTGGTCAAGGGCGGCGCCGACGAGGGCCTGGCGTACACCACCGACCAGTGGCCGTCGGTCAAGCGGTCGCTGCGCTCCCCGGTCTGGACGCCGGACGGCAAGTCGGTCATCTACGAGAAGCAGGGCTTCGCCGTGCGGGCGCTCGACAAGCCCCTGTACAGCTGGGACTCCAACTGGGACTACCGCTTCTGCGACGTCTTCCCCATCCTGTCCCGGCAGGGGCGCGTGGCGATCACCCAGAAGCAGCTGGGCCCCGCCATGTCCGACATCGTCACCATGAAGCCGGACGGCACCGACCAGAAGCTCGTCTTCGACACCACCTCCTCCGGTCTCGACCCGACGCTGGTCGCCGAGGGGCTGGCCGGCGCGTTCCGGCCGGCCTGGTCGCCGGACGGCCAGTGGCTCGCCTTCGGCCTGGGCGGCTGGTTCCAGGAGCGCGCCCAGATGACCGCCGCGATCTGGCGGGTGCGCGGCGACGGCACGGGCGCCGAGGCGCTCACCGACGGCTCGGTCAACGCCGGCTTCCCCAGCTACTCCGCGGACGGCACCAGGATCGTCTACCGGGTGTGGGGCGCGCAGAGCGGCCTGCGCATCCTGGACCTGGCCAGCGGGGCGACGACGGTGCTCACCACCGCGTCGGACAACCTCCCCGACTGGTCGCCGGACGGCAGCCTGATCCTGTTCACCCGCAAGACCAGCGCCACCAACTTCGACGTGTGCACCGTCCACCCCGACGGCACCGGCCTGAAGGTCCTCACCAGCAGCGGTGCCAACGACGGCCACGCCGTCTGGAACGCCGACGGCCGCATCCTCTACAACAGCGGCATGTACGGCTTCCGCCAGGAGGCCGCGCTCTACGACGACACCTTCCAGCCCTACGGCCAGATCTTCGTCATGAACGCAGACGGCTCCGGCCGGACGATGCTGACCGACAGCCAGTGGGAGGACTCGATGCCGCTCTACCTGCCGCAGGCCGTCCTGGCCGGCTGAGCCGCGGCGCCCGCTACTCCTGCTTCAGCACGAGCGCGTGCCGGGCGGTGGCCACGTGGTGGCGCATCGCCGCGGCGGCCGCCTCCGGGTTGCGGGTGACGATCGCCAGCAGGATGGCGTGGTGCTCGTCGTACGAACCCGTCCGCGGGTGGTGCGCCGAGGCGTTGCGGTACTGCCGCATCACCAGCGGATACAGCAGCGTGTCGTACGCCCGCGCCAGCGTCGCCTGGTGCGCGGCCACCTTCACCTGCTGGTGGAACGTCCGGTTGCCCTGGGAGTACGCCGCCTGGTCGCCGCGCTCCTGGGCGTCGGCCATCTGCGCCAGTGTGCCGCGCAGCGCGCTGATCTCCTCCTCGGTCGCCCGCTGCGCGGCCCACCCCGCCAGTGCGGACTCCAGCGTCTCCCGCGCCTCCAGGATGTCCGTCGCCTCCTCCGGCGAGAAACTCCGGGTCCGCACCCCGCGGTTGACCTCGCTGGTGACGTAGCCCTCCTGCGCCAGGCGGGCCAGGACGGCCCGCATCGTGCTGCGCGACACCCCGAACATCCGGGTCAGGTCGGCCTCGGTCAGCCGCGTGTTCGGCTCCACACTGCCCGACAGCACCAGCGAGCGCAGTTCCTCGTACACCTGGCTGGACCGGGTGGCGGACGCCTTGTCCGCGCTCATGACGCCGCCGTTGCTGCTCTGCTCCACCGTGATCGCCTACGGGTCTCGAAGGGACGACGACGCCGGACATCACCCCGGCGGGCCGTGTGGGACGCGCCTGGCCGGCGCTCGGGCGCGCACGCTCACAGCTCACGCCCAGGCAAGCGTAAGCGCGGCGCCCGGCACTGGCGAAGATCTGCCCGCGGGGGCGCCGTGTCAGCCCAGAAGTCCGTGTGAGCGCAGGGCGAGAAAGGCGACGGCCGAGGCCGCCACGACGCCCGCGGCGACGACGAACACCGATCCGGTGCCCGTGACGCCGGCGAGCACGCCGAACGCCGCGGCGTCGACGGCCTGCGACAGGTCGAGCGCCATGAAGTACGTGGAATTCGCCATGCCCCGGTGCGCCGTGTCGGCGGACATCACCGCGAGGGCGTTCATGCCGGGCTGGGCGATGCCCATGCCCCAGCCGTAGCAGGCGCCCGCGGCCAGCAGCACGGTGAGGTTCGGCGACCAGGCGACGAGCAGCAGGGCGACCGCGACCATGGCGATCGCGGTGGTGACGACCCACGTCGTGCCGGTCCGCCGCAGCCGCCCGCCGCTGAGCCGGGCCACGGCGAGCGTGACGCCGCTGGCGGTGAAGAACAGCCCGGAGTCTGCGATGCCGCGGCCGGTGGTGTATGCGGCCAGGAAGGTGTTGACGCAGGCGACGCCGGACATCACGAAGAACATGACGGCCGCCGGGCGTACGGCGTTCTCGTCCACCAGTCTGCTCCACCACGGCTGCCGCGCCCGGCCGCCGGGCGTCGCGGGCTCCGGGGCAGCGGCGGGTGCCGGAACAGCCGGCGGGTGCGCGGCCGGCGCCGGCCGCACCGGCCGGTGGTGGCGAGCAGCCCTCCTCAGGGGCGCGCGGACCGCCAGGTTGGCCGCGGCCAGAGCGAACACCACGAGGAACGCGGCGCGGTAGCCGTACCCGCTGACCAGTGTCAGCGCCAGCCACGGCGCGAAGAGTTGGGCGACGGTCTGCTCCACGCCGAGATAGCCGATCCCCTCGGACATGCGGCTCTCCGGGATCAGGTCGGTGGCCAGCGTCATCACGGCCGTGCCGTTGAAGCTGAAGCCCAGCCCCTGCAGCGCGCGCACGGCCAGCAGCAGCCAGACCGGGAGCGTCAGCACGTACAGACCTGTGGCCGCGCAGTAGAGCAGCGAGCCGAACAGCATGACGGCGTAGCGGCCGCGCGTGTCCACCAGCCGTCCCGACAGCGGCCGGACCACGACCGCGGCCGCCATGTAGAAGGTCGTGGTCAGGCCGGCCTCGGCCGGTGAGACCCCGCGGGCGAGGGCGTAGAGCGGGACGACCGTGATGAGCATGTAGGTGCAGACGCGCAGCAGACCGTTGGCGACCATCAGGCTCACGAACGGGACGGTGAAGACGCGTTCCTTCCTGAGCTCTGCCGCCCCGGCGACGTGCGTCTCGGCGCCGGCTTCAGTCACGGCTCATCAGGGCGCCCCCACGCGTACAGGATTGTCGGACAACTTCATGATGACGCGAACGTAACAGCGGTCACCCGCTTCAGCAAGGCATCCGCAGCGTCACCGCCTCCGGTTCTCCACCGTTCGCAGGCCAGGGATTTTGTTCGACATCTGACGGGCCAGTGCGACGACCTCAAGGAGGCGAACCGAGGATTTTCGTGCGCACTTCTTGTGGGGGTGATTCGGCGGTGTTACGGTCGCTCGCAAGTTGTTGGACAATCCATCAGCCAGGCCGCGAGGTGCCGCCCCTGTGGGCCCACACCCGTGTGTGCCGTGTCGCTCCCCGTAGCCGCTCAAGGAGACAGAGTTGTCGACCAACCAGCGCGACCCCAGTGCGGAGGCACTCCGCTTCGACCACGTCACCCTGGAGTTCCCCGGGGCGCACCGACCGGCCATCGAGGACGTCTCGTTCCGGGTGGAGCGGCGGAAGTTCGTCGCCGTGATCGGGCCGAGCGGCTGCGGCAAGAGCACGATCCTCAACCTGGCCGCCGGACTGCTCCGCCCGACCCGCGGCGCGGTGCACTTCGACGGGGAGCCTGTCGACGGCGTCAACGCCGAGGCGGCGTACGTGACCCAGAAGGCCAACCTGCTGCCCTGGCTGAGCGTGCGGGCCAACATCGGCCTGGCGCTGAAGTTCCGCAAAGTGCCCAGGGACGAGCGGGACGCGCGGATCACCCACTGGATCAAGGTGGTCGGGCTCACCGGCTTCGAGGACCACTACCCGCGGGAGCTGTCCGGCGGCATGCAGAAGCGCGTCGCGATCGCCCGCGCGCTGATCTACGACCCCTCGATCGTGCTGATGGACGAGCCGTTCGGGCCGCTCGACGCGATCACCCGGCTCAAGCTCCAGCAGGAACTGCTCAACCTGTGGGAGGAGCAGCAGGGCACGCTCGTCTTCGTCACCCACGACCTCAACGAGGCGATCTACCTCGCCGACCAGGTCATCGTGATGTCCGCCGGCCCCGGCACGGTCCACCGGGTCCTGGACATCCCCTTCGAGCGGCCGCGCACCATCGGTTCCCTGGTCGAGTCGCACGAGTTCTCGGAGATCTACAACGACCTGTGGGGCCTGTTCAAGTCCGAGATCGACCTCGCCGGCACCTCGGCGTGAGGGGGCCCCGATGATCACGGTCAAGGAGGAGATCGCCGTCCCGAGTCCGCGGGCCCGGGTGTGGGCGGTCGTGTCGAACCCCGCCGACGTGGTGTCGTGCATCAGCGGCGCGGAACTGGGCGAGGCCCACGAAGACGGCACCTTCGACGGCGCCCTCGTGGTCAGGTTCGGGGCGATACGGGTCAGGTTCGCCGCCCGCATCGCGCTGGAGCTGGACGAGCCGGAGTTCGAGGGGCGCCTCACCGCCCGCGGCGGCGACGGCCAGGGAGCCACCCGCTTCCGCGGCGAAGCGACGTTCCGCGTGGTCGAGGACGAGGCCGCGGGCGGCTCGCTGGTGCTGATGAACGGCGAGGTCACGCTGACCGGCAAGCTCGCCTCGCTGGTCGAGTCGGGCGCCGGCGTCGTGATCTCCCGGATGACGAAGGACTTCACGGCGAAGCTGATCGCCAAGTGCACCGCCGGGGATGCGGCCGACGGGACCGCGCCGGCCGCGACAGGCGAGGAGCCCCTTCCCGCCGTCGCCGCGGCCGGCACCACCGGCGCGGCCGGCACCACGATCGCCGCTCCCCGCCCCGGCCTGCTGCGCCGCATCGCGGCATCGCTCGCCCGCGTCCTGCTCCGGCGGCAGCCGCCGCCCGGCCGGGACGGGGAAGGCGCGGCCGCCCCTTCCCCGCACGACCTGCACACCGTGCACGACCCGCACGACCCGCAGACCGAGGAGATCGGCAGTGACCATGCCCCGGCTCAATAAGGTGATCGCGGCCCTGGAGTCGGCGCAGCACGTCTTCGCCTCCTTCGCCGCGGCCGACCCGGCGGCCGCCCTGGAGTTCGGCGCCACCGACTACGACGCGCTGGTCTTCGAGACCGAGCACAAGCCCTGGGACGTCCCCGCGCTGCGGGACAGCTTCCAGTACCTCCTGAACCGGCGCCGGATCTTCCGCGCGGACAGCGTCGCCCCGGCGGTCACCCCGCTGGTCCGCATCCCCGCCAACGGCGGCGAGAAGGCGCAGTGGCACGCCAAGCAGGCCCTGGACCTGGGCGCGTACGGGATCGTGTGGCCGCACATCTCCCGCGTGGAGGAGGCGTACAACGCGGTCGCCGCCTGCCGGTACCCGCGGCTGGCGGAGGCGGGCCGGTACGAGCCGGCCGGGCTGCGCGGCGACAGCCCGGCGGCCGCGGCCCGCTACTGGGGCGTCACCCCGGCCGAGTACTACGCCAGGGCCGACGTCTGGCCGCTGGACCCGGACGGCGAGATCCTCGTCGCGCTGATGATCGAGGACCAGCTCGCGATCGAGAACCTGCCGGACATCCTCGACCAGGTGCCGGGCATCGGCCTGGTCATCGTCGGCGAGGGCGACATGAGCCAGGAGCTGGGCATCCCGCGGCAGTACGACCACCCGCTGATGCAGGAGTGCAAGCGCCGCATCCTCGACATCTGCGCGGCCCGCGGCGTCGCCGTCGGCCACCCGCACGTGACCGCCGACAACGTCAAGCAGGTGCTCGACGACGGCTACCGCTTCCTGATGACGATGCCCGTGCGCACCTATCCCGGCCTGGAGCTCGGCCGTTCGCTGACCCGCGACGCCTGAACGCCCCGCCGCTCCCACACCACTTTCGGAGACCTCTCATGCTCATCGACTGTCACGGCCACTTCACCACGGCTCCGGCCGCGCTGGGGAAGTGGCGCGAGCGGCAGATCCAGGCGTTCGAGGAGTCGGGCGCCCGCGTGCCGCCCGGCGACCTGCGCATCGGCGACGACGAGATCAGGACGGCCATCGAGCGGGGGCAGTTGGCGCTCCAGCGCGAACGCGGCGTCGACGTGGCGCTGTTCTCGCCGGGCGCGGGCAAGATGGCGCACCACTACGGCGACGAGCGGACCAGCCTGGTCTGGTCGCAGGTCAGCAACGACCTGATCGCCCGGGTGTGCGGCCTGTTCCCCGACAGCTTCGTGGGCGTGTGCCAGCTCCCGCAGTCCCCGGGCGACGCGCTGGCGTCCTCGGTGCGCCGCAGCGCCGCCGAACTGCGCCGCTGCGTCGAGGAATTGGGATTCGTCGGCTGCCTGCTGAACCCCGATCCCTCGGACGGCTACTGGCAGGCGCCGCCGCTGACCGACAAGGTCTACTACCCGCTCTACGAGGCGATGACCGAGCTGGACGTCCCCGCGATGGTGCATGTGGCGATATCCCGCAACCCCGCCGTGCAGGGCACGTGCGCCCACTACCTGGGCGGCGACACCGCCGCCTTCATGCAACTGTGCACGGCCGAGGAGCTGTTCGCGGACTTCCCGACGCTGAAGTTCGTCCTGCCGCACGGCGGCGGCGCGGTGCCGTACCACTGGGGCCGCTACCGCGGCTTCCTCCAGGACCGCGGCCGGCCGCCGCTGGAGGAGGCGGTGCTGGGCAACGTCTTCTTCGACACCTGCGTGTACCACCGCCGCGGCATGCAGCTGCTGGTGGACGTGGTGCCCGCCGAGAACGTCCTGTTCGCCTCGGAGATGATCGGCGCCGTCCGTGGTGTGGACCCCGAGACCGGCCACCGCTTCGACGACACGAAGTACCTCCTGGACTCCATCGACACGCTGTCCGACGCCGACCGGCGGGCGGTGTACGGCGGCAACGCGCTGCGGGTGTTCGGACGGCTGGCGGGCGTGCTGGAGTCCCGCGGTGTGACCGTGCCGCAGCCCACCGACCCGAAGGAGCGCGTCAAGTGAAGGTCTACCAGGCGCTGGCCGAGGCGTTCGTCGCCGAGGGCACCAGTGACGTGTTCGGCATGATGGGCGACGCCAACATGCACTGGATGAACGCCCTGCACGAGCGCGGGGTGCGGCTGTACGAGGTGCGGCACGAGGGCTCGGGCCTCGGCATGGCCGACGGCTGGGCGCGCACCGCCGGCCGGCCGGGTGTGGTCACCACCACCAGCGGGCCCGGCACCGCGCAGCTGGCCACCTCGATGATCGTGGCCGCCCGCGCGCACACCCCGCTGGTCGCCTTCTGCGGCGAGACCCCCTGGGGCGACGAGTCGGCCGTGCAGTACCTGGACCAGCGACGGTTCGCCGCCGCCGTCGAGTGCGACTTCGTCCACGTCTCACGGCCCGACCTCGCCCACGAGGCGGTGCAGCGGGCCTTCTGGACCGCGCGCACCCGGTCCCGGCCGGTGATGGTCAGCGCGCCCGTCGACGTACAGGTCAAGGAGTACGAGGAGGCGGGCCCGTACGTGCCCTCCACCGACCTGATCGACACCGCGCGGCTGCTGCCGGACCCGGCCAGGATCGAGCAGGCCGCCGGGATCGTCCGGGCCGCGAAGAAGGTGGTGGTCATCGCCGGGCGCGGCGCCCGCGGTTCGGGCGCGGACGAGGAGGTGCTGGGCCTGCAGCACCTGACCGGCGCGCTGCTGGCCACCACCCTCCAGGCGAAGAACTGGCTGTGCGACGCCACCGGCTTCCACGTCGGCATCTCCGGGCTGTACGGCAACAAGGCGGCGATGGAGCTCCTCCAGGAGGCCGACTGTGTGGTGGCGGTCGGCGCCAGCCTGAACCACTACACCACCGAGCACGGGCTGCTCTTCCCCGATGCCGCCTACGTGCAGATCGACACCGCGCCCCACCTGGTGATGGGCAACGGCCGGGCCGCGGACTGCTATGTGCGGGCCGACGCGCGCACCGCGCTCGCCGCGCTGAACCGGGTTCTGGAGCAGCGCGGCGAGCGCCCCGAGGGCTACCACACCGACGACGTCAGGCGCCGGCTGGACGAGCCGCTGCGGGAGCCGTCCGGATACGAGAGCGAGCCGGGCCGGCTGGACCCGCGCGAGGCGATCCGCGTCCTGGACGCCGAACTGCCCGGCGAGATCGGCCTGGTGCTCGGCAGCGGCCACCAGACCGACTTCGGCACCATGCTCTTCCAGCGTTCCCGTGACGTCCTGTCGAACTACGGCATGTTCGGCGCCATCGGGCAGGCGCCGCTGCTGACCATCGGGTCGGTCGTGGCGAACGGCGGTCGGCCGGCGTTCGTCGTCGAGGGCGACGCGAGCTTCCTGATGCACCTGGCGGAGTTCGAGACCGCGTGCCGGTACGGCATCCCGGTCCTGGTCGTGGTGATGAACGACGAGGGGCTGGGCGCGGAGTTCCACAAGGCGAAGGCCAAGGGCCTGGACCCCGGCCTCGCGGTGATCCCCAACCCGGACCTCGGCCCGGTCGCCGTGTCCCTCGGCGGGGCCGGCGCCACCGTCCGCAGCGTGGACCGACTGCGTGCCGCGCTGCGTGAGTTCGTGCGCGAACCACGGCCCACCGTGATCGACGTGCGGATCACCCGCAACGTACTGAGCATCCCCTACCGGCGGCTGCAGTACGGCGAGGACGTGTGATGGCCGCGCTGTCCGTGCTGCTGGGGGACTACCCCCACACCCGTCCGCTCAAGGACGGCACGATCCCCGTCGAGGGCGTCGACTGCCGCTTCGAGAACGCGGCCCCGCTCTACCCCGCGTTCGCGCGGATGGTGCGGAATCTGGAGTTCGACGTGTGCGAGATGGCGCTGGCCACGTACTTCCAGGCCCGGGAGGCCGGCGTCCCGCTGGTCCTGCTGCCGGTGGTGATGATCGGCGGCGCCCACCACGGTTCGCTGAGCCGGCTGCCGGAGGGGCCGCCGCTGGGCCCGCGCGACCTGGTCGGCAAGCGGGTCGGCGTGCGCTCGTACAGCCAGACCACCGGCCTGTGGGTGCGGGGCATCCTGCGCGAGGACTACGGCGTCGACTCCTCGGACGTCACCTGGGTGACCACCGAGCAGCCGCACGTCGCGCAGTACCGGCAGCCGCCCAACGTGCGCGGGGGCGACGCGCCGACGGTCGCGGACCTGCTGCGCGGCGGCGAGGTGGCGGCGGCGGTGCTGGGCCCCCGCGCGGTCGGCGGCCAGGGCGCCGGGCTCGTCCCGGTGGTCGGGGACGCGCCGGCTGCCGCGCGGGCGTGGAGCGAGCGGCACGGCACGGACCCGGTCAACCACATGGTCGTGGTGCGCGAGGAGGTGGCCAGGTCCGCGCCGGACGCGGTCGCCGCGGTCTACCGGGCGCTGGCGCGGGCGATCGACGCCACCGCGGCCGGGCGCGACGCGTCGCCGGCCGGCCGCGTGGTGGGCGCCGGCTGGAGCGAGCCGCTGCTGAAGTCCCTCGGCATCGCCGCCCGTTACGCCGTCGAGCAGCAGGTCGTGCGCTCCGCGGTGGATGTCGGCCGGTTCGAGAAGGAGGCGGGGTTCCTCGATGCATGACGCGACGCAGGCGCCCCGCGGGCGCGGAAGCGAGGTGGCACGACCGTGACCACGGAAGGACTGCGGTACCGGCCCAAGGCGCCCACCCGCAAACCCGAGGTCTGGACGCAGGACCTGCTGGAGCGGGTGGAGTGGCGCAGGCGTGCGGCGGCCGAGCCGTTCCGCGGCGTGCACACCCCCGAGGGCGTGCGCCCGGGGCTGTTCCCGCTGCACTCCACCGGTGTGGACGTCCGCGGCCCGCGCCGCGCGGCCGAGGAGTACCTCGCCGCGCTCTCCCCCGCCCAACTGGCCGAGGGGCGCGCGGAGATGGACGACGTGAGCTGGCGGCACTGGGCGAACGGCGCCCGGTACTTCCTGCGGCACGGGGTGTGCCTGGAGGAACTGGCCGGGCCCGCCCGCCGCTCGGCCCTGGAAGTGGTTCGGGCCGCCCTCAGCGACACCGGCTTCGCCCAGGTCCTGGACCTGATGCACCTCAACCGGACGATCGGCGAGCTGCGCGGCGAGGAGGACCTGCTCAACGAGTGGCTGTACTGGTTCACCGTCTACGGCGATCCGGGCAGCGGCTCCCGGCCGTGGGGCTGGCAGCTCGACGGCCACCACGTGAACGTCAACTGCGTGTTCGTCGGCGACCAGATGGTCCTCACCCCGACCTTCCTCGGTGCGGAGCCGGTGCACGCGACCTCGGGGACGTACGCCGGCACGCATGTCTTCCGGCGCGAGGAGGCCGTCGGCCAGGAGCTGTTCGACAGCCTGACCGGAAGCCAGCGCGAGCGGGCGGTGATCGGCGACGTGCTGCCGCCCGACCTGTTCGCCGGCGCCTTCCGGGACAACTACGAACTCGCCTTCCAGGGACTGCCGTTCAGCGATCTGAGCAGCGCCCAGGCCGAACTGGCAGCCGAGATGGTCGGCCTGTACGTGGGCCGGGCCGGCGAGGGCCACGCGCGGGTCCGGACGGCGGAGGTCCTCGCGCACCGGGAGGAGACCTACTTCTCCTGGATCGGCGACGGCGGCCGGGACAGCGCCTTCTACTACCGCGTGCACAGCCCGGTGATCCTCGTGGAGTTCGAGCACCAGGCCGGGGTGATGTTCGACAACGACGTGCCGACCCGCCGGCACATCCACACCGTGGTGCGCACCCCGAACGGCAACGACTACGGAATCGACCTGCTGCGTCAGCACCACGAGCGGTTCCACCGGCGCGGTGACGCGGACACGAACGCGGACAGCAACGGCAGCCCGGCGGACCGGGCGTGAGGCAGAAGGAGCCCCAAGTGAAGCTGGTAGTGGGCCGCGACGACTTCGCGGCAGCCGCGCTGGAGGCCGCCCGGCAGACCGGGGCCGCGACCGAGCGCGTCGATGTGAAGCCGGTGCACAAGGCGTCGAAGGGCTTCGTGAACGACCAGGCCGTCGACGTGTGCGAACTGGCCGTGGTGACGCTGCTCCAGGCCGTCGCCCACGGCAGGCCGGTGGTGCTGCTGCCGGTCACCGCGCTGGGCCGCACCCAGCACCAGACCCTGGTCACGATGAGCGCCCTGTCGGTGCACGACGTCGAGGGCCACAGCGTCGGTGTGCGCTCCTGGAGCCAGACCACGGGGGTGTGGGTGCGGGGCTTCCTCGCCGAGCAGTACGGGGTGGACCCGCGCAAGGTGGACTGGACGGTCTACGAGGGCGCCCATGTCGACGGCCACCGGGACCCGGAGTGGGTGCGCCGCGCGCCCGAGGGAGCCCGGCTGCAGGCCGACTTCCTGGACGGCCGGCTGGACTTCGGGATCATGGGCAACGAACTGCCCGCCGACGACCGTATCCGCACCGCGATCGACGACGCCGCACAGGTCGCGGCGCAGTGGACGGCGCGCCGGGGATTCCTCCCGCTCAACCACGTGATCGGCGTGACGGCCGAGGCCGCCTCCGAGCACTCCGCGGCGGTCGTCGCGATGTACGACGCGCTGCGCTCGGTGACCGCGGGCAGCCGCGTCGCCGGCGCGGCCGACCCGAACCCGGTGGGCTTCGCGGCGCTGCGCGGACCCGTCACGCTCGCCGCCCGGTACGCGCTGGAGCAGGAAGTGCTGCCGCGCCCGGTGGAGTTCGACGAGCTGGTCGAGCGGTCCTGCGTCGCCCTGTCGGTGCCGCCCGCGCGGCTCGGCGGCTGATCCCGCCGGCCGTCCCCCCAGCGGCTGATCCCTTCCCGCGGCAAGCGCCGCGTTCCCGGTCACACACTCGACGGAAAGGCAGGTCATGGCGAAGCTCTCGGTGGCCCTCGGCGGCTACCAGCACGTCCGGGCACTGGTCGACGGCAGCGTCCCGGTGCACGGGCACGGCGTCGAGGAGGTGCGGGTCAGGCCGATCATCGGCGCCTACCGGCGGATGATCAGGGACCTGGAGTTCGACGTGTGCGAACTCGCCCCGGTGTCCTACCTGATGGCGCTCCAGGAGGGCGTACCGCTGACCGCGGTCCCGGTCTTCCTCAACCGCCGCTTCCACCACGGCGACATCCAGTGTGCCGCGGGCTCCGGCATCCGCGTGCCGAAGGACCTGGAGGGCCGCAGGGTCGGCGTGCGCGCCTACACCGTGAGCACCGGCGTGTGGGTGCGCGGGGTGCTGAGCAACGAGTACGGCGTGGACGTGGACAAGATCACCTGGGTGGTGGACGACGACGACCACATCGAGGGCCGCGCACCCGCCAACGTCGAGCGGGTCACCGACGGCCGCTCGCTGGGCGAGCTGCTGCGGGCCGGGGAGATCGACGCGGCCTTCACCGGCAACGCCGGCACCGGCCGGGCCGGCGCACCCAAGGCCGGCTGGACCGCCGCGGCCGAGCCCGCCACCGGGGGCTCCGGCTCCGCTTCTGGGGGCTCCGCGGCCGGCGACGCGGACGCGGGCCCGTACCCGCTGTTCGCCGACGCCGAGGTGCTCGGCGCCGACTGGTACCTGCGCACCGCGATCTACCCGCTGCACTCGCTCGTCGCCGTCCGCACCGACCTCGTCACGGCCGACCCCGGCCTGCCCACGGCCCTGTACGCCGCGCTCGCCGAGAGCAAGCGCCGCCAGCTCGCCGCGGACCCCGAGTGGACCGAGCTGCCGCGGCTGGGCCGGCAGGCCCGCCAGATCGGCGGCGACCCGATCCCCTACGGCGTCGGCGAGAACAGGACGAGCCTGGAGGCACTCGTGCGCTACTCCCGCGAACAGGGCCTGCTCGACGCGGACTTCCCCACCGACCCCGACCGGCTGTTCGCCGAGGGCGACTACCCCACCGCCTGAGCCGACGGGCGCCCGGCACCGACCGGGACACCGACCCGGACCCCGACCGCGCCCACCCGACCGTCCGCATTCCGACTGTCCGCACCCACCCGATCGTCCGCACACTCCGAGGCGAAGGAAACCCAGACGCGATGGACGTCGTCGACACGCACTGCCACATCATCTCGCAGGACCTGGCCCGCTATCCGCGGGCGCCGATCGGCGGCAAGCAGTCCGCCTGGGCGTCCTCCAGGCCCGTGACCGCCGAGGACATGGTCGCCCGGATGGACGAGACCGGCATAGCCCAGGCCGTCCTGGTGCAGGCCACCACCGCCTACGGCTACGACAACTCCTATGTCCTGGACAGCCGCAGGAGGTGGCCCGACCGGTTCGTCGCCGTGGGCACCTTCGACCCGCTGGCGGCCGGCGCCAGCGCCCGGCTGACCGAACTGCTCCGCGACGGCGGCCTGGCCGGCGTCCGGCTGTTCACCAGCGGCAGCACCGTTCCCGAGCAGGGCCAGTGGTTCGCCGCCCCCGAGACGTACGACTTCTGGCGCACCGCCGAGGAACTCGGCGTCACCGTCTGCCTGCAGATGCGGCTCGGGTCCGCGACCAAGCACCTCGTCTCGGTGCTGGTGCGCTTCCCAGGCGTCCGCGTGCTGCTCGACCACATGGGGTACCCCGACATCGCCTCCTCCCCCGCCGAAGCCGGCCGGGAGGTCGCCGCGCTCGCGAAGAACCCGGGGCTGTACCTGAAACTGACCCACCGCAACCTCGAACGGCTCCACGACGCGGGCGACGGCGCAGGGGACTTCCTCGGGCCGGTCCTGGACTCCTTCGGTTCCGGGCGGATCGCCTGGGGCTCCAACCTGCCGGCCGCCGAGCAGTCCCTGCCCGAACTGCGCAAGCTCGCCGAGACGGTGCTCGACGGGCTGCCCGAGCAGGCACGGGCCGACATCCTCGCCGGCACGGCCCGCCGCCTCTACCCCGGCCTCGGCGCCCTCCGCGCGGTGACGTTCGCTCAGTCCTTCCAC
>JAJSZB010000115.1:0-18196 GCA_050613715.1 Streptomyces sp. IBSBF 3018
GGGTGCGGAGGGGTGCACGGGGAGCTCGCGGGGGTGAGCGTGGTGCGGGTCGGGACGCCGTACGGGCCCGGGCTGGGCGGCGGCAACCCCGTGCACGACATGGTGCGCCGGGCGCTGCGGCGCGAGCCGATCACCGTCGACGCGGACGGCGGCGCGCCCCTGCACCCGGTGCACGTGTGGGATCTGGCCGACGCGCTCGCACTCCTCCTGGAAACCGGTGACGCCTCCGGCCCCGAGGTCCACGACCTGCGCGAGGACGTCCCCGTGACCCTGCCGGACCTGGCCCGCGCGACCGCCCGCCACGTCGCCGCCGTCCCGGTCGTCGTACGCGGCGGCGACGCACCGCAGCCGGCGCCCCCGGCCGCCGGGCCGCCACGGCCCCGCGCCGATCCCCCCGCCGGACCCGGCCGGCGCCGGCGCCGCCCACTGGCCGAGGGGCTCGTCACCGTCGCGCAGTGGCTGGCCTACGACGTGGAGCGGACATGGAGCTGACGGAACCGGTGGAGCCGGCGGAGCTGATGGGACCGATGGCGATGGGATCGATGGAGCTGAGCATGGCGACGCGCCCCTCGCCGGGCGGCGCGAACGAGGACGCCCTCGCGTGCGGGGACGGCTTCGCCCTGGTGGTCGACGGGGCGACCGCGGAGCCCGGCGGGTCCGGCTGCGTGCACGGCGTCCGCTGGTACGCGCGGCGGCTGGCCGGCCGACTGGCGTACCGGCTCACCACGGACCCGTCCGGCGCGGCGCCGCTCACCGAGCTGCTGTACGACGCGCTCCGCGACGTCCGCGGCGACCACGGGGGCCGCTGCGACCTCGCCGATCCGCGCAGCCCGTCCGCCACCGTGGCGCTCCTGCGGCACCGCGGCGAGGAGCTGGACCGCCTGGTGCTCGGCGACGCCACGGTGGTGTGGGAGGACCCGAGGGGCCTGGCCCACGCGGTCACCGACGACCGGCTCATGGCCTTCGACGACCTCCCGTGGGAGGACCTGCACCGGGTGCGCAACGTACCGGACGGGTTCTGGGTCGCCGCCGCCGATCCCGCCGCGGCCGGGCACGCGCTGACCGCCACGATGCCGGTCACGGCGGTGCGCAGCGCCGCCGTGCTCAGCGACGGCGCGGCGCGGCTCGCCGAGCGGTACGGCAGGAGCTGGGAGGAACTGCTGAAGCTGCTCGGCTCCGAGGGCCCGGACGCGCTGCTGGCCGCCACCCGCGAGGCCGAGCGCGTCGCGCCGTACCCGCCGGGGACCGGCAAGCGCCACGACGACGCCACCGTGGTCTTCTGCCGCTTCCCGCGTTCCGCGGCCTGACCCCGGCGCTCCCGGCCGACCCTTCCGGGCGACCAGCACGGGCCGACCGCGCGGGCCGGGCGGACCCACGAACCCTCGCCGGTGCGCGGTGCGCGGTGCGCGGTGCGCGGTGCGCGGTGCGCGGTGCGCGGTGCGCGCTGCGCCGGGAGGCCCAGGTCCGTACGTACGCCCGCGGGGGCGAGCGCACCGCCCGCCCCCCGCCGCTCCGGCCCCGTACGACCCCGTACGACCCCGCGGACCGTACGCCCCCCGGGCCGGTGCGGAGCCGCGGACCGGGCAAGTCCCGTGGCCGGACGGGGGCGCCGGGACATCGGCACCCCAACCCGGCCGCGGGACGCGGCCGTTCACCGCGGCCGGTCTGCGGCGAACTCCGCCACATGGCTCCAGCCGGTGCGCGGATCGGTGTCGCAGAGCACGATCCTGTCGTAACCCTCCTGCCAGGCAGCCCAGTTGGTGGCCAGCTCCAGCCAGACGCCGGTGCAGTAGACGTCGGGCGCGGCCCGGTGCACCTCGACGCCGGCCGGGGCGTACCGCTCGGCCCCGGCGCCGAGCACCACGAGCGTCCGCGCGGCGCCGCCGGCCTCGTCCTCGGGCCCGCGCACGCGCCTCGCGGCGAGCAGGGCCGTCACGTCCGTGCCCGAGGCGACCCGGGCCAGCCGCGGACCGCCCCCCTGCGCCGGGCCGGCCGCCCCCCGTGCCGCAGCCGACGCCGTCACCGCGGCCGCCCCGACTCGCGGCGCCGCCAAGGCCGTTCCCGCGCCCGGCGGCTCCGCGGCGAGCACGAACGCCGCTCCGGAGTCCGTCAGCGTCCGGCCCTCGCCGGCAGGCGCGTACGCCGTGGGCAGCGTGGTCTGCTCCAGCACCGCCAGCACCACCTCGGACGCCCGCCCGGAGCGCTGGTAGGCCGCGGCGATGCGCAGCGCGGTGAACGGCGCCGCCAGGCCCTGCTGCGCGACCGAGAAGCACAGCGCCTCGGCGCCCAGCCGCGCGGTGAAGTAGGGCGCGACCGCGGTGAACGGCACCACGTCCGGCAGCGCGTGCGTGACGATCAGCAGCCCGGGCCGGCTGTCGCGCACACCGTCCGCGGCGGCCAGCAGGTCGACCAGGTCCTCGTGGTGGACGTGGGCGCCGCGGTGCAGCGACTCCTTGTCCGGCTCCGCGCCGAACGGCCCGAGCAGGTCCTGGAAGTAGCCCAGCGCGGCCGGGTCGTCCGCCCAGCCGCGTCCGGTGGGCGAACGGACCGCCGCGGCGGCCCTGATGGCGAGTCCCGTCGTGCCCCTCACGTCCGTCACGCCGGTCCCTCCTTCCTCTCCTCGGCCGGAGCCCCCTCCAGCAGCGCCTGCATGTAGTCGGCGAACGACCCCACCGTGCGCAGGTGGTCGATGTCCAGGTCCTCGGGGTCGACGGCGACGCCGGTCGACTCCTCGACCACCAGCAGCAGTTCGAGCACCGCCATCGATCCGAGCCCCAGGTCGTCGAAGAGCCGCGTGTCCTCGGAGAGTTCGGCGTCCTCCTGGTCCAGCACCTCGGCCAGCGCCCGCACGATCGCGTCCACCACCGGCCTGCGGGCCGCCGTCCCGGCCGTCGTACCGGCAGCTGCCGTACCCGCCGTCGCACGCGCCGCCGTACCCGCCGTCGCACGCCCGGTCATGAGGCCCCCTGCCCGCGATGGGTGACCACCATCGCCCCGAACGTCGCGCCCAGCCCGACCGAGACCATGACGTAGTGGCCGCCGTCGACCAGCGCGCCCCGCTCGCGCAGGGTGGTGTAGTTGACGAAGACGTCGGAGGCGAAGGTGTGGCTGTAGCGCGGGACGTTGTCCAGGAAGACCTTCTCCCGCGGGACGTCGAGCACCTTGATGGTCTGCCGCCACGCCAGCATGTTGACGTTGTGCGGGATGACCAGCTCCACGTCGCGCAGCGACAGCCCGGCCGCCGCGACCGCCTCGTCGATGACCTCGGCGATCCTGCTCCCGTATCGCTCGCCGAACTCGGTGTTCTGCGCGGGGGTCAGGTCCAGCCAGCGCGCGTACTCGCCGAGCGTGCGGGTGGCGAAGGAGCGCACCAGGTCCCCGCCGCCGTCCAGCGTGACCAGGCAGGCCGCGGCCGCGTCGGCCATGATCGCGGTGTTGGGGATGTGCTGGACGACGGGCGAGTACGCGCGCTCGCCGGTGACCATCAGCGCGTACGCGCCCGGCTCGGCCTCGGCGCGCAGCAGTTCGCCGACCACGTCGATGCCGCCGAGGCTGCTCACGCACGCCTGCTGGCTGAGGCCGAACGCCTCGGCGTCCGCCAGGCCGAGGTCCTCGCGCAGCACCTGCGCCACCTCGACCTCGGGCGGCGCCACCGCCTGCGTGGTGTGGGCGTAGACCAGGTACGCCACCCGCGCGCCGGCCGGCAGCGCCGCGAGCGCCCGCCGGGCGGCCGGTCCGAGCAGCTCGAACAGCGGCAGGTCCGGGTCGAAGCGCAGGGTGTCCAGCCCGTAGAACTTGCGGAAGACGCCGAGCTCGGCGCGGCGCAGCCCCAGGTGCTCGCCCAACTCCTCGATGCGGACGCTGCGTTCCGGCAGATACGACTCGATCCGCTCCAGTGTGGTGGTCCCGGCCATCAGCCGGCGATCTCGGCCTGGATCAGCCACAGCCGGCTGGCGCCGCGGCGGCTCCTGGGCTGCACCTCGTAGGGCCAGCGCCCCTCGCCCGCGCCGGGCTGGCCGGGCTCCTTGAGGTCCACGACCTTCCAGCCGCCGGCGGCGACGAAGTCCTCCGGCTCGTCGGTGCCGAAGATCCACGGCGTGCCGTCCTCGGCGAGCACCGTCAGGAACGGCTTGGAGAACGGGCTGCGCAGCAGGGAGCGGCCGAGGACGTCCAGCGCCAGCCGGCTGCCGGGCGCCGACGCCGAGGCGAGCAGCCGCAGCAGCCCGGTGGCCTGCTCCTCGGTGAGGAAGAACGTCAGCGCCTCGGCCACCCACAGCGTCGGGCGCCGGCGGTCGAACCCGGCCTCCTCCAGCTCCGGCAGCCACGGCCCGGTCAGGTCGGCGCCGACCTCGTGGCGCGAGGCCGCGGGCCGGGCGCCGAGCCGGTCCAGCCGGCGGCGCTTCTCCTCGATGAGCGGCGCGTGGTCGACCTCGAACACCTCGACGTCCTCGGGCCACTCCAGCCGGAAGGCACGCGTGTCCATGCCGGCCGCGATCAGCACGACCTGCTGGATGCCGCCGTCGGCGAGCGCCGAGGCGATGGCGTCGTCGAGGAACCGGGTGCGGATCGAGATGAAGGGCAGCAGGCCGCCGCCGCGGTAGCGGTCGATCAGCTCGAAGCCCCTGGGCTCGGCCAGGTCGCGGGCGAACGGGTCGGTGTAGAGCGCGTCCTCCCGCTCCGACTCCAGCGCGCGGGCGGCGGCCATCCACTGGGCCGTGTACGAGACAGCGTGCATCGTTGCTTCCTCTCGGGGGTCCTCGCGGAGCTGCTCGGGGGCTTCCTCTCGGGTCCCGGTCATGCGAAGAACGCCTTCTCGATGGTCGCCAGCGTCTGGAAGTCGGCGATGTCGATGGCGTCGAAGTCGATCTCGGCGCCGCTGGCGTCCTCGATCGCGTAGACCAGCTCGACGAAGGACAGCGAGTCGACCAGCCGGCTCTCGATGATGTTGACGTCCGGCGCGAGTTCGGTGCGGTCGGCGTGGCGCCCGAGTATCCAGTCCCTGACCTTCTCGATTCCGGTGGCGCTCATGGGTTCTCCTCCAGGCGTGTCGGTGGGTGCGGCGGGTACGGGTACGGGTCGGTACGCGTGTCGGCGGCTGCGCCGGCTGCGCCGGCGGCGACGGCGGCCGCGACGGCCACGGCGAAGCCGCCGCTGTGGCTGATGCTCACGTCGACCGGGCCGAGCCCGGCCCGTGCGGCGATCTCGGCGGCCCGGCCGCCGAGCCGCACGTGCGGGCGTCCGCCGGGCCCGCGCAGGATCTCGATGCCGAGCCAGGGAAGGGCCTGCCCGTCGTGCCCGTCGGCGGCGAGGACCTTGAAGACCGCCTCCTTGGCGGCGATCCGGCCGGCGATGCCCTCCGGGTCTGCGGCCCCGTCCGGGGTGCGCGAGGCCGACAGCTCCGCGGCGGACAGCATCCGGCGCAGGGCGCGGCCGGCGCCGTCGGCCAGCAGCTCGGCGACGCGGGCCAGCGGCACCAGGTCGACGCCCACCCGGGCCAGCGGCGCTCGGCCTGCGCTCGTCCGGTCCGGCGGCGCTTGGCCGGCGCCCACCTGGGCGCCCACCCGGGCGTCCGCGCGGGCGTTCGCGCGGGCGCCCGTGCGCGCGGCCTCCGCCGTGCTCGGGGCGGCCACGTCAGCGGGCCTGCGCGGCGTCGCGCACCGCGTCGAGCGCGGCCGCCGCATCGTCCCCGTGGCGCTCGCCGAGCACCGCGAGCCAGCGTTCGAGGCCGAAGGCGACGCACGAGGTGTAGGCGTGCTCACCGCTCGCCAGCCGGATCGCGCAGCGCTCGCCGAAGAAGTTGCGGTGGGTGTTGACCGAGGCGATGGCCAGGTCGCCCTGCTGGAACTCGTACTTGACCGGGCTGAGCTTCTGCATGAGCGAGCGGGCGCCGTCGGCGCGGAAGAACGGGTCGGTGGCCGCGGTCCGTTCCAGGTTGAGCCCGAGCGCGCCGGAGAAGGCCAGGACGCGGTCGGTGAAGTGGGCGAGCACCGCCTGCGTGTGCTCGAAACTGCCCAGCGCCACGATCTCGCGCATCTGGAAGCTGGCCAGCCGGCGCAGGCCGCCGTAGTGGTCCTCGTTGCGGAAGCAGCGGTTGACCAGCGTCACCAGGGTGTCGTCGGCGACCTCGTCGCCCTCGTGGTAGAGGTACGCGGCGTAGCAGGTCGCGTGCGGCAGCCCGTACCTGGCGCCGGTGACGTCCTCCGGCGCGAAACCGCCGTCGTCGGGCTTGGCCTGACCATTCGTCAGGTCCAGCGTCCCGGCCACCCACGCCAGTTGCGGGAAGTTGGTGTAGACGTCGAACTTCTCCAGGTCGGCGACCGGGAACAGCGGCGGCGCGCTGATCTCCTGCGCGCCGGCCTCCAGGCCCCAGCCGGCGAAGATGTCGTCCAGCTCCCTGAGCAGCCGGGTCTGGGCGGGGCCCAGGACGGCCAGCGCGGGCTCGCCGCGGCTTCCCGTCAGCCGGGTCATCGGGTGATCCCCGCCTTGTCCAGGAACCGCGCGGTCTTGCGGAAGGTCCGCTGCTCGGCCTGCTCCCTGGCCGGCGACTCCAGCAGCATCCTGCGCACCTCGTGCGGGCGTTCCAGGCCGGCGTTGCGGTAGACCTGCGGGTGGTAGAGGGACTCGAAGCTGTGCCTCATGTAGCGGCGCAGATAGGTCGAGACCTGCTCCAGCTCCTCCTGCGAGGCGGTGCGCCGCAGCTCCTCGAAGAGCAACTGGACCAGCTCGCGGCCGAAGGCGATGTGCCGGGACTCGTCCTGGTGGTGGATGCGGTTGATCGCCCGGATCGTCTCGTGCAGCCGGACGTCCTCCGCCATCGCGGAGTTGTAGTGGTCGACCAGCTCCTCGAAGATCATGATGCGGGCGAAGACCAGCAGGCTCTGCGCCCGCGGCGAGGGCGCGGCGGTGTCGGCGCCGCCCGGCTGGCGGTAGATGTGCCCGCCGTAGCGCAGGCAGAACTCGGCGAAGAACCACATGTGTTCGTTCTCCTCGCCGATGAAGTGGTGGAAGAATTCCGAGGGCGTCTCGAATCCCGCGGTGTGGATGCGGTTCACCACCTCGATGAGCAGTTCGCGGATGCCGTGCACGTTGAGGCTGTAGAAATTCAGGCTCTCGTGCTTCGACAGGGCGTACAACTGCCGCGGGCTCAGGCTCTCGGCCAGCGCGGTCCCGTGGGTGGTGGTCAGTTCAGGACTCATCCACCACATGTCGTCGGGCAGTCGGTCGGGCCATTCGAAGAGCCGGTAAGGGTTGTAGTAATCGTTGATCGACTTGGCGCTGAGGCGTTCCAGTATTCCCTGGAAACGCTCGCTGCGGACCATGACGTCGTCGCCCCTGTCGACCGTGTCGACGGTGTCTGCCATGGGGCCCATTCCTTCCGTTGTCCGCCGGGATACCGTGCCGTCCCGACGGTAGGCCGGTGCCGGAAGGCCGCTCAAGGCCCGGAAGCGGCCTGGCCGCGACCGGTCAGCGCGCCACGCGGCGGCCGCGGTGGCCGGACGCACGCAGCAACCCCCCGAAGGGAATGCGGAATTCCGGTCGCCCATCGGCTAGAGTCGGACGCCGCGCAGGTGGGTCTCAGGGAGGGCACGCCATGGACGGCGATGCGGTGCACGGCACACACACGGCCGGCGGCGGTATTGGCGGGTCGGCGACACTGGGGCAACGGATTCAATCATTCCGCAAACGCGCGCAATTGAGCCAGCAGCAGCTCTCGGTGAGAACCGGCATGAGTACCCGGGCACTTCGCGACATTGAACGCGACCGGGTGCACCGCCCCCAACTGCGTACCGTGCAGCGGCTTATCGCCGCACTCGACGTCTCCGATTCCGAGGCGGAAGAGCTGCACGCCGCGGCGCAGGAGGCGGCGCCCAGGTCGGCCGCGGGAAAGCCCCGGTTCCTGATCCTCGGGCCGCTCGCCATTCAGCGCGGCGACTCCTCGGTCCCGGTCACCCGGCCGATGCTCCGCCGCCTGCTGGGGCTGCTGGTGCTCAAGTGCCCGGCGCCCGCCTCGTACGAGGAGATCGTCGACGCCCTGTGGCCGACCGACCCGCCCGGCTCGTACCAGAGCCTGATCCACACCTACGTCAGCCAGGTGCGCCGGCTGCTGGAGCCCGGCGGCCGGCCGCAGCCGACCGGGGCCTTCGACGTCGAGCGGGTGCCCAGCGGGTACCGGCTGAACGCCGAGCCGAGCCAGACCGACATCGGGCGCTTCGACGAGCTGGTCTCGCGTGCCAGGCGCGCCCAGGGCGCCGGCCAGGACCTGCTGGCCTTCGAGTCGCTGACCGCCGCGCTGCAGTGCTGGCGCGGGCCGATCCTGGCCGACGTCGACTCCATCCTGCGCCAGCACCCGCTGGCCGTCGCGAACAGCGGGCGGCGGATCGAGGCGGCGCTGCTGCACGCCGACCTCGCGCTCGAACTGCGCCGCTCCGAGGAGTCGCTGGGCGGGCTGTGGGACCTGGCGCACGACGAGCCGCTGCACGAGGGCGTGCACGCCCGGCTGATCCTGGCGCTGGCCGGCAGCGGCGAGCAGGCGGCCGCGCTGAACGTCTTCGGGGCCTTCCGCGCCCGCCTGGACGAGCAGTTGGGCATCGCGCCGAGCGAGGAGGTGCACCACGCCCACATGCGGGTGCTGCAGCAGCAGATCCCGCAGGCCGCGCGCGGCGCCCCCGCCCCGGCCGCCCCCGCGCCGCGCACCGTCGGCACACCCGCCCAACTGCCCGCCGACACACCGGCGTACGTGGGCCGCGACGCGCAACTGGCGGAGCTGGACCGGCTGCTGGACCCCGACGGCGGCGGACAGGCGCCGGTGGTCACCGTCGTCGGGCCGCCCGGCGTCGGCAAGACCGCCTTCGGCCTGCGCTGGGCGCACCGGCAGCAGTCGCGGTTCCCCGACGGCCAGTTGTTCGTGAACCTCCAGGGGCACTCGGCGCTTCCCGCGCTGTCCCCCGAGGACGTGCTGGCCCGCTTCCTGCGCGCCCTCGGCGTCGCCCCCGAGCAGGTGCCGGCCGACCGCGACGAGCAGGCGGCGATGTACCGCACGCTGCTGGCCGACCGGTCCATGCTGATCTTCCTGGACAACGCCGCCGACGTCGACCAGGTGCGGCCGCTGCTGCCGGGCAACGGCGGCTGCCGCGTGGTCATCACCAGCCGCAGCAAGCTCGTCGGCCTGGTCGCCACCCACGGCGCCCGGCACATCGGGCTCGACGTGCTCAGCCCGGCGGCGGCGCACACCCTGCTGGAGCGGCTGCTGGCCGACGACCGGGCCGACGCCGAGCACGAGGCGATCGCCGAACTGGCCCGGCTGTGCGGGCGGTTGCCGCTGGCCCTGCGCATCGCCGCGGCCAACCTGGTCGCCGGGCCCGCCACCCCCGTCGCCGACTACTGCGCCCGGCTGCGCGGCGGCAACCTGCTCAGCGCGCTGCAGGTCGAGGGCGACGAACACGCCACGGTACGGGCCGCGTTCGACCTGTCGTACCACGCGCTGCCGGAGCCGGCGCGGCGGATGTTCCGGCTGCTGAGCGTGCTGCCGGGGCCGGACGTCACCGCGCAGGGGGCCGCCGCGCTGCTGGACACCCCGGTGGCCGCGGCGGACCGGCTGCTGCGCCGGCTCGCCCACGCCCACCTGGTGCAGGAGCCGGCTCCCGGCCGTTTCGCGGCCTTCGACCTGCTGCACACCTACGCCAGGGAACTGGCCGAGGAGGAGGAGACTGCGGCCCCGCGCGGCCGGCTGCTGGAGTGGTACCTGCGCAACGCCGAGGCAGCCGACCGGTCGCTGGCCCGGCAGTCGCGCGGGCCGGCCGGCGCGGACCCGGGCGACCCCAGGGCCGCGCGGGCCGATCGCGGCGACGCCGAGCCGGGCGACGCGGAGCCGGGCGACGCCGAGCCCGGCGGGGGCCGACAGGCGCTGGAGTGGCTGGAGACCGAGCGGCAGAGCCTGGTCGGCGCCGTGCGCACGGCGGCGGACGCCGGGCTGCACCGCGTCGCCCGGCGGCTGGCCGAGGCGTTGCACGGCTTCCTGACGCTGCGGGTGTACGCCGCGGACCGCCTGGCGGTGGCGACCCTGGGCCTGGCCGCGGCCACCGCGGACGGCGACCTGCGGGGACGTTCGGCCGCGCAGCTGCGGTGCGCGGAGTGCTACTGGACCCAGGGCGACAACGTACGGGCCAACGAGCTGTTCGCGCAGGCCCTGGCGCTGGCGCGGGAGGCGGACTGGCTGGGCGGGCAGGCGATGGCACTGCGCGAGATGGGCGCCGCGCACCAGGAGCACGGTGCGATGCGCCAGGCCTCCAGTCTGCTGTCCCAGGCGTCGAGCCTGACCGAGCAGGACGGCGGGACGGCCGCCCCCGACGATCTGACCAGCCTCGGTCTGATCTGCTGGAAGCTCGGCAGGCTGCCGGAGGCCGCCGAGCACCACGCGCACGCCGCCCGGCTGTTCGCCGAGGCCGGCTTCCCCGACCGCGAGGCGGTCTCGCGCACCAACCTCGGCATCGCTTACCGCGCGCTCGGCCGGCCGCGCGAGGTCATCCAACTCCTCGGCGAGACGCACCGGGTGCACGAGCGCAACGGCAACAGGATCAGCGCGACCGTGGCGTTGAGCTGTCTGTCCTCCGCGCACTCCGACGTCGGCGACCACGCCTCCGGACTGGCGGTGGCCAAGGTCTCGCTCGCGTCGGCGCAGGCGATGGGCGACAAGCGGCTGGAGGCGAACGCGCTGTTCTCGATGGGCGCGGCGCACGAGGCCGCCGGGCACCTCGCGGACGCGGTGGCGCGCTACGAGCAGGCGATCGCCCTGGCCGAGTCGGTGGACGACCGCTACCCGCAGGTCTACGCGCTCGTCGGACTGGCCGCCGTCCTGCTGCGGCTGGACCGCCTGGCGGAGGCGGCGACCGCCGCCGAACAGGCGCTGGCCACCGCGCGGCGGGCGGAGTTCCGGATGCTGGAGGGCAACGCGCTGAACGTGCTGGCCGCCCTGCGGCTGCGCGCCGGGCAGGCCGAGCCGGCGCTCGGCCACGCGCGCGAGGCGCTGGCCCTGCACCGCGAGACCGGGCACCGGCCGGGGACGGCCAAGAGCCACCTGGCGCTGGGCGGCGGACACGCCGCGCTGGGCCACGACGCGCTGGCCCGCGCCCACTGGCGCACGGCGGTGACGCTGCTGCGGGAGATGGGCATGCCCCTGCCCGGCGGACTGCGGCTGCGCCCGGCGGGCTGAACGGCCGCGGGTCGGCCCGGCCCGCGCCGCCGGGCGGGGCGCCGGAGGAGGAAGTGCCGGGGAAAGGGTTGCGACTTCTGCCGTCCCTCCGGAAGCCGTCCGAGGGGCGCCGGGACGCCGCAGGTCAGCGCCGCGGGCCGACTGCCGGTCGGCTGCCGTACGGGCCCGGGCCGGTATGGCCCGGCTGTGGCCTCGCGGGCATGCCGCCTCCGTAAGGTGCCGTACACGCACAGCAGCACCGCGAACACTGCGAGCACCGCAAACACTGCGAGCACCGCAAGCACCGCGCACAACAGCACCGCACAGCACCGCAAGCACCGCACTGCGCAACCGAAAGGAGCTGGCATGGAGATCGCGACCCCGATCAGGATGTCGGAGCCGCCCCGGTCCGGTGGTGCCGACGAGTTCGCCGTCCGCGTGTACGAGCGGGTGGTCGCCGGCCGCTGCCCCACCGCGGCCGCGATCGCCGACGAACTCGCCGCGCCCCCGCACCGCGTCCAGGAGGCGGTGCGCGTGCTGCGCGGCCTGCGCCTGGTCGAGGACGCGGCGACGGGACCGGGCGAACTCGTCGCGGTCAGCCCCGAGCACGCCCAGATGGAGCTGCTCGCGCCGCTGGAGCAGGACATCCGCGCCGACCACCGGCGGCTGATCGGCGTCAAGGGCCAACTGCTGTCGTTCGCCGACGCCTTCGACAGCACCCGGCGCTCCCGGCGGCAGCCGGAGACCGTGGTGGTCACCAGCGACCCGCGCGAGATCGAGCTGCGGCTGACCGAGGCCGTGCAGCACTGCCGGTCCGAAATCCTGGTCATGCAGCCGTGCGTGGCCCAGGAGACCCCCGAACTGCGCCTGGCCAGGCCCCTGGTGCTGGCCGCGCTGCGGTCAGGGCTGCGCGCCCGCATCCTCTACCCGCACACCGCGCGCGGCGACGCCGGCACCCGCTCGCACGTCCGCGACGTGACCGACGCCCACGGCGAGGTGCGCACCTCGGGGGAGATCTACGGGAGGTTCATCGTCGTCGACCGCCGGGTGGCCTTCGTGCCGGCCGACGGCCGCGACGACGGGGAACGCCTCGCCATCGTCTCCAACGCCTCGGTGGCGGCCTTCTTCGCCGGCATCCACGACCGGATGTGGCCGGCCGCCCTCGGCTACGAGGCGGAGACGTCCGGGTACGCCGACGCGATGGACGACCTGCGGGCGACCATCCTCGAACTGCTCGCCTCCGGCATCAAGGACGAGGTCATCGCGCGCCGGGTCGGACTGTCCGAGCGCTCCTTCCGCCGCCATGTCGCCGCGATCATGCAGGAGTTGACGGCGGACAGCCGGTTCCAGGCAGGGGTGCTGGCCGCCCGGTCCGGGCTGCTGGAGCGGTACGCCGCACCGGCCGCGCGCACGGACGGCGCAGTCGGCGCAGCGGGCGCAGCCGGCACGGACGGTACGGCCGGCACGGGCGAATCCGGATGAGCGGGCGCGGTGTCAGGCGGTGCGGCGCTGGGCCAGCATCCAGGCGTAGACCTCGGGGTCGTCGTACGTGCGCGTCCACGCGTCGTGGCCCACGCCGGGGTAGCGGGTGAACCGCACGTCGCTCCCGAGCGCCTGGAGCGCCTCGACGACCTGCTCGGTGTGGTTCACCGGGATGTCGGTGTCGTCCTCGCCGTGGAAGGTCCACACCGGGAGCTTGGCGATGCGCGGCGCGGCCTCGGGCAGCCAGGACCCGCAGATCGGCAGCAGTGCCGCGAACCTGCCGGGGAACCGCGCGCCCAGCGCCCAGGTGCCCGAGCCGCCCATGCTCAGGCCCGTGCAGTACACCCGGTCCTCGTCCACCCGGTACAGCGCGGCGATCTCGTCGAGCAGCGCGTGCAGGCCGTCGACCTCGCAGGCCCAGGTGCTGTGGGCGGGGCACTGCGGCGCCACCATCAGGAACGGCAGGTCCGCGCCGAGCGCCGCCTGCTTCACCGGGCCGTGCGCGCTGAGCGCCGAGGGGTCGTCGCCGCGCTCGGAGGCCCCGTGCAGGAACAGCACCAGCGGCCACCGCCTGCCCGGGTCGTCCTGGTAGCCGCTCGGCACGTGCACGGCGTACGGAAGGCTGTTCCCGGTGTCGTCGACCGCGAACACGCGAAATTGCATAGGTGAGGCCACCGGAACACCCGTCCTACATAGAGGTCGCAAATCTTAGCGACCCCAGGATCGCGTCATGTCCCATTGCTGTCAACACTCATGAAAAGCGCCCGGAAGCACCCGGAAGAGAACTTCCTCGGTGGGCCCGGAGAACTTCCGCTGTGCCGGTCCGGCCGCCGCCGTGCTTCCGCTGGGCGCTCAAATATGCAGGTCAGCGCTGTAGGCGCGGGGCCGGCCGTGTTCGCCGGAGCATGGAAACCGCTCCAGAGAACTTATGGCGGAACGCCGATACGAATGCGCTACCATTCCCGCTCGACGCGCCCCCGGTGGCCGCGGGGTTTTTGCGGGAGTGCGCAATCCGCCGCCGTCGGGAATTCCCCGCTCGCCTTCGGAACGGCGCGCCTTCGGACCAGCGCCCGTCCGGATCAGCGCCCGCCCGGTCCGGCCGGCGCGGCGCCGGCGAGCATGGCGATCAGGCCGTGCGGGGCGTCGGGGCCGAGCATCAGGGTGTTCAGGGCGGTCGCGTCGGCGGCCTCCGCGGCGCTGCGGGGGAAGAGGTCCCGCTCGTAGGCGGCCAGCGCCGCCTCCGGGTCGCCGGGGTGGGCGACCAGCGACAGCGCGAGCTGGGCGCCGTCGTACATCGCCAGGTTGGCGCCCTCGCCCGAGGGGATCATCAGGTGCGCGGCGTCGCCGATCAGCGTCACGCCCGGGACGCGCTCCCAACGGTGCTCGTCCGGCAGCGCGTTGAGCGGACGCAGTACGGGCGCGGTCTCACCGTCCGTGATCAGCGCGGTGAGTTCGGGCGCCCAGCCGTCGAACTCCTTCGCCACGTACGCCGTCGCCGCGGCGGCGTCGGTGAAGTCGACCGCCTCGAACCACTCCTGCGGCCTGGCCAGCGCGACGTAGGTGTGCAGGGTGTCGCCGCTCTCCCGGTGGGCCTGGATGCCCTTGCCCGGCCGGAGCGCGAACATCCCGCCGCCGCCGACGGCCTTCGCGGCGGCCGGGTGCCGGGTGTCGGCGTCGTAGAGGTACGTCTCCACGTAGGACACGCCGGTGTAGCGGGGCGTGGCGTCCGACAGCAGCGGGCGGACCCGCGACCAGGCGCCGTCCGCGCCGACCAGCAGCTCGGTGACGACGGTGGCGCCGTCGGCGAAGGCCACCTCGTGGCGGCCGTCGCCGAGCGGGCGCACGCCGCGGACCTTGTGCCCCCAGCGGACCGTGCCGGCCGGCAGCGAGTCGAGCAGCAGCTGCCGCAGGGCGCCGCGCTGCACCTCGGGGCGGCCGCGGCCGCCGTCGTCCGGCTGGTCGAGCAGCACGCTGCCGTCCGGGGCCAGCGCCCGTGTCGCCTCGCGGCCCTCCAGGACCAGGCCGCGGAAGCCCTCGGTCAGGCCGGCCGCCGCGAGGGCGGGCTGTCCGTTGTGCTCGTGGATGTCGAGCATCCCGCCCTGCGAGCGCGCGGTCGACGACGCCTCGGCCTCGTAGACCGTGACCGGGATGCCGTGGACGTGCAGGACGCGGGCGAGTGTGAGGCCGCCGAGGCCGGCGCCGATGACCGTGACGTGCGGGGTACGGGCGGTGTGCGGGGTCTGCGGGGTGTGGGTGGTCATGGGGTGCCTCCCTGGGCTCGGGACGGTCCGGGCCGCCCGGACGCCGCTTATGGAATGTCGTTCCATTCCCATGGTGGAACAGCATTCCAGAGCTGTCAAAAAGAAGCGCCCCACGCGGGGCTCCGCGGGGCCGGGGGGGCGCGCCCCCGCCGCGCTGCACGGGGGCCGCGGCCTGTGCGGCGCGGCCCGGGTGCAGCTGTGCGTCGGGGACGGGGGTGCGGTCGGTGGATGCGGGCGGGGGCGCGGTTAGCGGTATCCCGCCCGGCCCGCGCGTTCGAAGGCCAGGCCGACCTCGCGGCGGCCGGCCACCTGCGGGCCGATGCCGTCGAGCCGGGCCAGCTCGGCCGGCGTCAGGTGCATGCGGACGGCGGCGATGTTCTCCAGCAACCGCACGCCGCTGCGGGTGCCGGGCACCGGAACCACCGCGGCGCCGTGCACCCGCGTCCGGTCGTGCAGCCAGGCGAGCGCGATCTGCGCCGGGGTGGCGCCGCGGGCGGTCGCGATCTCCCGTAACGGCGCGAGGAGTTCGGCGTTGCGCCGGGCGTTGGCGCCGGTGAAGCGCTCGGTCTGGCGGCGGAAGTCGTCGTCGTGCAGCGTGCCCGCGTCGGTGAACGCGCCCGCCAGGAAGCCGCGTCCGAGCGGCGCGGACGGCATCAGCGCCACGCCGAGGTCGACCGCGACCGGCACCACGTCGGTCTCCACGTCGCGCGAGAACAACGACCACTCCGACTGCACCGCGGCGATCGGGTGCACCTCGTGCGCGGCCCGTAACTGCGCGCCGGTCACCTCCGACAGGCCCAGGTGGCAGACCTTGCCCTCGTTGACCATCCGCGCCATGGCGGCGACCGTCTCCTCCACCGGGGTCAACGGGTCGAGCCGGTGCACGAAGTACAGGTCGATGCAGTCGACCCCGAGCCGGCGCAGGCTCGCCTCGACCGAACGCCGCAGATTGCGCGGTGAGTTGTCGATCCCCTGGTGGAACGGGTCGCCGGGCCTGCGCACCAGGCCGAACTTGGTGGAGATCAGCGCGGAGCGCCGGTGCCGGCGCAGGAACGGCCTGAGCAGCTCCTCGTTGGCGCCGATGCCGTACGCGTCGGAGGTGTCGAAGAGGGTGACCCCGCAGTCCAGGGCCAGTTCCAGGGTGGCCAGCGACTCGGCGCGGTCGCTCGGCCCGTACATCTCGGTCATCCCCATGCAGCCCAGGCCCTGCGCCCCGACCAGCGGGCCGTTGGAGCCGAGCGGCACGATGGGCAGCGGGTCGCGCACGGTGGCGCGCGGGGCCGGCGGGGCCGGCGGAACGAGCGCCGCTACGGCGTGGACCGACCGGCGGTCGCGCAGCGGGCGCTCACCGAAGCGTGCGTACCGTGTGCTCACGGTCGCACCTCCCCGCCGGGTGTCGGGTGGCACGGGCAGAAAATGAGCGATCAATCGCGCGGGCCGAGGCCGCGGATCGTCGCCCATGACGGCGGCAATGATATGGAACAAATGCCATGGTCCCCTCCGGTTCCCGCCGCGTGCGCGGGTGACGGTGCGAAAAAGTTCCCTCCCCAGGGCGCCCGGACACCCGGAACGCTCATTTTTCGCCGCCGGACGGGGAAGCACTTCTTCCAATTTGCCGTCGTTGACCGCCCGTACGCGGCCCGACCTGGCCATTCCGTCGACATATTTACGAAGCAATCCAGCCGCAAAGAAGCAGGGTTTCAACAGAAACTGACGGCATAGGAGCGATCAACGAGCAGCAAGATACGTGTGTGACTCAGGTGCGGTCGATGTGCACATTCGTGGACTTCACCCGCGCTGTCGCACGCATCCCGACTTCCAGCCCGAGTTCCTCCACTGCCTCCCTGGTCAGGAGCGACACCAGCCGGTGCGGGCCGGACTGGATCTCCACCTGCGCGGCCACGTCGCCGAGCTTCACGGCCGTGACGATGCCCGGGAAGGCGTTGCGGACCGAGGTGCGCGGACCGCCGTCCTCGTCGGATTGTGGTTCGTTCTGAGCCAGCTCGACACAGAACGCGGCAAGATCGCGCCCCTCGATGAGCCGCCGGCCGCCCTCGTCGCGGTGGGTGGCGACCCGCCCGCCGTCCGCCCAGCGCCGTACGGTGTCGGGGCTGACGCCGAGGAGCCGTGCGGCCTGGCCGATCGTGTAGGACTGCATGGCACGACAATAGGCGCGGCGGCCCTCACGGGGCGGCCGGCGACGAGGCGGGCGGGGCGGCCGGCGTGACGGGGACGCACGGGGCCGCGGGCTGCTACGGCTTCGCGCCCAGCGTCGCCGCCGCGCGCAGGGGGGTCGGGGCGGCGTCGGCGGCGAAGGCGTGCAGGGCCGCGCGGGCGGACGGCGTGGCGATCGCCGCGAGCGCCGCGATGATCTTGAGGGAGAGCCCGTAATAGGGGCCGTCGTGCGGCGCGCGCGCTTCCAGGAGGGTGAGCAGCGCCGGGACCGCGGGCGCCGCGCCGGGGCCCGCGTCGCCGAGCAGCTCCACCAGGTCCTCCACGTTGGCCCCCGGGGGCGCCGCGCCGACGACGGGCGCGACCGCCGCGCCGACCGCCTCCGGCCGCAGGTGGAGCGCCAGGTTCGCGAACGCCTCGAAGTCGCGCCACGCCCCCGCCCGCGCGAAGTCCGCCAGCCAGCCGATGACCTGCTCGCGCGCCTCCGGCACGGCGAGCTCGATGGCACGGGCGCGCTTGGCATCTATGTAGCCGATGCCCAGCAGGTCGCGCACCCGGTCCGCGGGACCGCGGACCGTGTCCGCCGACTCCGCCTCAGCCATGGACAACGGAAGCACCTTTCCGAGCGGGTAACCGAGCGGTCTGTGGGGGTCGGTCAGAGGATACGGGAGACCGGGGGCCGTGCAGCAGCGCGCGACGACCGGCTGCCGGAGCGCGGGGGCGCGGCGTCGTGCGCCCCCGCGCGTGTATGGGACACGTATCCCCAGGTCGCCTCCCGCGTGCCCCGGAGCGCGCCCCCCGGCGCGGCGTCAGGAGACGTCAGGAGACGTGCCGCGACACGCCGCGCGCACGGGCCGCGCGATGCCGCGCGCCGCCGCGCGAGGGGCCGCGCGCGGAAGTTCCCGGGCGAATTCATCCGCCGTCCAGCCGGGGTCGTCCGGCCGTCCAATCGCCGTCGGCACCCTGGCGGTTGCCGATTACCGGCTGGTAATACAGAGCCGCGCCCACGACCCGAGCCGCACGCCCGCACGCCCGCACGCCGTACGTCTCCCGCACTCGCCCCACCCCCGCACCCGCCGCACGTCTCCCGCAC
>JAJSZB010000116.1:0-17995 GCA_050613715.1 Streptomyces sp. IBSBF 3018
GGCGGGGGCGGCCTCGGGGGCCGGCGCGTCGAGGACCGGCGCGTCGAGGACCGGCGTGGGAGTCCCGGAAACCGGCCCGGGGGCCACCTGGGAAGCCGGCGCGGAGTCCAGGAACTCGCGGTGCGCCCGCAGCAGCCACGGCGCCGTCACGTCGAGTGACGCGCCGCCCACGAGGCGCTCGGCGACCGCGCTGATCTGGGCGAGGGAGCCGTCGGGGTCCAGCACGAGCATCGGGTAGGGGGCGGCGCGCAACGCGTCGGCGTGCACCGCCTGTCTGGCGTACTGCGTTCTGTCGGCTGGACTTCGCATGACGTGCCCTGCCGGGCACCCACCTTCTTCCCCGAGTTCGCTCGCCCCGGTCGGCGAGGTTCGGATTCCCGTACGTCACTGCTGTCGGCCAGGCCATCGAGCGTAACCCAGGAAAGAGGCGGGCGGCGTTCCGCTCAGGCGTGCGGGGCCGAGGTCCGGTAGCCGGAGAAGGTGCTGTCGGAGGTCAGCCGCTCCGCCGCGGCCGCGTAGTACGACTCGTCGGGCGCGTGCACGCCGACGCCTTCGACGATGCGGTTCATCAGGTTGAACAGCGCGCACACGGAGACCGCGTCGAAGAGGGTGCGCGGCTGCCAGCCCGCGGCGAGCACCGCGTCGGCGTCGGCCTGGACCATGCGACTCGGCGTCCGGGTGAGCTTGCGCACGTACGCGAAGACCGGCTTGAGGGCGTCCCGCACGGGTGCGGTGTCGACGTCCTCCAGCAGCGCGGCCAGCAGGCCGTGCTCGATGCCGAACCGCTCGGCGACGGCCTGGTGGACGCCCTGGCAGTAGTCGCAGGAGTTCAGCCCGGACACGAAGGCGGCGATCAGCTCACGCTCGCCGGGCGTGAGTTCGGAGGGGCCGCGCAGGACCACCTCGTGGTAGTCGGTGAGCGCGTCGGTGGGCTCGGGGAACGCCTTGAAGACGTCCATGACGGTGGCGTGGGCGGGTAAGCCGGGCAGGAAGGCCACGGGTCGCATGCTCCTCGGGTGTCGGTGTGCCGCTCGCGACGGCCGCGCGGGTTACGGGATGCGGGCTACGGGGTACGGGTGCGCGCCGTCCGCAACGTCCTTGTCGGGGTCAGGACTTGGGCCGGTGCAGGACGAACGGCTCGGTGTGGGCGTGGATCCCCCACGGGCCGCCGGAGACGCCCAGGCCGCTCCACTTGGCGCCGGCGAACGGCTCGTCGAAGGACATCACCAGGTGCCGGTTGATCCACACCGTGCCGCACTCCAGGCGTTCCGCGACCGCCTCGGCGCGCTCCTGGTCGGTGCCCCACACCGAGCCGCACAGCCCGTAGCGGGTGTCGTTGGCGCGGGCCACGGCGTCGTCCACGCCCTGGTAGGCGATCACCGGCAGGGCCGGGCCGAACTGCTCCTCGTCCACGATCCGCACCCCGTCGCCGACTCCTGCCAGCACGGTCGGGGCGAAGAAGTAGCCGGGTCCCTCCAGCGCGGCGCCGCCGGCCGCGGCCCGGGCGCCGTGGCCGAGCGCGTCGGCCACCAGCTCCGAAACCCGCTCGAACTGCGGCTTGTTGGCGATCGGGCCGAGCTGCGCGGCCGGGTCGGCGCCGTCGGCGACGACGGTCTTGGCGGCCCGCGCGGCGAGCGCCTCGACCACCTCGTCGTAGCGCTCGGCGGGCGCGTACACCCGCTTGACCGCCATGCAGATCTGGCCGGCGTTGGCGAACGCCGACCAGAACAGGCGGTCGGCGACCGCCTCCACGTCGGCGTCGGGCAGCACGATCGCCGCGTCGTTGCCGCCGAGTTCGAGGGTCAGCCGCTTCAGGTCGGCCGCCGCGCTCGCCGCCACGTGCTTGCCGGTGGCGACCGAGCCGGTGAAGTTGACCTTGCGGATGCCCGGGTGGGCGGCCAGCCGCGCACCCAGCGGGTCGCGCCCGGAGACCACGTTCAGCACCCCCGGCGGCAGGGCGTCCGCCAGCACCCGCCCGAGCAGCAGCGTCGCCAGCGGTGTGTACGGGGACGGCTTGAGCACCACGGTGTTGCCGGCCGCCAGCGCCGGGGCGATCTTCGCGGCGGCGAGCTGCACCGGGAAGTTCCACGGCGCGATGGCCGCGACCGGGCCGATCGGCCGCCGGCGGACCTCGACGGTCTCCTCGGCCGTGTCGGTGACGACGACCGTCTCGGCCCGCAGCCCCGCCGCGTGCTCCAGCCGGGCCGCCGCCCGCAGCACCTCCGCCCGCGCCTCGCGCAGCGGCTTGCCCTGCTCGGCGGTGAGCACCGGGGCCAGCAGGTCGGCGGACTCCCTCACCGCAGCCGCGCCCGCGGTGAGGGCCGCGGCGCGCGCCTCGGGGTCGGTCCGCCAGGCCGGGAAGGCCCGGCCCGCGGCGGCGACCGCCTCGTCCAGCACGCGCTCGTCGCAGTCGGGCGCCTGCGCCCACACCCGGCCGGTCGCCGGGTTGACGACGTCGAACCGCGCGCCGGCGTCGACGGGCGCGCCCGCGACGGTCATCGGGACGTACGTGGGGACACCGGTCTCGGTCACGCGACTCCCATCAGCTTGCCGGGGTTGACCACGCACACCTCGTGCGCCTGTTCCTCGCTCAGCCCGAACGCCACCATGTGCGCCCGGATCAGCCGGATCGCCTCGACCGTGTGCGGGAACAGCGGTTCGCCCGCGTCGCTGGACAACGTGACGTGGTCGGTGCCGAGTTCGAGGATCGTGGCGGCCATGTCGGCGGGGTTGACGCCGAGCAGCGGGGAGATCTCGTCGTAGGTGAAGTTCATGTAGACGCCCGCCGAGGTGAGTTCGCGCATCTCGGCCGGCGACAGGTCGATGAACGGGCTGAACGGGTGGTCCACCACGGCCTTGGTGATGTTCAGTTCGCGCACCGCCTCGGCCATCGCGAACAGTTCCTCGTGGGTGCCGTGCGCGAAGGAGACCATCACGTCGTGGTCGGCGACCATGCGGAAGACCTCCTTGTACTCCGGCTTGAGGCGGCCGTGCGCGTCGAGCGTGTGCTCGCCGACCTTGAGCGCGTGGTCCCACGGCAGCGGGTCGCTCCACTCGTCGGGGTCCTTGCTGCCGCCCCACCAGATCGGCGGCCCGCCGACCTTGCTGAGGGTGTTGGCGCTGCGGAAGACCGGCATCCACACCGCCTTGACGCCGTCGGCCAGTTGGGCGCGGGCGGCCTCCAGCATCGGCAGGCCCTTGGTGAAGCTGGTGATCCAGCCGGCCCACAGGCTGATCGGCTCGACGCCGGTCTCCTCGCACCAGCGCCGCAGGTCGGCCTCCACCTCGCGGATCACGCCGGCCGGTCCCGCGACGTCGGGCCGCCGCATGCCCAGGCTGCTCTTGAACAGCAGCCCGCCCATGCCGCTTGCGGCGGCGGTCTGCGCGACCGCGAGCGCGTCCTGCTGGCCCTCGTGGGCGTGGCAGTGGATGTCGATCGCGCCTTCCACGCCATGGATGGCCGGCGGCCGCAGGGGCGTGTCGCGGTAGCCCATACGGGCCCGGTAGGCGGCGAGGAAACGGTCGTGCGGGGCCCTGTCGGCCCTGCGCAGCCCGGCCTCGGCCATCAGCTGGCGGTCCGCGGCGGCGGCGCTCATGTCGTTGTCGCCGTCCACGCCCTCGTACTTGGCCCCGCCGGCGGCGCCGCCCGCGTGCGCCGTCGCGCCGGCCGCCCCGCCCGTCGTGCCGCCGGTCTTCTCGTCGGCTTCGTCGTTCATGTCCTCAGTCCTCCCGGACGACCATGTCGCGACCCAGTTCGGCCGGTCGCGCGCAGCCGCACAGGGTCAGGGTGTGGGCGAGTTCGTCGCGCAGCATCTCCAGCACCTGTGCCACGCCCTGCTGTCCGCCGACGGTCAGCCCCCAGATCACCGGGCGGCCGACGGCGACCGCGTCCGCGCCCAGCGCCAGCGCCTTGGCGACGTCGGTGCCGCGCCGTACGCCCCCGTCCAGCAGGACGGGGATCCGGCCGCCCACTGCCTCGGCGACGCGCGGGAGCTGGGCCACGGTGGCGGGTGTGGCGTCCAGCTGGCGGCCGCCGTGGTTGGAGACGATCAGCGCGTCCACGCCCAGGTCGGCGCAGATACGGGCGTCCTCGGGGTGCAGCACGCCCTTGACGACGATCGGCAGGTCGGTCATCGACCTGAGGCGTTCGACCAGTTCCCAGGACAGCTCGGGCGACAGGTCCACCTGGCGGACGTTCCCCGGCTCGTCGGCGCGCAGCGAGCGGAGGTTCTCGCACACCACGCCGTCCGGCAGGGCGTGGAAGTCGTGGCGGTCGTTGCGCACATGACGGCCGAGCGCGGGGGAGTCGGCGGTGACGACCAGCGCGCCGCAGCCGGCGCTCTCCGCCCGGCGCACCAGCGCCTCGGTGAACCCCATGTCCCGCTGGACGTAGAGCTGGAACCACATCTGCGCGTCGTCGGCGACCTTGCGGGCCTCGGCGGCCATCTCCTCGACCGCGACGGTCGAGAGCATCGCGGCGATCAGCACCACGCCGGCGGCCGCGGCGGCGCGGGCGGTGGCCCGTTCCGCGTCGGGGTGGGCCAGCTTGTGGAACGCGGTCGGCGCCAGCACCACCGGCATCGACGTGGGCCGGCCCAGCAGCCGGACTCCCAGCTCGGGGGCGCCGCGGCCGCGCAGGATGCGGGGCACCAGCGAGAGCCGGGCGAACGCGGCCTCGTTGGCCCGCAGGGTGACCTCGTCGTGGGCGCCGCCGGCGAAGTAGTCGTAGTGCACCGGGTCCAGCAGTTCGCGGGCCCGCGGCTCGAACTCCCGCAGGCTCAGCAGCCGCTCCGCCGCGGCGCCGGCCTGCGTGACGGTCTCCGCGCCGGTCTCCGCGCCGGCCTGTGTGACGGTCTTCGCCGGGGCCTCCACGCCGATCGCCGCGGCCCGCTCCGTGACGTCCGTCATCGCGTGCCGCCCTTCGCCAGGGGCTGCTCCAGCGTCTCGACCAGATACTCCACCAGCGGCTTGACGTGCACCACCGGGTCCGACCAGTCGTTGTCCAGGTTCTCCCGGACGCGGTGCTCGCGGACCAGCTCGCCGCGGTGGAAGTGGCGGATCACCGGGTGCAGGTAGCGGTCGTCGCGCTGGTGCTCCTGCTCCCAGGCGCGGCCGGCGTCGATGTCGAACGGGTCCAGCTCCGCGTGGCCCGGGTAGTACTCCAGCGTCACGGTCAGATAGCTGTCGTGCTGCCCGAGGTCGCTGTCGTGCAGGTAGTCCACCGGCACCTCCTCGTAGTGCCGCACCTCGTCGCCGTCGACCACGAACAGGTCGCACAGGAAGGCGAACTGCTGCATCAGCGCGGAGGTGGTCTCCAGCCGGGCGAGCACGGCGTCGGCCAGCCGGGTGGGCTCGGAGGACAGCGTGCGGTGCGGCCACTCGGTGTTCTCGTAGCGGCGGTCGAGGATGCGGGCCAGCGAGCGGGTGGTGTAGCGGAAGCCGTGGATGAAGGCGCTGTTGTACTTCTTGAAGTCCCGCATCTGGGTGAGCGTCCCGGCGATGTACAGGTCGGGGACGTTGACCGACTCCCAGGACGAGGTCAGCGCGGCGAAGCGGCCGTTGATCGTCATCTCGGGCCGGCACTCCGGCGCGAAGATCGAGTCGTCCATCCCGAAGCCGGTGCAGACCAGCACCCGGTCGTAGCGGAAGCACACGGTCTCGTCGCGCCGCAGATAGGTCAGTTCGACCTCGTACCCGCCGAGCGGCAGCTTCTCGACGCGGTCGACCGTGGCGTCCAGCACCGAGTTCTGGAGCTTGAGCTGGTAGGTGTCGAGGAAGTTGTTGTTGACCGCGCGCAGGTGGCCGATGAAGTGCGTCTTCCAGGCGAGCTTGATCGAGCTGGGGCCGATGACGTGGATGACCGCGGCGCGCTCGGTGAGGTGGTCGGCGGTCTCGAAGGCGGAGTTGCCCTTGCCGATGATCAGCACGCGCTGGTTGGTGAAGCTGTCCCGGTCCACCGTCATGTCGGTGTACGTCTCGGCGGTCTCGATGCCGGGGATCGCCGGGATGTTCGGGCGGGACAGGCCGGTGGCGACCACCACGCGCCGCGCGGTGTACACCTCGCCGTGCTCGTCGGTGACCCGGAACGGGCCGCGCTCGCCGTCGCGGGCGACCTCGGTGACGCGGGTGTCGTGGCGGATGTCCAGGCCGTGGTGCGCGGCGAAGTCGGAGAGGTACCGCACGTAGTCGTCGGCCTGGGGGAAGAACCGGTCGGTGTACTGCGTGAACCGCGGCATGTCGTCGTCGCCGAGGAGCGAGTTCCAGTCCACCCGCAGCTGCTTGTCGGCGTCGCCGATGCCGCAGTACGGCTTGTTGACCGAGATCATCTGGCGGTGCCGCGGGTACCGCCGGTAGAACGTGCCCGGTCCGGGGCCCGCCTCCAGCACGAGATGGTCCCGGCCGCCGCGCTTGAGCGCGTGGGCGAGTTGCAGGCCGGAAGGTCCGGCGCCGATGACGAGATAGTCCAGCGTCTTGTGCGTCACATGTGCTCCGGGGCTACGTGGTGGGGCTGGGGAACGAGGGAGCGCGGAGACAGGGGTGCGACGCATCGGCGGCGGAATAAGAGTTTCCCGGGAACGCGAACCGGAGTCGATAACGCGGTGGGCCCGGCGGAATTCCTCCCGGCGGCCTGATATTTCCGTCCGGTGAATTCCGGGGAGCGACCGGTGCGAGGGGCCGTCGCGGTGGCGACGGCGAGGGTGACGGAACAGTCGACCGGTCCGAGATCGGACATGGAAATCTCCTGTCCCTCCTGCCTCCCGTGAGGTGCCCCCCGACGGTACTTCCGCTTTCAAGCACCCGACCAGAGCGCGTCATTGTGACTTGGGTCACACAGGTTCGGGGCGCTGTGTGCGCCCTGAACCGACGGATTTCCGAAAGTTATCGGGACCCGTGCACAGGCGCTGGTGAGCGGTCACTCACTTCGGCACTTCCCCCCGCGAGAGGGGATGAAGGGGAATACCCGGACGGCGTTACGGCCCCGCCGGATTCGTCCTCACGCCCCGGCCGGGATGGCGGTCGCGGCGCCGGTGACGCGGACGCGGGGGTCGCCGGGCGGCAGCTCGACGGTGAGGACGCCGGGGCGGCCGAGGTCGTCGCCCTGGTGGAGGGTGAGGACGGCCGGGACCGGGCCGAGGCGCCGCAGGTACGCGCCGAAGGCGAGGGCCGCCGCGCCGGTCGCCGGGTCCTCCACCACACCGCCGACCGGGAACGGGTCGCGGACGTGGTAGACCGTCGCGCTCTCCCGCCAGACCAGTTGCACGGTGGTCAGCCCGAGCGCGGTCATCAGCGCGGCGAGCCGGTCGAAGTCGTAGTGCAGATCGGCCAGTCGGGCGCGGGTGGCCGCGGCGAGCACGAGGTGCCGGGCGCCGGCGTAGGCGATGCGCGGCGGCAGCGCGGGGTCGAGGTCGCCGGCCGCCCAGCCCAGCGCGGCGAGTGCCTCGGCGGCATCGGCGTCCGGGACGGACTCGACGGAGGGCTCGACACTGGTGAGGGTCGCGCGCAGCACGCCGTCGGCGCCGGGCGCGACGTGCACGGGGACCTCGCCGGCCGGCGTACGGAACAGCAGGTCGCCCGGGCCGATGCGCTCGGCCAGCGCGACCGCGGTCGCCACGGTGGCGTGGCCGCAGAAGGTGACCTCGGCCTTGGGGCTGAAGTACCGCACGTCCAGCACCCGCCCGGCCCCGGTTGCGGCGGTCCCGCCCGCGTCCGCGCGTGCCGTCACGAACGCCGTCTCCGAGTAGCCGAGTCCGGCCGCGATCGCGAGCATCGCCGCGTCGTCGAGCCCCGAGGCGTCCAGCACCACCCCGGCCGGATTGCCGCCCGCCGGATCGGTCGAGAACGCGGTGTACCGCAGCACCTCCCCCGCGGCCGGAGCGTCGTCGCCACCATGTCCCGTACTCGTCACCATGCCCGCTCAACCCCCGCCGACCTCACGTTGTTCCGCTCCTCCCGCCGCCGCGGCCGGTGGCGGCAGGACCCCGCGGCCCGTGCGGGGCCGGCCGTGCGGTGCGACGATGGACCCATGCCGTACGCAGAGCCGCTGACCGAGCAGGAGATCGCGGAACGCCTGGCCGGGCTGCCCGGCTGGGAGCTGTCCGAGGACGGTACGGCCCTGCGCCGCGTGTACCGCCTCGCCCACCTCCCCGCGGCGATCCTCGCGCTGCACATCGCCGGCATCCAGACGGAGCTGGACCACCACTCCGACCTGACGCTCGGCTACGACACGCTCGCCGTCGCCATCACCACGCACGCGGCCGGCTCGCGCCTGACCGCGAAGGACTTCGACCTGGCCGGGCGCATCTCCGCCGCGGCCGAGGCCCACCAGGCCGCCTGACCCGCGGCCGAGGCCCACCAGGCCGCCTGACCCGCGGCCCCGGCTGGTAGACCCGCGCGGCCCGGGACGCCTGACCCGCGCCCTGCCCAGGCCGCACGCGCGCCCCGGCCGTCCGCACGGACCGCCCCGGCCCCGGCTCAGTCCACGCCCGGGTAGGTCACGCCGATCCTCTGCCGGATCCTGTCCAGCGTCCGCATCACCGCCAGTGAGCCGTCCAGCGGGACCAGCGGGGACTGCGTCTCACCCGCGCGCAGGCAGCGCATGACCTCCGCGGCCTCGTGGCGCATCGTGCTGCGGTCGTGGTCGTCGCTGACGTCGGCCAGCCGCACGGTGCGCGGGGCCTCGCCCGGCCGGTGGACGGTGAAGCGGTCGGCGTTGAAGAAGCCGTCCGGGATGTCGATGCGCCCCGCCGTGCCGGCGACCGAGGCGGGCGCGCCGGTGTCCGCGGCGAACGTGCAGGAGAGCGTGGCGACCGCGCCGCCGTGCCAGCCGAGCACGACGCCGGTGGTGTCGTCGACCCGCTCCGGGGTCAGGTGCGCCCACGCCTGGACCTCGTCCGGCTCGCCGAGCAGCAGCTGCGCGAACGACACCGGGTAGACGCCGAGGTCCAGCAGCGCGCCGCCGCCCTGCCGCGGGTCGCGCATCCGGTGCCCGGGCGCGAACTCGCCGGGGAAGCCGAAGTGCGCCGAGACCTGCCGGACCTCGCCGATCACCCCGTCGGCGACCAGCGTGACCAGGTTGCGGATCAGCGGGTTGCAGTACGTCCACATGGCCTCCATCAGGAACAGGCCGCGTTCCTGGGCGAGTTCGACCAGCTCGCGGGCCTCGCGCTCGTTGATGGTGAACGCCTTCTCGCACAGCACCGGCTTGCCCGCCTCAAGGCACAACCCCGCGGCGGCCCGGTGCGCGGAGTGCGGCGTCGCCACGTACACCACGTCGACCTCCCGGTCCGCGGCCAGCTCCGCCCAACTGCCGTGCGCGCGCGGTATGCCGTACCGCTCGGCGAACGCCTTCGCGCCCTCCGGGCTGCGCGAGCCGACCGCGACCACCTCCGCGTCCGGGAGCGACCGCAGCGCCTCGGTGAAGGTCGCGGCGATGCCGCCGGTCGCCAGGACGCCCCACCGGATCTTCGGTACGGATGTGTTCCGCGTCATCGCCAGCAGCCCTCGTATTCGGTGTCGGTGGGTCCATGCAGGATGAAAGAATAGGCGGCGATTCGACTACCCCCGATGGAGCGTGCCGCCGTGCAGGACGCCGG
Source organism: Streptomyces sp. IBSBF 3018 (assembly GCA_050613715.1). Taxonomy (GTDB): domain Bacteria; phylum Actinomycetota; class Actinomycetes; order Streptomycetales; family Streptomycetaceae; genus Actinacidiphila. The sequence continues at coordinate 9,594 of JAJSZB010000116.1, forward strand.
GCCGACGAACCCCGCGTACGAGACCCCCACCCCGATCCCCTCACTCACCCAGACCCCGGTTGTCGCTCCCTCCGCCGAGGTCCGCCGCGCGGCCGCCCGCCGCACCGGCCTGCTCGTCACCCTCGTGCTCGGCGGCCTGACCGCCCTGCCACCGCTGTCGATGGACATGTACCTGCCCGCGTTGCCGCAGGTCACCGACGCGCTGCACGCACCCTCGGCCACCGTGCAGCTCACCCTGACCGCGTGCCTGGCCGGCATGGCGCTCGGGCAGCTCGTGGTCGGCCCGCTCAGCGACCGGTGGGGCCGCCGCCGGCCGCTGCTGGCCGGCATGGCGATCTACGTGCTGGCCACCGCCGTCTGCGCGTTCGCGCCCACCGCCGGCCTGCTGATCGGCTTCCGGCTGGTGCAGGGCCTGGCCGGCGCCGCGGGCATCGTGATCTCCCGCGCGGTCGTGCGCGACCTCTACGACGGGGTGGAGATGGCCCGCTTCTTCTCCACGCTGCTGCTGATCTCCGGGGTCGCGCCGATCGTCGCACCGGTCATCGGCGGCCAGATCCTGCGGCTGACCGACTGGCGCGGCATCTTCGTCGTCTGCACGGTCATCGGGGTGCTGCTCACGCTCGTGGTGTGGCGGCGGCTCGACGAGACGCTGCCGCCGGAGGAGCGGCACGGCGGCGAGCTGGCCGGCACCTTCGGATCGATGCGCCGGCTGCTCGCCGACCGGGTGTTCACCGGCTACGTCATCGCCGGCAGCTTCGCCTTCGCCGCGCTGTTCACCTACGTGTCCGCGTCGTCGTTCGTGATCCAGGACATCTACGGCGCCTCCGCGCAGACCTTCAGCCTGCTGTTCGGCCTGAACTCGATCGGCATCGTCGGCGTCGGCCAGCTCAACGGCAAGGTGCTGGTCGGCCGGGTGGACATGGACAAGGTGCTGGCGGCCGGCCTGGCGCTGATCACCGCCGCCTCCGTCGCGCTGGTGCTGCTGACCACCGGGGTGTTCGGGCGGGCCACGCTGCCCGAGATCGCCGCCGGGCTGTTCGTGCTGATGTCCTCGATGGGCCTGGTGCTGCCCACCACCAACACCCAGGCGCTGCTGCGCACCAAGCGCGCCGCGGGCTCCGCGTCCGCGCTGATCGGCACGTCGTCCTTCCTGGTCGGCGCGGTCCTCTCGCCGCTCGGCGGGATCGCGGGCGACGGCACCGCCGTGCCGATGGCGGTCACCCAGCTCGGCTGCGTCACGATCGCCTGCGCGGCCTTCGCCGGGCTGTGCCTGCGCGGGCGGCGTACGGTGGAGGGACCGTAGGGTCACCCCCTGGGAGGAAGCGATGTCCGACGTTCCGGAGAAGCGCACCTGGGCGTTCAAGGCGGCAGACAGCACACTGCACACGGGGTCCGAGCACACGGTGGACCCGGAGGACCTGGTGATGGCCTCCGGCCGTGACTGCACCCCGGAGCTGATCGAGCAGGCCCGCGAAGCACTGGAGAAAGATGGTCCCGCCGCTGTCGAGAGGTACCTGCCCTGAGGCGGGACTCGACCCCGACGAGCTGAGCCGGCTCGTCCCCGAGCTGGCCGGCCACCTGTCCGCCGCGCCGGGCCCGGAGGCCGCAGGACCGGGCCCGGCGGCCGCCGCGCATCCGTGGTGCGCCGGCGCCGTCGTGCTGGCCGGCCGCGGCCGGACCGTCGCGCTGCACGAGCCGCTCGGCTGGGCCGTCCGCTACGCCCGCTACGACGAGGCCGCCGACCGCGGCGTGGAGCTGCCCGAGGACGCGCGGACGCCGATGCGTGCCGACACCGTCTTCGACCTCGCCTCGCTGACCAAGCTCTTCACCGCCGTCGCCGCGGTCCGCGAGATCGAGCGCGGCGCCCTGGACCTCGACGCCCCGATCGCCCGCTACGCGCCCGCGCTGACCGCCGCGGCCGAGCACGGCATCACCGCGCGGCACCTGCTCACCCACACCTCCGGGCTGCGGCCCGAGCTGCCGCTGTACGAGCTGCCGGACGCCGCCGCGCGCGCCGCGGCGCTCGCCGCCGAGCAGCCGCTCACCCCGCCGGGCGCGGCCCGCTGCTACTCCGACCTCAACCTGCTGCACCTGCAGACCGTCCTGGAGCAGCTCACCTGCCGGCCGCTCGACCGGCTGATCGCCGACGGCGTCACCGGCCCGCTCGGCATGGCCGACACCCGCTTCGCGCCGCCGGCCGCCTGGCGCCCGCGGATCGCCGCCACCGAGGACCAGCGCAGGCCCTGGGCCAAGCTCGACCGGGGCATGGTGCACGGCGAGGTGCATGACGAGAACGCGTACGCGATGGGCGGCGTCGCCGGCCACGCCGGACTGTTCTCCACCGCCTGGGACCTGGCGCTGTTCGCCCGCGCCCTGCTGGACGGCGGCGCCGGCGTGCTCTCGCCCGCCTCCGTCGACCTGCTGCTCGGCGGGGTGCCCGGCCCCGACGGGCTGCGCCGCCCGCTCGGCTTCGAGGCGGACCAGCCGTGGTTCATGGGCGAGCTGTCCGGCCGCGGCGCGGTCGGCCACACCGGCTTCACCGGTACGAGCCTGGTCCTCGACCCGGCGACCGACACGTTCCTCGTCCTGCTCGCCAACGCCGTCCACCCCTGCCGCACCTGGCGCACCGGCAACGTCCCCCGCGCCGCCGCGGCGACCCGCCTGGCCCGCGCGGCGAAGGCCGGCACGGGCCGCCCCGGCTGACGCCCCCGCCGCGGGCCGGCCCGCAGCGCCGGGAAAAAGGGGCGCGGGCCCGCCGTCAGGGGGGCGGGCCCGCGGTCTTGAGGGTGCGGACGTCAGCGGTCTCGGAGGCGTCGGCGTCAGCGGGCGTCAGCCGGCGGCGCGGGCCGGGTGGGCCGTGACGTCGGCGGCGTCGACCAGGACGACGCGGTGGTCGAACTGGACGGTGTAGTACGAGGCGGCGCCCCGCACCACCGTGTCCGGCGGGTTGTGGAAGAAGTCGTCCGCCCGCACCGGCGCGGACGTCGCCACGTAGGACTGGCCCGCGGGGATGCCGTACTCGCTCAGCGGCTTCTGCGTGGACGGCGACAGGCCCGCCGGGTACTCGGACGGCTGCGGGTAGCCCGAGCCGTAGACCGGCGCGTCGGCCCCGGCGGTCAGCACGCGCACGCCGTACGCCGGCGAGGTGTCGGCGCCGCCAGGGTTGTGGATCCAGCCCTTCTGGCCGCCGAACCAGATGGCCGTCCAGTCCCCGCAGCGGTCGGCGACGACGTACTGCTGCCCGGCCGAGACGGTGGCGCTCCAGTCGCTGATCCGGTCGGTGCCCGCGCCGCCGCCCGCGTGCACGTACGGGTCGCCGACCAGCGGCGCGTCCGCGGCCGGCGCGGTGTGCACGAACAGGATGCCGGACGGCTCGGTGCGGTCGGTGCACGCGGGCGTCTGTCCGGTCGGGTCGTCGGCCGGGCAGACGCTCACCGTCTGCGCGTTCGCGGCGAAGGGCGGGGTGATGGTGACGGCCGTGCCGACCGGCCCGACGCCGTGCGGGCCCGCGTCCACCGGCGCGTCCAGCATCGCCATGAAGAGGTCCCAGTCCCAGTACGGCCCCGGGTCCCAGTGCATGCCCGCCACGTAGCCGTCCGCGGGACCCGGCACGTCGTCGTGGCCGATGATGTGCTCGCGGTCCAGCGGCACGCCGTACTCCGCGGCCAGCCAGCGCACCAGCTCCGCGGTGGTCTCGTACTGCGCCTGGGTGTACCACTGCGCGCCGTGCGCCGCGAAGCCCTCGTGCTCGATGCCGATCGAGTGCATGTTGAACCAGAAGTTGCCGGCCTGGAAGGCGACGTCCTCGTTCGGCACGGTCTGGGTGATCGCGCCGTCGGAGGAGCGGATCACGTACTGGGCGGCGTCGCCGCTCGCCGGGTTCTGGAAGCTGTCGATGGCCTGCTGGTACGTCGACTCGGTGTCGTGGATGACGATGTACCGGATGTCGAGGCCGTCCGCCGGCCGGTTCGCCGCCTGGTAGTTGGTGGTGGCGGCCGGGGCGAAGGAGCAGTCGAGGGTGGGCGGGCACTGGGCGGCCGGGGCGTCGGAGGCGCCGGCCGCCGTGGTGGTGGACGCGGTGGTGCCGGACGACGCGGCCGGGGGCACGGCCGCCGGGTCGGGCGCGAGCGCGATGTGCAGGCCCTCGGCCGTGGTCCGCTCGGCGCCGCGGCGCACCAGCGCGAACACCGCGTCGGCGTACGCCCGCGCGGCCCGCCCCCGCGCCTGGCTGTAGCGGGAGACGGCCGGGTACCACGCGGCCGGGTCGGCGGGCGCGCCGCCGGTGAGCCGCTTCTCGTACGAGGCGAGCAGGGCCGCGCCGGCCCGGATGTTCTGCGCGGCGTCGCGCTCGACGGCCGTGCGGCTCGCGCCGGTCAGGGCCGCGGCGGCGGCCGCGGTGTGCCGCGCCGGATCGGCGGCCAGCCGGTCCAGCTCGCCGCGCCCGGCCGCCCCGGCGGCGCCGCCGGCGAGCATCGCGGGCGTCACGTCGGTCAGCCCCATCGGGCCGAAGCCGCCCTGCGCGCTGTACGCGCCGGGGTGCGCGTCCCAGCGCGACTCCTGGTACGAGACGCCGAGGAGCACGTCGAGCGGCACGCCGAACTCGCGGGCGGCGGCGACGTACGCGGCGGAGCCGGAATCCGAGCCCGCGCCCGCGCCGGACGCCGACCGGGCCTGCGCGGCGGGCGCGGCCTGTGCGGCGGGCGTGACGCCGAGCACCGCGCCGAGGACCAGCGCGGCGGCCGTGCCGCCGGCCGCCCGGGCGGCGCGGCGCGACCCGCGCCGGCCGCGTGCTCCGCCCGGTCCGCGCTGCTGTGACTGATCGACCATCGGGCGGTCACCCCAATCCGCCCCCCGCAGGGGGCTGGTGCGTCAGGTCCTGCGGGAGCGCCCCCGGGGCCGGGCGCGAGCCGCGGCGGCGCGGGGTGCCGTCGTCCTTGCGCGCGTATGCTAGATCGCCGTGCCTCCGGATGCCAAAGAGGTGCGTGTGCAGGCGAGTTCCGTACGGGACAGATGCGGCGTACGTGACGGAAGCGACTGGTGAGCACCCGTCACCCGGCACCCGTCACCCGGCACCCGGCAGCGGCGCGGCGTACGGCGACTCAGCGCCCACCGCCGGCTCCCGCGCCCACCGCCGGCTCAGCGGAAGACGCCCGTGTGCCCCAGTGAGTAGCGCCCCGGCTGCGGGTACACGCACAGGCCGTGCGGCCCCGCGCCGACCGGGATCTTGGCCAGCGTGCGGCCGGTCGCGGTGTCCAGCGCGTACACCTCGGAGTCGTAGCGCCCGGACAGCCACAGCACCTTGCCGTCCGCGGAGACGCCGCCCATGTCGGGGCTGCCGCCGCCGTCGATGTGCCACTTGCCGGTCAGCCTGCCGGTCGCCAGGTCCAGCAGCGAGACCGAGCCCTCCTCGCGGTTGGAGATGTACAGCGTGCGCGAGTCGCGCGAGACGTACAGTCCGTGCGCGCCCTTGCCGGTGTGCAGCAGCGTCGGCCTGGAGAACGTGTCGCCGTTCATCACCCACACCCCGTCGGCGACCATGTCGGCGATGTACCACGTCTTCCCGTCGGGGGAGATCTTCACGTCCTGCGGCATCGCGCCGTCGTACGGCAGCTTCTGCGTGCCGACCACCTTCATCGCCGCGGTGTCGACCTTCAGCAGCTCGCCGGAGAACTCGCAGGAGACGATGAAGTAGCGCCCGTCGGGGGAGAAGTCGGCGTGGTTGACGCCGTAGCAGCTGACCGGCACGGCCTTGCGCACCGCCATGGTGTGCGCGTCGCGGAAGACCAGCTGCCGGTCGAGCGAGGCCATCACCACCGCGTACTTCCCGTCCGGGGTGAAGTAGAGGTTGTACGGGTCGTGCACGTCCACGGCCTTCCCGGCCTTCCCGGTGGCCGGGTCGATCGGGGTGAGCGAGTTGCCGACGTCGTTGTTGACCCACAGCGTCCGCAGGTCCCACGACGGCACCACGTGCTGCGGCTGCAGTCCGACCGGGATGGTCTCGATCACCTTGTACGTCCGCGGGTCGATCACCGAGACGGTGTTGGACTCGGTGTTGGGCACGTACACCCGCGACGGGAAGTCCCGTACCACCGGGGAGAGTTGGTTCGGCCGGTCGGCCGCGTACAGGTCGTGCGGGTCCAGCGGTGCGGGCATCCCGGGCAGGCCGGGGGCGACCGCGGGCCGGGCCGGCACGGCGGCGGCCTTGGTGGCGGCGTGCGGGGTGTGCCGCGCCTGGCCGCCGCAGCCGGCGGTGGCCAGGGCCGCGGCGGCGGCGAGGAGCAGGACGCGGGCGGGGGTCGGGAGTCGGCGCATCAGGTCAGCAGCTCCGAGGTCGTGACCGCGCGCAGGCCGCGGCGGTGCAGGTCGTCGAGGATTCCGGGCAGCGCGGCGATGGTGCCGCGGTGCCCGAAGTGCAGGGAGACCACCGACCCGGCCCGCACCTGCCGGGCCGTCGCGGCCCGCACGGCCGCCGCACCGGGGTCGGTGTAGTCGAGCGGGTCGACGTCGTACGACAGCAGGTGCGGGTAGCCGGCCCGGCGGGCCAGCTCGACGACCAGCGGTGTGGCCAGCCGGGTCTGCGACGGCCGGAACCAGCGCCCCCGCGAGCCGGTCAGCCGCTCCAGCCGGCGGGCGCAGTCCTCGATCTCGGCGGCGGCCCGCGCCCGGTCCATCGCGTCGAGGGGGCCGTGCGTCTGGGTGTGGTTGCCCAGTTCGTGGCCGCCGTCCAGCACCCGCCGGGCCACGCTCGGGTACGCGTCGAGCCAGGTCCCGACGACCAGCACGGTCACCCGCGCGCCGGCCCGCTCGGCCTCGGCGAGCAGCTCGGCGGCCATCGCGGGGTCGCCCTGGCCGTGGAAGGTCAGCGCGACCCGCGGCCGGTCGGCCGGGCCGTGCTCGATCTGGTCGGGCAGACCGGGCGGCAGCGGCGCGGGCGCGTGGGACGCCGGTGCGGCGGGCGGCGTGGCGGACGCTGTCGCGGCCGGCGCGGCGGGTTCCCCGGGGGCCGCGGGCGCGGGGGAGGAGGGCGCGGCGCAGCCGGTGGCCAGCGCACCGGAGGCCGTCGCCCGGAACAGGCCGCGGCGGGAGATCGACTCGGACATCGCCGATCACTTTAAGGGGTTTTGACCGATTTGCCGTTCAGGTCGGCGTCCGCGGCACCGGGATGGCTCGTACGGCTGAACGCTAGGGTTGCGCGTGTTCGTATCGGGGGATCGGCGGGGCCGTACTCTCCCGGGGCCCGGGAGAAAAGGGGAGCGCTCCGTGACCGGAACCGTCGCGCACCGGCGGCTGCTGTTCGTGTCCACCAACTACGCGCCCGAGCAGGCGGGCACCAGCCGGTACGCGACGCAGATCGCCGAGCACTGGGCCGCGCTGGGCGCCGAGGTCCACGTCCTGACCGGCATGCCGCACTACCCCGCCTGGCGGCTCGACCCGGCCTACGCGGGCGTGCGCACCACCCGCGAGCAGCGCGGCGGCGTCACCGTGCACCGGCGCGCCCACCGGGTGCCGAGCCGTCAGACCCTGCCCAGGCGCGCCCTGTTCGAGCTGTCGCTGCTGCGCGGCGGGCTCGCCGGCGTCCCCGAGATGGGGCCGCCGGACCTGGTGGCCGCGCAACTGCCGAGCCTGGCCGCCGGCGTGGCCGGCGCCCGCCTGGCCGCCCGGGCCGGCGTGCCCTACGTGCCCCTGGTGCGCAACCTGCTCGGCGTGCGGTCCGCGGCGGCCCGCGCGGTCGAGCGGTACGCGCTGCGCCGCGCGGCCCTCGTCGGCGTCACCCACGAGACGCTGGTCGACGGCGTCGCGGCGCTCGGCGTGCCCCGCGAACGCATCCGGTTGGTGCCCAACTGGTCCCTGATACCCGGGCCCACGCGCCCCCGCGAGCAGATGCGCGCGCTGCTCGGCTGGCGGCCGGGGCAGACCGTGCTGCTCTACGCGGGCGTGCTGACGCCGGGGCAGCGGGTGCTGGTGGAGGCGGCGCGGCAGGACCCGACGCTGCGGGTGGTGCTCATGGGGGAGGGCGCGGGCAAGGAGGCGCTGCGGGCGCTGTCCGGCGGGCTGCCCAACCTCGACTTCGCGCGGACCGCGGCGGACGAGGAGTTCCCCGACGTGCTCGGCGCGGCGGACGTGCTCGCGGTCACGGACCCGGCCGTGCCGGCCGAGCTGACCTCGTTCTTCGCCGCCGGGCGGCCGGTGGTGGCGGCGGTCGCCGCGGACAGCGGCACGGCGCGGGAGGTCGACCGGGCGAAGGCGGGCGCCGTCGTGCCGCCCGGCGACCCCGCGGCGCTGCGCGAGGCGGTGCGGACGCTGGCGGCCGACGAGGCGGTGGCGGACCGGGCGCGGGACTACGCGACGGCGCACCTCACCCCCACCGCGGCGCTGACCCGCCTCACCGCCCTGCTCACCGA
>JAJSZB010000117.1:0-17946 GCA_050613715.1 Streptomyces sp. IBSBF 3018
GCCGGGGCTACGGGCGGGGGGCCGGCTGGTCGGGCGGCGCGGCGTCCTCCGGCAGGCGGGTGCCGCTGCCCGGCGTGCGCGGGGGGGCGGGGCGACCGCGGCCAGTGCGGCGGTCACGGCGCCCTGGGGCTCGGCGGGGGCGTTGACGTTGTCCGCGGTGACCGGGCGGCGGCGGGCGGCCGCCCACATCGCGCCGCACGCGCCGATGCCGAGGACCGCGACCGAGGCGACGCCCGCGCCGCCCTGGTCGGCCAGGACGGCCGCTCCCGCGGCGACCAGTCCGGCCGCGGGGAGGGTGAGGACCCACGCGGCGACCATCCGGCCCGCCGTGCCCCAGCGGACCACCGCGCCGCGGCGGCCGAGGCCCGCGCCGAGCACGGAGCCGGAGCAGACGTGCGTGGTGGACAGCGCGAAGCCGAGGTGGGAGGAGGCCAGGATGGTGGCCGCCGCGCCGGTCTGCGCGGCGAAGCCCTGCTGCGGCTCGATGTCGGTCAGCCCGCGCCCGAGGGTGCGGATGATCCGCCAGCCGCCGAGGTAGGTGCCCAGCGCGATCGCCGTGCCGGCCGAGACGATGACCCACAGCGGCGGGTTGGAGCCGGGCGCGATCACGTTGCCGGTGATCAGCGCGAGGGTGATGACGCCCATGGTCTTCTGCGCGTCGTTGGTGCCGTGGGCCAGCGAGACCAGGCCCGCCGAGGCGATCTGCCCGGCGCGGTAGCCGCGCTTGGTGGCGGCCGGGTCGGCGTGCCGGCCGATCCGGTAGGTCAGCCGGGTGGCCAGGGTCGCGGCGAGGCCCGCCACGAGCGGCGCGGCCACCGCGGGGATCAGCACCTTCATGACGACCGCGTCGCCGTGCACGCCGTGCCGGCCGACGGAGGCGAGGGTGGCGCCGATCAGGCCGCCGAAGAGGGCGTGGGAGGAGCTGGAGGGCAGGCCCGCGAGCCAGCTCAGCATGTTCCAGAGGATCGCGCCGACCAGCCCGGCGAAGATCACTTCCGGTCTGATGCCCGCGGACTCGTCCACGATGCCGCCGGAGATCGTCTTGGCGACCTCGACGGACAGGAAGGCGCCGGCCAGGTTGAGGACCGCGGACATGGCCACCGCGGCCCTGGGGCCCAGCGCTCCGGTCGAGATGGTGGTGGCCATGGCGTTGGCGGTGTCGTGGAAACCGTTCGTGAAGTCGAACACGAGGGCGGTGACGATGACGATTCCGATCAGGAGCGTCATGTGTTCCATGGACCCAGGCAATCGTTTGATCGGACAGTGGCGAGCCGACCGTACGGATCATTGATGAACGGAAGATGAACTGGCGGCGGACTCGCGGTGGCGACATGAATCGAAGGAGAACGCCAGGTGGACGCGAGTCTTGAGCAGGGTTGGTGGGACGTGGTGCGCACCGCCCGCAGGACGGTGGCCGAGGGGCTGGTCGTGGGCACCTCGGGCAACGTCTCGGCCCGGGTCGGCGACATCGTGCTGGTGACCCCGACCGGCGTCCCGTACGACCGGCTCGGCCCCGGGCACGCGGTCGGCGTCCACGTCACGGACGGCCGCCAGGTGCTCGGCACGCTGCGGCCGACCAGCGAGCTGCCGACGCACCTCGCGGTCTACCGGGAGACCCCGGCCCGCGCGATCGTGCACACCCACGCGCTGCACGCCACCGCCGTCTCCACGCTGGTCGACAAGCTGCCGAACGTCCACTACATGGCCGCGGCCACCGGCTTCCCGGTCCTGGTCGCCCGCTACGAGCTGTACGGCACGCCGGAGCTGGGCCGCGAGGTGCTGCGGGCGCTGCGCGACGGCCGCACCGCCTGCCTGATGCGCAACCACGGCACCCTCGCGTACGCCGACACGCTCGACCGCGCCTTCGACCACACCGCGCAGCTGGAGTGGATGTGCCGGCTGTGGCTGCTGGCCAGGTCCGCGGTCGACGCCGGCACCCCCCGCACCCTCGGCAACCGCGAGATGGCCCGCGTCGCCGAGAAGCTCAAGGGCTACGGACAGGGGGAGCCGGCCGTCCAGGGCGGCGACGGGTCCGGGGCGTGGGAGCCGTACGCGGAGGACGGGCCGTACGGCGGAGGCGCCCCGTACGGCGAAAACGGCCCGGGCGACGAGCGCGGCGGTCGTGACGACGCGGCGTCGGACGGGCGCTGACGGCCCCGGCGCGCCGCGAGGGGGCCCGCGCGCGGGCATGGCTCCGGGGTCTCCTGCCCGGGATCCGGCCGCGTCACCCAACCGCCGCGGCCCCCTGGCAGGGCCGCCGGGACCCGCCCACACTGGGAGGCGATGCGCCTTCGATCAGCGGTGGCCGTGGCGGCCACCGGCGTGGTGGGTGCCGGCACGGCCGCACTGGCGGCGGGCCGGTACGGGTCCGCCTACGCCCTCAAGCCCGCGGTCGCCGGACCCGCCCCCGAGCGGCTGGTGCAGGTCCGCTCCGTCACCGACGGCGAGGTGGTGCTGACCCGCACCGCGGCCTCCGCCAGGCCCGGCGTGTGGGGGCTGGCCGCGCCGGGCGTGCACGCCGTGGTCGGCCAGGTCGCCGACCCGGACGGGGACGGCTCCACGGTGACCAGGAGCCTGCTGCGCGTCACCCGCGGCTCCCTGCTGCCCGGCGCCATGGTCCGGCCGACCCCGCTGGTCCACCGCGGCGACCCGCGCGGCGCCCTCGGCCTGGACCACCGGGACGTCGACGTCCCGGGCGACCTCGGACCGCTCCCCGCCTGGCAGCTGCCCGGCGACCGGCTGACCTGGGTGGTCCTCGTGCACGGCGTCGGCGCCACCCGCGAGCAGGCGCTCGCGCTGATGCCGGCGCTGCGCCGCTTCCGCATGCCGCAGCTCGTCGTCTCCTACCGCAACGACCCCGGCGCCCCCGCCTCGCCCGACCGCATCGGGCACCTGGGCGCCACCGAGTGGCAGGACCTGGACGCCGCCCTGCGGTACGCCGTCGCGCACGGCGCCGAACGGCTGGTCCTACTCGGCTGGGGGACCGGCGCGACGATGGCGCTGTACGCCGCCGAGCGCTCGGCCGTACGCGACCGGATCACCGGCCTGGTGCTGGACTCGCCGGTGCTGGACTGGCAGGCGACCGTACGCGCCGCGGTCCGCGCCCGGCATCTGCCCGGAGCCCTCGCACCCCTCGCGGTCCGCGCCGTCGAGGGCAGAACCGGAATGCGCCGGGAGCCTGGCCGGGGCACACCGCCGCTGCGGCCGCCGACCGTGCCGACCATGATCGCGCACGGACCCGGCGACGCGTTCGCCTCGTGGGACGTCACCCGCGCGCTGGTCGCGCTGCGGCCCGAGACGGTCCATCTGTACCCCGTCCAGGACGCCCCCCACGCGGCGATGTGGAACGCGGACCCGGCCGCGTACGAGGAGACGCTGCGGCGCTTCCTGACCCCGCTCATGTGAGCGCCCACCGGCCCGTGGGGACGCCGCGTTTGGGAATCCGGGCCCCTAGCGGCGAGACTGATCCGGTGACGTCCCGTATCCCGCGAGACACTCCGCTCCGACTCGTCCCCCGCCGGCCGCTCACCGCCGCCCGCAGGACCGCCACGACGCGCAGGTCCCGGCCTCCGCGCCCCCCCGAGGGCACCCCCTCGGTCTCCGAACTCGCGCGTCTCGCACGGGTCGAACTCGCCGACGCCGCGCGGGTGGCACGCTGGGCGGGCGCCGGACCCGGCGCCGGCGCGGGCACCGCGGGACCCACCGGCATACTGCCCGGCCCCGCCGTCGCCGCGGCCGCCGCGGACCTGGAGTTGACGCCCGGCCAGATCCGTACGGCCTGGGACCGTGCGCGGCTGTCCGGACTGATCGAACTGCACGACGGCACGGCACGGCCCGGCTGGCGGCTGCGCGCCTGGGACACCGACGACACAGCGGTGCTGCGCGGCTGGGTCGCGCTCTTCGACGCGTGGTCGCTCGCGCACCCGTTCCTGCCCGGCGGGCCCGACGGGATCGACGCGGCCGGCGGCCCGGGCGGGGCCGTCGACGGCTCGGTGAACGGATCGGCTGGCGGGCCGGCGAACGGCTCCGCCGCGGCCGGGCCCGACCCCGCGCTGGTCGCCGAAGTCATCGAGGCCGCACCGCAGTTGCTGTCCTTCCTGCACCTGTCCAACGGGCCGGTGCCGATCGACACGCTGCTGGACCTGCTGCGCCAGCGGGTCGCGGAGCTGCGCTCCGAGCGCCACGAGCCGCCGGCCGGCGGCGCCGGCGACCCGCTGCCCGCGCTGCTCGACTGGACGCTGGACGCCGCGGTCCTGGTCGGCGCGCTGCGCCCGCGCGACCCGCAGCGGCCCGACGAGGTCACGCTGACCGCGCTCGGCAGCTGGGCGGTGTGGGTCAAGCTGGAGCAGATCTGCGTCGCCGCGCAGGGGCCGGCCGGGCACATGGAGCAGTCCGCGGCCACCATGCTGCGCGGCTGCGCCCGGCTGTCGCCCGGCCCGGCCCGCGCCGAGTACCAGGCGTGGCTGGCCGCCCGCCCGGTCGGCCCGGCCGTCGCCGAGCTGCTGGAGACCGCGCGCGGCGACGACGCGCTGCTGCGCGGCCTGGCGTTCGAGGCGCTGCGCGTGGTCGGCGCGGCGGCGGAGCCCGCGGTGCGGGCGGTCCTCGACGAGGCGGTGCTGCGGCCGTACGCGGTGCTCTGGCTCGCGGAGTCCGAGGGCGCGGACCCCGATACGGCGACGTCGCTGCTGACCCGTGAGGAGGCGACGTGGCTGTGGGTCGACACGGCGGCGGCGGTCGTGGACCACGGGGAGGACCACTTGCTGGTCAGCCATCTGGAGACGGCTGTCCAGGGGTCGGTGCGGGGGCTTCTGCAGGAGGTGCGGGACGTCGGGCACCCGCGGACCGTCCAGGTCCTGGTGGCGCTGGCCGCGGCGCACCCGGACCCGGCGCTCGCCAAGGCCATGCGCCGCGCCGCCTTCCAGGTCCACACCGGCGAACTCTGAGTCCGGCTGCGCAGGCTTTCTGGGTCGCGCCGCGTCTGCCCCGCTGGGGTGGGCTGCCGGCCCTCCCGCCGCGGTGCCCGTTCGCGCAGTTCCCCGCGCCCCTTCGGGTTCGCGTCTGCCCCGATCGGCCCGCTCCCGGCTGCCCGCAGTGGTGGGCTTGTCGCGCAGTTCCCCGCGCCCCTGTTGTGGTTGCCCGCCGCGAGCAAGGTGCTGTCCCTGCCACGTGGACGGTACGGCCGACGTGAACCATCAGGGGCGCGGGGAACTGCTCCCCCAGACTTCGTCCGGGAGGTACCCCCACCGCCCACGACGGCGCGGCAGCCGGCAACGAACCCCAGCGGGGCGGACGCAGCCCCGAAGGGGCGCGGGGAACTGCGCGAACGGCCACCACGGCGGGGCAGCCGGGAGCGGACCTCAGCGGACCTCAGCGGGGCAGACGCAGCCCCGGACCGCCGACGTCAAACCGGTTGCGCCCGCACCGTAGAATGGCCGCATGGCAGTCTTCCTCCTCGATTGAGCCCCAGGCGCGCCCCGCACCCACCCCGCCGCCCGCCAGGGACGCCCGCGCGCACCGCCGAGCACGGCCGGCACGGCCCGCGTCGCCGAGCCGAAGCACGGCCACGGCCCCGCAAGCCAGCGCAGCGCCCCGCACAACCTGGAGCTTTCCTTCCCGTGATCACTGCCACCGGCATCGAACTGCGCGCCGGCGCCCGCATCCTCATCGAATCCGCCTCGTTCCGCGTCGCCAAGGGCGACCGCATCGGCCTGGTCGGCCGCAACGGCGCCGGCAAGACCACGCTCACCAAGGTGCTCGCCGGCGAGGGCCAGCCCGCCGCCGGCAGCGTCGCCGTCTCCGGCCAGGTCGGCTACCTGCCGCAGGACCCGCGCACCGGCGACCTCGACACCCTCGCGCGCGACCGCGTGCTGTCCGCCCGCGGCCTGGACACCGTGCTCCGCAAAATGCGCGAGAACGAAGAGCGCATGGCCAACGGAAAAGGCGCCACCCGCGACAACGCGATGAAGAAGTACGCCCGGCTGGAAACCGAATTCCTCACCAAGGGCGGTTATGCCGCCGAAGCCGAGGCCGCCACCATCGCCGCCGCGCTCGGCCTGCCCGACCGCGTGCTCGGCCAGCCCCTGCACACCCTGTCCGGCGGCCAGCGCCGCCGGGTGGAACTGGCCAGGATCCTCTTCTCCGACGCCGACACCCTGCTGCTCGACGAGCCGACGAACCACCTCGACGCCGACTCGATCGCGTGGCTGCGCGACTACCTCAAGACGTACCGCGGCGGATTCATCGTCATCTCCCACGACGTGAACCTCATCGAGACGGTCGTCAACAAGGTCTTCTACCTCGACGCGAACCGTTCCCGGATCGACGTCTACAACATGGGCTGGAAGCTCTACCAGCAGCAGCGCGAGGCCGACGAGAAGCGCCGCAGGCGCGAGCGGGCGAATGCGGAGAAGAAAGCCGCCGCGCTCAATTCCCAGGCCGACAAGATGCGCGCCAAGGCCACCAAGACGGTCGCCGCGCAGAACATGGCGCGCCGCGCGGAGAAGCTGCTGTCGGGCCTTGAGGAGGTCCGCCAGTCCGACAAGGTCGCCAAGCTGCGCTTCCCCGAGCCCGCGCCCTGCGGCAAGACGCCCCTGATGGCCAGCGGCCTGTCCAAGTCCTACGGCTCGCTGGAGATCTTCACCGACGTCGACCTGGCCGTCGACCGCGGCTCCCGGGTCGTCATCCTCGGGCTGAACGGCGCCGGCAAGACCACGCTGCTGCGGCTGCTGGCCGGCGTGGAGCAGCCCGACACCGGCGAGGTCACCCCCGGGCACGGCCTGAAGCTCGGCTACTACGCCCAGGAGCACGAGACGCTCGACCCGGACCGTACCGTCCTGGAGAACATGCGTTCCTCCGCGCCGGACACCGACCTGGCGGAGATCCGCAAGATCCTCGGCTCGTTCCTCTTCTCAGGCGACGACGTCGACAAGCCGGCCGGCGTGCTCTCCGGCGGCGAGAAGACCCGGCTGGCGCTCGCCTCGCTGGTGGTCTCCAGCGCCAACGTCCTGCTGCTGGACGAGCCCACCAACAACCTCGACCCGGCCAGCCGCGAGGAGATCCTCGGCGCGCTGCACACCTTCACCGGCGCGGTGGTGCTGGTGACCCACGACGAGGGCGCGGTGGAGGCGCTGCAGCCGGAGCGGATCATCCTGCTCCCGGACGGCGTCGAGGACCTGTGGGGCAAGGAGTACGCGGACCTGGTCGCCCTCGCCTGACCCGAGGGGGCGGGCGTCGCCGCGGTGGAACCCGAATGGATCATTCGGCCCATCGTTGATCCGTCATCTGCGTGAGTCCGGCTGGTACCGCGGTCCGCCGGCACTCGCGCGGGCCCGGCCGGCCCGTGATCAGCCGTGTGACGTCGGCAAACTCCTTACCGACCGCATCTGACCTGCCGGTATTCGCCGCGATCGGTTCCCTGTGGGGAATAGCGGGGCCGGAAATCCCCGGCGCAGGGCCTTCCCGGGCCGGTCTATCGCCGCATTCACACTGCGAATGTCCGGTGATGGACCTTGTCGAATGGGTGGTCAGGAACGCGTCGAGGGGTGATCATGAGAGTTCCATAGCGCACTTCCCTGGAGGAGGCACGGGTGGCCGAGACTCTGAAGAAGGGCAGCCGGGTGACCGGCCCGGCGCGCGAGAAGCTCGCGGCAGACCTGAAGAAGAAGTACGACTCCGGTGCGAGCATCCGCGCGCTGGCCGAGGAGACCGGCCGCTCGTACGGGTTCGTGCACCGGATGCTCAGCGAGTCCGGCGTGACCCTGCGCGGTCGCGGCGGTGCCACGCGGGGCAAGAAGGCCGCCGCGGCCTGAACCGAACCGGGGCCGGGACACGCCCGCCGGCCGCGAGTGGTTACCCTTCGGTAATCAGTCCGCGGTCCGCACGGAGGTGCCCCGATGCCCGAAGCCAACACGTTGCTCGAACGCGACGGTGTCCGGCTCACGCTGGATGACGCCGTCGCCCAAGTCACCCTGTGCAATCCGGCCAAGCGCAACGCGCAGTCGCCCGCGGTGTGGCGGGCGCTCGCCGAGGCGGGCCGGCTGCTGCCGGGGAATGTACGGGTCGTGGTGCTGCGGGCCGAGGGCGTCTCGTTCTCGGCCGGACTGGACCGGCAGGCGTTCACGCCCGAGGGTTTCGACGGCGAGCCGTCGTTCCTCGATCTCGCGCGCGGTTCCGACAAGGAGCTGGACGCCGCCGTGGCCGGGTACCAGGAGGCGTTCACCTGGTGGCGGCGCGCCGACCTGATCACCGTCGCGGCCGTCCAGGGCCATGCGATCGGCGCGGGGTTCCAGCTCGCGCTCGCCTGCGATCTGCGGGTGTGCGCGGACGACGTCCAGTTCGCCATGCGCGAGACCAGTCTCGGCCTGGTGCCCGACCTCACCGGCACCAAGCCTCTGCTGGAGCTGGTCGGGTACGGGCGGGCGCTGGAGATCTGTGTCACCGGGCGGTTCGTGCGCGGGGCCGAGGCGGAGCGGATCGGGCTCGCGAACCTGGTCGTTCCCGCGGGCGAGCTCGACGCGGCGGTGGCCGATCTGACCGCCGCGGTGCTGGCGGCGCCCCGGGGGGCCGTCAACGAGACGAAGGCGCTGCTGCGGAACGCCTCCTCCGCAGCCGAGGCCGAGCAGTACGCGGCAGAGCGCGCCGCCCAGTCCCGCAGGCTCCGCGACCTCGCCGGCATCCCCACGGACTGATCCCACCCCCGGCTGCACAGGCTTTCGGGGTTGCGCCGGTTTCCCGTCTGCGCCTGCGGGGGTGGCTGCTGCGGATACCCGTCTGCCCCGCTGAGGTTCGCTGCCGGCTTTCCCGCCGTAGATGGTTGCTCGCGCAGTTCCCCGCGCCCCTTCGGGTTCGCGTCTGCCCCGCGGGGGTTGGTTGCCGCCTTTCCCGCCGGTGGTGGGCTGGTCGCGCCGTTCCCCGCGCCCCTGGTGGTCCACGTCGGCCGCTGAGTCCACGCGAAGGAACAGCACTTTGCCCACGGCGGGCAACCACAACAGGGGCGCGGGGAACTGCGCGAGCAACCGGTCACCGGCGGTTGGCCGGGACTCATGCCGGCCGGGGCAGATGGAACCCCGCAGGGGCGCGGGGAACTGCTCCCCCAGACTCCGTCCGGGAGGTACCCCCACCAGCCCACCACCGGGCGGACAGCCGGCAACCAACCCCAGTGGGGCAGACGGGAATCCGCGCGACCCCGAACCGCACGCGCGGCCGGGCGAGGGTCAGGTGACGACGACCGTCGCGGTCGCCGCGGCCGTCGCGGAGCGGGCAGCGCCCGCCGCGTCGCGGGCCACGCGGAGGGGGACGTGACCGGGGGCGACCTCGATCTGGACCTGGACCGCCGTCGCCCCACCGGGCCCGGGGACGACCCGCACCCCGGGCCCGAGCCCGACGAGCCGCCCGGACAGCCGGGCGACCCCCGGCACCGCCCGCACCGCAGCCGCCGCGGCCTCCGCCTCGGTGCGTACGATCCCCGGCCCCACCTCGTCAGGAGCGTCGGCCGCCGCCTCGGCACCCGGCTCCGCCCCGGGCCCGCCGCCGTCCTCGATGAGCCCGGTGACCCGCAGGTCGACCGCCGCCACGTCGAGCCCGACCGCGTCCCGCGCCGCGACCCAGAGCGCCTCCCGCAGCCGCTCCGCGGCCACCTGCACCGGCTCGCCCGCCGCCGCCTCGAACGCCGCGTCGACCCGCAGCGGCAGATGCGGCAACGCGCCCAGCGGCGCCCCCGCCGGAGCAGTTCCGGGCGCGGCCCCGGAAGCCGCCGCCTCCTCGTCCGCCGGGGCGACCGTCACGCGCCCGACCCGCACCCCCGGGACCCCCGACGCCGCGCCCCGCAGCAGCCTCACCGCCGCGCTCTCCACGATCCAGGCCGGATCGCCCGCACCGCCCAGCGGAAGGAGTCGCCCGAGTGCCACCTGCTGCCGTACCGTCCTGGCCAACCGGTCCATGCCCGCGTACCGCCTCCCGTCCGTACCGACCACTCGTTCGGGGGGTCGGTGAAGCCCTGTGGCCGCATCCGCGCAGCGCCACCGGGCATGCGCACATAGTGTGGGGCACGGAGCAGCCCAGACGAAGGGACGACTCGCGATGACCGAGACCGCACAGCAGGGCAGGCCCGAGCCGGAGGGCCTCGGCTCGACGGAGGGCAGGACGCTGGACAAGGGCAGCGCGGGCGGTTCCGGCCGCAAGGCGCTGGGCGACCCGGCGAGCCGCGGCCGCACCACCATCGCCGACGGCGTGGTGGAGAAGATCGCCGGCCTCGCCGCCCGTGACGTGGTCGGCGTGCACGCCATGGGCACCGGCCTGTCCCGTACCTTCGGCGCGGTCCGCGACCGCGTGCCCGGCGGCCGCAGCTCGGTCAGCCGCGGCGTCAAGGCCGAGGTCGGCGAGGTGCAGACGGCCCTGGACCTGGACATCGTGGTCGACTACGGCGTCTCGATCGTCGACGTCGCCCGCGCCGTGCGGGAGAACGTGATCGCGGCCGTGGAGCGGATGACCGGCCTCGAAGTCGTCGAGGTCAACGTCGCGGTCGGCGATGTGAAGCTGCCCGACGAGGAGGACGACGACGAGCGCGAGCAGCGGGTTCAATAAGTCGGCGGCGGTCAGGGCCAGGTGAGGGGACGGAGTGCGCGGAATGAGCATGGCGGTGATCGGACTGGTCGTCGGGATGGCGCTCGGGTTCGCCGGTTATTTCGGCGGCTTCGGGGCCTTCCTGCTGGTCGCGGCGCTCGGCGCGGTCGGGTTCGTGGCGGGCAAGTTCCTGGACGGCGACATCGAGCCGGGCGAGTTCTTCCGCTCGCGCGACCGTGACCGCGACCGGCGGCGCTGATGGGGGCGGCGGTGCCGGCGCAGCCGCTGCCCGCCTCCGAGCGCGGCAGCCTGCGGATCGCCGACCGGGTGATCGCGAAGATCGCCGCACAGGCGGCCGGCGAGGTGCTGGGCGACGCCCCAGGCGCGGACCTGGTGCCGCGTGACGCGACCCCGCACGCCACGGTGTCGGTCCGCAAGAACTCCGCACGCCTGCGGCTGACCCTGGAACTGGGCTATCCGACCGACATCGGCGCGGTGTGCGGCCGGGTGCGCCGTCATGTCACCGCGAAGGTCGAGGCGCTGACCGGCATGGACGTGCCCGAGGTCGCCGTCGAGGTCGAGCGTCTCCACGCGGCCGCGTCCGGCCGCCGCAAGGACGAGGGAAGGGTCCAGTGAGCGACGACGACCGCCGCGCCCCCACGCCCCCCGGCGAGCCCTCCGAGCCGGCCGGCCCGCCCGGCCCGTCCGGCCGCAGCGCTCTCGCGGACACGGCGCTCGGCAGCCCCGGCGACCCGGGAGACCCGCCCGGCCCCGGCAGCCCTGGCGGTCCCGGCGACGCGGGTGGCGCGGGCGACGCCGGCGACGGCGCTCCCGGCGAACCCTCCGGCGCCCTGCGCTACGCCCCCGCCGCCGGCGAACCCGGCGCGGTGCGCGCCAAGCGCTTCTGGGCCGGTCGCCGGGTGCCCTCCGCGCTGACCGCCGCGGTCGTCCTCGGCCTCAGCGGGCTGTTCCTCTACGATGTCGCGTCCGTGCGCAGCGGCCGCAAGGCGATGCGCTGGCGCAAGAAGCTCGCCGACGAACTCGCCACCCGCCACCTGGACGACGTGTGGGTCATCCTCGGCGCGGCCGTGTGCGCCGCGCTCGGCCTGTGGCTGCTCGTGCTCGCGCTGACCCCCGGCGAGCGCTCGGTGCTGCCGATGGCCCGCCGCGGCGACGCCGGTGTGCGGGCCGGCCTGGACCGGCACGCGGCGGCGCTGACGCTGCGCGACCGGGCGATGGAGGTCGCCGGCGTGCGCTGGGCGCGCGTCAGCGTCGGCCGCCGCAGGATCAAGGCCCGCGCCGCCTCGCACTTCCGCGAACTCACCGATGTGCGCCGCGACCTGACGACCGCGCTGGACGACGCGGTGCGGCAGCTCGGACTGGCCAGGCCGCCGTCCCTGCACGTCCACGTCCGGCGCGCCGAGAAGAAGGCGTGAGGGGAGCGTCATGCGCACCACCGTCAACCGCGTCCTGCTGGCCCTCACCGGCCTGGTGCTGCTCGCCCTCGGCCTGTCGTTGCTGATCGGCGGGCTGGACCTGCAACGCCACTGGAACTTCACCCTGCCCTCCTCGTGGCCCTTCGACGGGCCCAAGGACGTGCTGCTCACCGACCACGACAGGACCCGCTACCGCGGGCACGGCTGGTGGTGGCCGGTGGTGATCGCCGCGCTCGGCGTGCTGTTCGTGGCCGCGCTGTGGTGGCTGCTGGCCCAGGCCCGCACCCGCAGGCTCCGGCAGCTGCGGATCGACAGCGGCGACGCCCAGGGCGCTCTGGTCCGCGGCCGGGCCGTCGAGCAGGTGCTGGGCGCGGAGTCCGAGGCGTTCGAGGGCGTCGAGTGGGCGAACGCCTCGCTGGTCGGGCGGCGCGGCGGCCCCCAGGCCCGGATGGTGCTGGGCCTGGCCCCGCACGCCACCCCGGTCGACGTGGTCGCGGCCCTCGACGCCTCGGTGCTGGAGCGCGCCCGCACCTCCGCGGGCCTGGCCGCACTCCCCGCCGAGGCGCGGCTGCGCGCGGTCCGCCACCGCGCCCGCCGGGTCAGCTGACACCGTCCGGTCGGCCGACACCGTCCGGTCGGACGAGGCCGCCCGGATCAGCGGGCGCCACCCGGATCAGCCGGCGCCCCCGGAGCCGTGCTGCGTGCCGGACAGCGTGAGCGCGGTGTTGACCAGGCCGATGTGGCTGAACGCCTGCGGGAAGTTGCCGAGCAGCCGCCCGGCCACCGGGTCCCACTCCTCGGCCAGCAGACCGACGTCGTTGCGCAGCCCGAGCAGCTTCTCGAAGAGCGTGGCCGCCTCCTCGGTCCGCCCGGTGGTGTGCAGGGCGTCGGCGAGCCAGAACGAACAGGCCAGGAAGGCCCCTTCGCTGCCCGGCAGGCCGTCCACCGACCCCGAGTCGGGGGTGTAGCGGCGCACGAAGCCGCCGTGGTCCAGCTCCCGGCGCACCGCCTCCACCGTGCCGACCACCCGCTTGTCCGTCGGCGGCAGGAAGCCCACCTGCGGGATCAGCAGCGTCGCCGCGTCCAGCTCCGCCGAGCCGTAGGACTGGGTGAAGGTGTTGCGGTGCGGGTCGTAGCCCTTCTCGCACACCTCGGCGTGCACCTGGGCGCGCATCGAGCGCCAGCGGGCCGCGTCGCCCTTCAGCCGCGGCTGCGCCTCCACGGTGCGCACCGCGCGGTCGGCCGCGACCCACGCCATCACCTTGGAGTGCACGAAGTGCCGGCGCGGCCCGCGCACCTCCCACAGCCCCTCGTCCGGCTCGTGCCACTTGGACTCCAGGAAGTCCATCAGCGCCCGCTGGAGGTTCCAGGCGTGCGTCTCGTCGTCCAGACCGCGTTCCCTGGCCAGGAAGAGCGAGTCGAGCACCTCGCCGTAGACGTCCAGCTGGAGCTGGCCGGCCGCCGCGTTGCCGACCCGCACCGGGGCCGAGCCCTCGTAGCCCTTCAGCCACGGCACCTCGTACTCCGGCAGCCGCCGCTCGCCCGCGATGCCGTACATGATCTGCAGGTCCGCCGGATCGCCCGCGACCGCCCGCAGCAGCCAGTCGCGCCACGCCCTCGCCTCGTCCAGATAGCCCCCGGAGACGAGGGCGTTGAGGGTGAGCGCAGCGTCCCGCAGCCAGCAGTAGCGGTAGTCCCAGTTGCGCACCCCGCCGATCTCCTCGGGCAGCGAGGTCGTCGCCGCGGCCGCGATGCCGCCGCTGGGTGCGTAGGTGAGGGCCTTGAGGGTGATCAGCGAGCGCAGCACCGCGCCGCGCCACGGTCCGTCGTAGCGGCACCTGTCCGACCACTGCGTCCAGTCCGCGAGGCTCTGCTCCAGCGCCCGGAACGGCTCGACCCGGCGCGGCCGCCGCTCGTGCGAGGGGTGCCAGGTCAGCACGAACGCGATCCGCTCGCCCGCCGAGACGGTGAAGTCGCTGTACGTGCGCATGTCCTTGCCGTACGTCGGCAGCGGCGGCTCGCTGCGCAGCCACACCGAGTCGGGGCCGGCGATGGCCACCCGGTGGTGGTCGGTGCGGCGCACCCACGGCACCACCGTGCCGTAGTCGAACCGCAGCGTCAGCTCGCTGCGCATCGCCACATCGCCGGAGACGCCCTCGACGATCCGGATCACGTCGGGCGCCTTGTCGCGCTGCGGCATGAAGTCGGTGACCTTGACGGTGCCGGTGGGCGTCTCCCAGACGGTGTCCAGGACCAGCGTGTCACCGCGGTACGCGCGGCTGCCGCACTCGGCGGAGTCGACCGGTGCGAGGCGCCAGCGGCCGTTGTCGCGGTCGCCGAGCAGCGCGGCGAAGACCGCGGCGGAGTCGAAGCGGGGCAGGCACAGCCAGTCGATGGAGCCGTCCCTGCCCACCAGCGCGGCGGTCTGCAGGTCGCCGATCAGCGCGTAGTCCTCGATCAGTCCTGGCACGTTCCCGTCCCCCCGTCCGCGGCCGCCGCGCGCTCGGCGCGGGCCGCTCGGTGTCTCAGCTGGTGTCGGGGGCGGCTCGAAGGCGCCCCGGGCGGCGCGGTCCTCAGACCGCGACCGTAGCGCTTCCCTCGGCCGGGCGGGGCCGGTCGCCGCCGCCGTCCTCGCCGCCGCCACCGTCCTCGCCGCTCTCGCCGCCGTCGCCCTCGTCGCCGTCCTCGCCGCCGTCCGCGGCGGCCTGCGCGGCCGCGGCGCGCCTGGCCAGGATGTCGGCGCGCTCGCGGCGCAGCAGCACCACCCAGCCGACCGGGACCATCGCGGAGAACAGCCACCACTGGATCGCGTAGGCCAGGTGCGGGCCGATGTCGGTGTGGTTGGGCTCGGGCACCAGCGCGGGCGAGGACGGCTTGCCGCCGGGGGAGAGCGAGACCATCTCCATGTAGCCGCCGACCAGCCGCTCGGGCATGTCCTTGCCCAGCATGGTGCTGTTGATCAGCATGATCTGGCGCGGCGGCAGGCCCTTGCGGTTGCGGATGCCGGTCGCGGAGGTCGTCTCGTCAGGGCGCAGCCGTCCGATCACCGTCACCTCGCCGGACGGCGGCCTGGGGATCTTCGGGAACGCCGTCGGGTCGTCGGGCCCCTCGATCCAGCCGCGGTTCACCAGCACCGCCCGGCCGTCGTCCATCACGAACGGCGTGATGACGTGGTAGCCGATCTGCTGGCCGCCCGCGTCGTCCTCGGTGCCGCCGTTGCCCGCGGTACGGTGCCGGGCCACGACCTCGTGCGCGGTGTCGAAGTGGCCGCGCGCCGACACGGACTTGTACAGGTCCTTGTGCGGCACGTCGAAGCCCGGGTGCGTCACGGACTCCACCGGCACCGGCGGGGCCTTCAGCGCGGCGGCGATGATCCTGTTGTTCGCCACCTTGTGCTCGTGCCGGTGCAGCTGCCAGTAGCCCAGCCGGATCATGACCGGGATCATCACCAGCCCGAGCAGGGTGAGGAACACCCACTGGCGGGACAACAGGAAGCGGTACACCCCATGACCGTACAACTCGCCCGCCGGGCGTCGTCGGGAGGGGGTGCGCCGCCCCGCGGGCCTGCGGCTACGGGCCCGGGGCCGTCGCGCCGCCGCCGGCGGGGGCGGTGAGCGCCGCCCGCTACGCCCCGACGGTCGAGTCCACGCGGTCCACGATGCCGCGGTGGCCCTCCGCCGAGGCGCAGTGCGCGCAGCAGAAGAAGCGGCCGTCCACCTGGACGCCGTGCCCGACGATCTGCACCCGGCAGTGCTCGCAGATCGGAGCCATCCGGTGGATCGCGCACTCGAAGCTGTCGAAGACGTGCACCGCCCCCTGGGCGTGCACTTCGAAGCTCATCGCATAGTCGTTTCCGCACACTTCGCATCGCGCCATGACGCACAGGCTGCGGGCAGCGGCGGCGCGGGGCAACGCGCCGCCCTGGCGAGCGGCCGGCTGCCACCCGAATGGCCGGGCGCTCAGCCGTGCACGCCCGCCGCGGGCACCACGGCCTTGAGCAGCTCCGCGAACGTCCTCTCGTCGATCACCGGCGTGCCCACCTCGCGGGCCTTGGCGGCCTTGGTGGTGTACGAGTCCGGGTCGTTGGTGACCAGCAGGCTGGTCAGCCGGCTCACCGAGGACGCGACGTGCAGCCCCGCGTCGGTCGCCCGGTCCTCCAGCAGCTCCCGGTCGATCCCGGTGTCGCCGGAGAACGCCACCCGCATGCCCTGCACCAGCGGCCCGCCCGGCGCCAGCCGTCCCGGGTTGGGGTACGGGCAGGGCGGCCGCTTGCGGGCCGGCCGCCAGCCCCCCGAGCCGTAACCCGAGCCGTACAGCCGCCCGTAGCGCGGCGCGGGGACGGACGGCCCGGAGCCGGCGGGGGAGGCGGGCGCGGCGGCGGGTGCGTCGGGCCACTCGGTGAGCGGACGGCACGCGTGCAGCGGCAGCGGCAGCTCCTCCCGCGCGGCCAGGTGCAGGCTCGGCCGGAACGTCTCGGCCAGCACCCGCGCGTCGTCCAGCGCGTGGTGCGCCCGGCGCTGCACCACGCCGTAGTGCGCGGCGAGCGTCTCCAGCTTGTGGTTGGCCAGCGGCAGCCGCAGCGTCTTGGCCAGCACGATCGTGCACAGCCGCTGCTCGACCGGGGCGGCGGACCGGGCCCTGGCGTACTCGCGGGCCAGCATCGACCAGTCGAAGACCGCGTTGTGCGCCACCAGCACGCGCCCGGCGAGGCGTTCGGCCAGCGCGGGGGCGATGTCGGCGAACAGCGGGGCGTCGGCGAGCTGAGCCGAGGTCAGCCCGTGGATCCAGACCGGGCCGGGGTCGCGCTCCGGGTTCACCGGCGAGTACCAGTGGTCCTGGACCTCGCCGCGCGCGTCCAGCCGGTAGACGGCGGCGGACACTATCCGGTCGTCCCTGCCGAGTCCCGTGGTCTCCACGTCGACCACGGCGTAGCCCTCTGGGTACCCCGACGGCCACGGGGCCGCGGGCGGGAACTCGGTCAGGTTGTCCGGCATGGTCATTGAGGATAAGGGGCGCGGCCGACAGCCCATCGCCGTCCCGCCCGCCCGGACGCCCGCGCGGCTGGCCGGAAAACGCTCCTTACTTGTCGGTAACAACATCTGTTCGGCGGCCGGTTGCGCCGCTTATGGTGCGCACATGCCAGAACTCCCCGATGTCGTGCTGTGGTCGATCCCCGCCTTCGTGCTGCTCACCGTGGTCGAGATGGTCAGCTACCGCGTGCACCCCGACGACGAGTCGGAGGGGTACGCCGGCAGGGACACGGCGACCAGCCTGTCCATGGGTTTCGGCAGCCTGTTCACCGACGCGCTCTGGAAGATCCCTGTCGTCGCGCTGTACTCGGTGCTCTACGCGGCGACGCCGCTGCGGGTTCCGGTGCACTGGTGGACGGTGCTGCTGATGCTGCTCGCGCAGGACTTCTTCTACTACTGGTCGCACCGCGGGCACCACGTGATCAGGATCCTGTGGGCGTGCCACGTGGTGCACCACTCCAGCCGGAAGTTCAACCTCACCACGGCGCTGCGCCAGCCCTGGACCAGCCTCACGTCCTGGCCCTTCTACCTGCCGCTGGTCGCGCTCGGAGTGCACCCCGCGGCGCTCGCGTTCTGCTCCTCGGTCAACCTCGTGTACCAGTTCTGGATCCACACCGAACGGATCGACCGGCTGCCGCGGCCGGTGGAGTTCGTGCTCAACACGCCGTCGCACCACCGCGTGCACCACGCGTCCCAGGGTGGTTACCTGGACCGCAACTTCGGCGGCATCCTCATCGTCTGGGACCGGCTGTTCGGCTCGTTCACGCCCGAGACCGTCCGGCCGGTCTACGGCCTGACCAAGAACATCACCACGTACAACCCGCTGCGGGTGGCCACCCACGAGTACGCCGCGATCGCCCGCGACCTCGCCGCGGCCCCCACCCCCCGCCCGGCCGCCACCCCCGCGGGCCCCCCCCCCC
>JAJSZB010000118.1:0-17833 GCA_050613715.1 Streptomyces sp. IBSBF 3018
CGCCCCCGACCCCGTGACGCGGCGCCCGGCGCCCCCTGCAGTCCGGGCCCACGTCCGTCCGTGCCCCGCTCCCGTTCCCGGGGAGCCACCGCCCGCACCCGCTTCCCGGGCACTTCCCCGCGTCCGCCCGACCCCCGTGCGCCTCAGTACGCCCCGCGTCCGTCGATCACCGCGCGGAAGGTGCGGAAGATGATGGTCAGATCGCCGTACAGCGACCAGTTGTCGACGTACCGCAGGTCCAGGCTCACCGTCTCGTCCCAGGACAGGTCGCTGCGCCCGCTGACCTGCCACAGCCCGGTCAGCCCCGGCCGGACCGCGAGCCGGCGCAGTTCGACCGCGTCGTAGACCGCGACCTCCTCCGGCAGCGGCGGGCGCGGCCCGACCAGCGACATGTCGCCGCGCAGCACGTTGAACAGCTGCGGCAGTTCGTCGAGCGAGGTCCGCCGCAGCAGCCGGCCCACCGGGGTGACCCGTGGATCGCGGCGCATCTTGAACATCGGGCCGTCGGCGGCGGCGAACGCCGACTCCATGTCGGCCTTGCGCGCGTCGGCCTCGTTGACCATCGTGCGGAACTTCCACATCGCGAAGGGCCGGCCGCCCAGCCCGTGGCGGGTCTGCCGGAAGAACACCGGCCCCGGCGAGGTGAGCCGGATCGCCGCCGCGACCGCCAGGAAGAGCGGCGCGAGCAGCAGCAGCCCGACCGCGGAACCGACCCGGTCCAGAACGGACTTGACCAGCCGGTCGCCGACCGGGGGACGGCTGGAGTCCAGGTGCAGCACGGTCAGTCCGGCCGCCGACTCGGGCCTGACCCGGTGCGTGGCGACGTCGACCAGCTCGGGCACCACGGCCAGCGGCAGCCCCGCGTTGTCCAGGGCCCAGGCGATCCTGCGCAGCCGCTCGCCGGTCAGCCGCGTCCCCGGCAGCGCCATCACCAGGTCGGCCGTGCAGTCGCGGGCCGCGGCCAGCACTCGCTCGGCCTCCCACAGCGGCGCCCCACCGCGTCCGATGCGTCCGGCGCGCCCTGCGCCTCCGGTGCGCCCGCCCCGCCCGGCGAGCTCGTCGTGCTCGGGCAGCCGGTCGGCCACCGGTATCCGCAGCGGGCCGCCGCCCACCGCGACCGCCGCCACCGGGAGATACGCGTGGTCGGTGCGCGAGGCGAACCGGTCGACGGTGCGCCCGACCGCCTCCGGCTCCCCGACCAGCAGCACCCGGCGCAGCGACAGCGCCGAGCGCAGCGCCGCCCTGCGGTGGGCCTCGGTGGTCCGCGCCGCGGCCGTCGTCACCAGCAGGCCCATCAGGAACGCCGGGAGCAGCGCGCGGAACCGGACCGCCGGGTCGAGGACGGCGCAGCCGAGCGCCGCAAGGCCCAGCAGCACCGCCCAGTCCGCCAGGGCGGTACGCAGCTCCAGCCGTTCGCCGAGGGTGTCGGCGCGGTAACGGCCGCGCAGCCCGCGCACCGACGCCCACCCGGCCGCGCCCGCGGCGGCCCACCCGGCGGCCGTGCCGGATGCGTAGTGGTCGGAGAGCACGAGGCCCAGCGGCACGCCCAGTCCCAGCAGGTCGGCGAGCCTGGCCAGCCGGCCGTACCAGGCGGGACGGCGGGCCCGGCCGGGCCGCGTGCCGTGGTCGGGGCCGGGCCGGCGCGGCAGCAGCGCCTCGGCCAGCTCCTCCAGGACCGGCGCGCCGGCGCCGGCCATGACCGGGATCGCGGCCGCGGACGCGGGGCCGCCGCCCTGCCGGCGCAGCTCCGCCAGCACCGCGCGCCGGTGCGAGCCGTCCGGATCGGCCAGCTGTTCCCTGAGCCCGTGGTCCACCTCGATCAGCCGCTGGACGATGCCCTCGTCGGGCACCGCCCCGGAGGCGTGGGCGGTGCGCAGGTACTGGAGCTGCCGCGCCTGGCGGAGCTGCCGGGTCAGTCGGGACGTCTCCTTGCGGGCGGCCTGTTCGGCACGGAGCCCCCGGATGCGCCGGAACACACTCACAGCAGCTCCCCGGTGATGTCGTTGCCGTCGAACATGCCCGCCCGCATCCCGGCTTGGCCGAACACCGAGCGCAGTTGCGACTGCAGGTGCCGTATCTCCTTGTCGACCCTGCGGGGCCGCAGCGCCAGCGCCTTGGCTATGTCCCTGGCGTCCCAGCCGTAGAGCCACCACAGCACCACGATGACCCGCTGCTCGCCGGTGAGCCGGGAGAACGACTCGGGCACCAGCGGCTGCGGCAGGTCGTCCGGCACGCCGCCGCCCACCGCCACGGCGACCGGTTCGACCGACCGGTCGCGCCGCAGCAGCGCGGACCGGCGCTGCCTCGGTGCGGACTCCTGCGCGATCCGGAACGCCGTGACGCGCGCGGCGTGCGCCTGCGGGTCCTGGATGCCGCCCCAGCTCTTGAGCATGGTCAGCAGCACGTTCTCGACCAGTTCGTCGGCGCGGCCGAGGTCGCCCGCGAGCATGAAAGACGCCATCCTGCGCAACCCGTCGTAGGTCTCCGTGAAGAACTCCACGAAATCCGCGGGCGGTTCGCCGGAGCCCTCCCCCTCGATATCTGTCAACCCCGGTCCTCGGACGTCGGAACTGCCGCTCGCCGACAGCGAGTTGTCGCGAGTGTGACAGGCCCGGGCGGTGGGATACGTCCGTGTCGGTCCGGATACGCCAGACGCCGGGCGGCGGGGCGCGCCGCGTTGCGTAGCGGCGGCGGACCCGGCCGCCGCGGGGCGTGCGGGGGTCGCCGCACAGGTGTCAGCGGTGGGTCAGGAGGTGGCGACGATCGCGGTGAGATGGACGAGGCGGGCGACGCCGAACTCCAGGGACAGCGGCAGGGTGTGCGCCGCCGTGACGCCCCGCACGGCGGTGAAGCGGACCACCGGGTTGCCGGAGCCGCCGAAGACGACCGTGGTGCCGGGGCGCAGCGAGATCCCGGCGGTCTCCAGCGCGCCGCTGCCCTTGTGCGAGCCGCCGACGATGCTGCCGCGGCCGCCGCCGGGCGTGGCCACCATGTCCAGGTGCTCGGGGACGGAACTTCCGTTGCGCACGGTCATCGTCAACGTGCCGTTGCCGGAGGCGTCGAGATGGGCGACGGCGTCGGTGATGTCCAGGTCCACGTCCGGCGCCTGGACGCTGAGCCGCCCGGGCGTCGTCGGCTGCGCGGTGGGGGCGGCGTCGTCCTGGGAGTCCGAGGAGCCGGAACAGGCCGTGGCCAGGGCGGCGACGGCGGTCAGCGCCGCGCAGGCGGCGACCGCCCGCCCGACTCGTCCGGTCCCGGCGGTGGCGAAGGTGCGTGTCATCTCTGCATCGTGTCAAAGCGACGGGACCGGCCCGCGCGCGCCCCCACCGAGCGCGGCCCGCGCCACGGCCCGCGCCGCGACACGCGGTACGAGATGCTGTACGGCCCGCGGTACGAGGCGCGCCACGGCCCGCGCTGCGGCCCGGGTCACGGCCCGCGCTGCGGCCCGGGCTACGGCGTCCACTGCGGCGCCGGGTCCCCCGGCCGCGGGCCCGGCCGGGCGTCCTCCGGCACCGGGACGGCGCCGATGCCGGCCAGCATCGCCCGCAGCATCCACCGCATCCGCTCCCGGGGCGCGCCCGACACCAGCATGGGGGCGAGCGCCGCGACGTGCGGGTAGCGGTCGGCCGGCGCCTCGTGGACCGCGCGGACCAGCGCCTGCCACTCGCCCTCGGAGTCCGCCGTCCGGTCGCGGGCCGAGTGCTCGGCGGCGGTCGCGGTGGCCTGCTGGAGCAGCAGGTCGACGCCCCAGGCCGCCTGCGCCCGCGGCACGCCGCCCTCGTCGAGCGCGTCGAGCAGCGCCTCGGCCAGCCGCAGCTGGTTCTCGCCGCGGGGCCGGGTGATCAGCGCGGACCTGGCCAGCTCCGGGTGCCCGTAGAGCAGCGCCGTGTAGTCCCCGAGGAGCTCCTCGATCCGCTCCTGCCAGGGGCCGCCGACCGGGATCGCCAGGGTGCCCAGCAGCCGGTCGAGGATCAGGGCGTGCAGCTCGGCGGTGTTGCTCACATAGACGTAGAGCGAGGCCGGGCCGGTGTCCAGGGCCTGGGCGATGCGCCGGGTGGTGACCTTCGCCAGCCCCTCGGCGCGCATGATCTCCACCGCCGCCGACACGATCCCGTCCCGGGTCAGCGGCGGCTTGGCCGGCCGCTCCCGGCGGCTGCGCGGCTCCTGCGTACGTGCTGCCATGCCTCCCACGATACCAAACGCGCTCGCTACGAACAGGGACGTGACGAGCGCGTTCGTGCCGAACTTGTTCTGAACGAACATGTTCGTCTACGGTGGACGGGACGAGAGGCCGCACGGACGTGAGGAGATGAGGACCATGCCGACGCCTTCCACCGCGGCGGACGCGGACGACACCGCGAACGCGCAGAAGCACGCCCAGCAACAGAGAGCCCAGCAGCAGAACGCGCGGGAACAGCACGCACGGCAACAGCGGGCGCAGGACCGGAAGGCTACGGACCGGGCGCAGGCCGGCGCCCCGGGCCCGTCCGCCGGGCTGATGTGGGCGATCCTCGGCCTGGTCCTGGTGGCCGACGCCCTGGACATGATCGACTCGACGGTCACCCAGATCGCCGCGCCGACCATCGTCCGCGACATCGGCGGCGGCGAGAGCCTGATCAAGTGGCTCGGGTCCGCCTACGCGCTCGCCATGGGCGTGCTGCTGGTCATCGGCGGCCGGCTCGGCGACCGCTTCGGGCAGCGCCGGCTCTTCCTGATCGGCATGACCGGCTTCACCCTCGCCTCCGCCGTCTGCGGCCTGGCGCCCGACCCGGCGCTGCTCATCGTGGCCCGCGCGGTGCAGGGCGGCTTCGGGGCGCTGCTCATCCCGCAGGGCATGGCGATCATGACCAGGACGTTCCCGCGCGAGATGCTCGGCAAGGCGTTCGGCCTGTTCGGGCCGCTGCTGGGCCTGTCCAGCGTGGGCGGTCCCGTCCTGGCCGGCTTCCTGATCAACGCCGACATCGGCGGCTGGTCCTGGCGGCCGATCTTCCTGATCAACGTCGTGCTGGGCACCGTCGGCACCGCCCTCGCCGTCCGCCTGCTGCCGCGCGGCGACCGCGACCCGAAGGTGGTGCTCGACGGCGCCGGCGCGGCACTGCTCGCGGCGACCATGCTCGGCCTGCTCTTCGGCCTGATCGAGGGATCGAGCAACGGCTGGGGCGCGCTGCCGGTCGGCGCGCTCGTCTTCGGCGCGGCGTGCTTCGCGCTCTTCGCCCGCCGCCAGACCACGGCGGCCGAACCGCTGATCAAGGCGACGCTGCTGCGCAACAGGGGCTTCACCTCGGGCCTGGTCGTCGGACTGCTGTACTTCGCGGTGACCAGCGGCCTGGTCTACGTGATGTCGCTGTTCATGCAGCAGGCCCTGCACAAGAGCGCCGGCGCGACCTCGCTCGGCCTGCTGCCGCTGACCCTCGGGATCATCGCCGCGGCGGGCGGCGGAATGGCCCTCGGGCCGAAGCTGGGCCGCCGTCTGATCGTCGTCGGCATGGTCCTGACCCTCGCCGGCGGCGGCTGGACGCTCGCGCTGGTGGCGGCGCAGGGCACCGGCGTGGGCCTGTGGCAGCTGGCGCCGGCGGTGTTCGTCGTCGGCCTCGGCATGGGCGCGTGCTTCGGCACCATCTTCGACATCGCCCTCGGCGACATCGACGCGGCGGAGGCGGGCAGCGCCAGCGGCTCGCTCAGCGCGGTCCAGCAGCTGTCCAACGCGATCGGCTCGGCGGTCGTCACCACCGTCTACTTCCACAGCGGCGGCGCGGGCCACGCGATGACCGTCAGCCTCGTCACCGTACTGGCCATCACCGCGGCCTGCCTGCCCTTCGTCCGCCTGCTCCCCGAACACGCCCCGGAAGACGCGGGCCACGCCCACTGACCCCGCGATCCGCCTGCCGCACCCGCCGCATCCGACCGGGACCGGCGGCGGGCGGTCACCGGGCCGCGGTGAGGGCTGCGGCCAGGCGGGTGGCGAAGAGGGTGGTGCCGGCGCCGCCGCGGGGGTGGATGTGGTCGATCCACAGCAGGTCCTGGTGGGACTGCGCCGCCGCGTACCAGTCGTCCAGCACGACCTCGGGGTGGTCGCGGTGGTACGCGCGCACCACCGCGTCGACCTCGTCCTGCCAGGGGAACGGGCCGCGGACGGTCATCAGCACCATCCGCCGCGACCCGATGACCGCGCGCACGCGGTCCAGCACGTCGGCGCCGAACTCCGCGTTGGTGCCCAGCGCCAGCACCACCGTGCCGCGCAGCCGGTGCGCGGCCAGCAACCGCGCGCACAGGTCCGGCGCGGACTCCATCATCCGGCCGACCTCCGCGTGCAGGTCGATCCCGGGCAGCAGCCGGTGCAGGTCGGGCGACGAGCCGAGGCTGAGCGAGTCCCCGATCATGGTGACGTCACTGCCGTCGGCCCCGCCGGCCGGAACACCGCTGTCCGCGGGCGCGGTCGCGCCGGCCCCCGGGTCCGCCCCGGTGCCGGTGCTTGTACCGGTGCTCGCGCCCGCGGCCCCCGCGCTGTCCGGCGGCGGGGCCGCCGCGCCCGCGGGCGTCGTACCGGGACGGGGGCCGGCTCCCGACATGGTGTGCCCGCCGCCGGGGCCGACGCCGCCCGGGCCCTCGCCCCGCGCCGCCGACCCCGCGTGCGCCGGGCTGTCGTCCGCGCCGAGCCCCGCCTCGTACCGCTCGGCCGCCTGGAGCTGCCGCCGCAGCGCGCTCGGCGCCGACGCCGGGCTCAGCACGAGGACGCCGGCCGCCGCCGCGACGGCCGCGCCCAGCACCACCCGCCGCGCCCGTACGCCGCGAGCGCGCGCCCCGAGCGCGTCCGCCGCCGGCCCGGGCAGCACCGGGGAGCGCCCTTCGCCCGCATGCGAGCGGCCGAGCAGGGACGCCACCGGGCGCAGGACCAGACGCTGCCCGGCGACGGCCAGGGGAAGGGGCACGAGCACGCACAGGGCGCGGCCGGCGGACCCCGCCGCGGGCCACAGCGCGCCGACCGTGACGACGACGGGCCAGTGCCAGAGATAGAGGCCGTACGAGTGGCGGCCGACCAGGCGCAGCGGCGCCGCGTCGAGCAGCCGCACCGGGGTGCCGGCCGCGCACCCGGCGCACACGACCGCGGTCGCCGCGGCCACCACGGCGAACCCCCAGCCGTACATCGTCGCGTCGCCCGGCCCGGTCGCGGCGAACGCCGCGAGCACACCGAGCGCGAGACAGAACGGCGTCAGCCCGCGCCGCGGCAGCCGGTCCGCCAACCGGCGCAGCGTCGGCAGCAGCAGCGCGGCCGCGCACCCGGCGAGCAGCGCCCCGCTGTGCGCGTCGGTGCCGAAGTACGCCCGCGACACCCCGCCCGCGCCGTGCGCCGCCAGTACGTGCATCCGCCACAGCGAGGCCGCCGCGCCGCCCAGGGCCGCGATGCCGAGCGCCGCGGCCGGCCACGACCGCCGCCGTCCCCGGACCGGCCGGCCCAGTCGCAGGCACAGCGCCAGCAGCAGCGGCCACACCAGGTAGAACTGCTCCTCCACGCTCAGCGACCACAGGTGCTGGAGCAGCGGGGGAGTGCCCAGGTGGTGGAAGTAGTCGGCGCCCTGGTGGATCTGCCACCAGTTGCCGCAGAACAGCAGTGACGCCACCGCGTCCCCGCGCAGCCCGTCGCCGAGGCCGGTGTCGCCCCCGCCGGCCAGCCGCGCGGTGACCGCGCAGGCCAGCAGCACCAGCAGCAGTTCCGGCAGCAGCCGCACCGCACGCCGCCGCCAGAAGCCGCGGAGCGCGATCCGCCCCCGCCGGCCGTGCTCGGCGACCAGCAGATACGTGATCAGGAAGCCGCTGATGCCGAAGAAGACGTCGACGCCGAGGTAGCCGCCCGGCAGCCACGCGGCGCGCACGTGGTACGCGATCACCGCGCCGACCGCCAGCGCCCGCAGCCCGTCCAGCCCCGCGAGCCGCGCGCCCGCGCTCCCGTCGGCGCTCCTGCCCGTGCCCCCGGCCGCCTCCGCCGCCTCGCGGGCCTTCCGCGGGTGGTACGGCTTCGCGGGTCCGAGCCCGTACGTGGTCGGCGTCCCGTAACCGGTCCGGTCGATCGTCCGATCCGCCTCAGCCACGCAAGACCTCCTCCTCGGCGCCCACGCCCCACCGTAGGAACGCGGGCCCCGGCCCCGCGCGCGGTGCTGGCCCAAGCGAGTCAACGGGCCGTCAGCCCGTCAGCCCGCCCGGGTCGCTGCCGACCTGTCAGCCGAGCTGCCGCCGACCGTCAGCCGGGTCGCCGCCGACCCGTCAGCCCGCTCGCCCGAGCGGCCCGCGCGGCTCGCGCAGCACCAGGTCCGCCGCGCCGGCCCCGCGCCGGATCGCCCGGCTGGTGTCCTCGTCGACGCCCTCGGTCTTGGCCAGGGCGCGCTCCGGCGCGAAGCCGTAGCGGACGTAGCGCGCGGCCAGGCGCCGGCGGCGGGCGGCGGGGTCGGCGTCGAGGAACCACGCCTCGGTGAGCAGGCCGCGGACCCGGTCCCACGGCGGGTCCTGCGCGAGCAGGAAGTTCCCGTCGACGATGACCAGGCGGTGCCGCGGCGCGACCTCGACGGCGCCGGCCACCGGCTCCTCGATCTCGCGGCGGAACTCCGGCCACCACACGGGCGTCTGCGTCTCCTCGCGGGTCCTGCGCAGCAGCGCGACGAAGCCGTGGGCGTCGAACGTGTCGATCGCGCCCTTCGTCGCCGCCTTGCCCATGCGGTCGACGACGCGCTGCGCGAGGTGGAAGCCGTCCATGGAGACGGCGGTGGCCACGCCCGGCCGCAGCCGTTCGACCTCGGCCAGCAGCGCCTCCGCGACGGTGGACTTGCCCGCGCCCGGCTCCCCGACGACGCCCAGCACCGCCCGCCCCGACGCGGTCAGCGCGAGCGCGCGCCCGGCCAGTTCGCGCAGCGGCGGGTCCGGGTACAGGAAGGGCGCCGCGGGGCCTGCTCCGGGTTCGCGACCTGCTCCAGGTTCGCGACCTGGGCCGGGTCCGGGTCCGCGACCGGCTCCGGACCCGGGTCCGCCGGAATCCGCCGCGCCGGGAAGGGTCATCGCCAGCCGCCGCGTCAGGACACGGCGCCGACGTGCGCCAGCGCCTGCTTGAGCAGCACGCCCTGACCGCCCGGCATCTCCTGCTGCAACTGCGCGGACGCGGCCTCGTTCGGCGTGAACCACACCAGGTCGAGCGCGTCCTGGCGGGGCCGGCAGTCCCCGGCCACCGGCACCACGTAGGCCAGCGACACGGCGTGCTGGCGCGGGTCGTGGTACGGCGTGACGCCCTGCGTCGGGAAGTACTCGGCGACGGTGAACGGCTGGAGCGAGGCGGGCACCCGCGGCAGCGCGACCGGACCGAGATCCTTCTCCAGGTGCCGGATCAGCGCGTCGCGCACCCGCTCGTGGTAGAGCACACGGCCGGACACGAGCGTGCGGCTGACCGTCCCGTCGGGCCCGATCCGCAGCAGCAGCCCGATGTGCGTGACCTCCCCGCTGTCGTCCACCCGCACGGGCACCGCGTCGACGTACAGGATCGGCATGTGCGCGCGGGTGCTCTCCAACTGTTCCGGGGAGAGCCAGCCGGGCGTGGTCTCGGTCATGTCAGCCATTGGCGCATCGTACGTGGCCCGCGGGTACGGCCGGGCGGGCGACGCCTCACCGCGGTCGCCGGCCGCGGCCCGCGCCGACCGTACGCCTCACCGGCCGCCTGACTCGTACAGCGGGCCGGCCGCGGGCTTCGTGCGCATGGGGACGCCGCGCAGCGCCTGCACGAAGACGATCAGCGCGCCCGCGGACACGCACTGGTCGGCGAGGTTGAAGATGCCGGAGTGGCCGACCTGGATGAAGTCCAGCACCGCGCCGCGGCCGAAGCCCGGGGTGCGGAACAGCCGGTCGGCGAGGTTGCCGCCGGCGCCGGCGAAGATCAGCCCGAGCCCGGCCGCCCAGCCCGGCCGGGACACCGAGGGCGCCACCCGCACGATGAAGCCGAGCACGGCCAGCGCGAGCACCGTGAACACGACGGTGGCGTGCGGCGCGAAGGAGCCCGCCGCTCCGGAGTTGCGGAACGCGGTGAAGGTCACCGCGCCGCCCAGCGCGTGGACCGGCTCGTGGCCCTCGACGGTCACCGCGGCGATCGCCTTCGTGGTCTGGTCCACCGCGAGGCCCGCGGCCGCCGTCGTCCACAGCACGTACTGGTGCCGCACTGCTCCACCTCCCCATCGCCGTCGGCCCGCCGACCGCTGCCCGGTACGGTCCGGGTCCGGCGCCCGGTACGGCGGCGTCGGCACCGGCCGCCCGGCACGGCGGCCCGATCCGGCAGCCGTCCGCACGCGGGTCGCCGCCGCCGTGCCGCTCCGCCGTGCCGTTCCGCCGCCCCGGTCACCCGTTCGGGTTGCCGTCGCTGGTCGCCGGGCTGATCGCTGGCCCTTTCCTCACCGAGCGTACGCGGCGCGCGGCGGCGGCGAGAGGCCGCACCGTGACTGTGCCCCGGGCCACGCCGGATCAGTCACCGGCCGCGCGGGCGGCGGGCCGCCGTGACCGGAGCGGTCGGAGCGGTCGGAGCGGTCGGAACCGGCCGGGCGGCGCGGCGGGCGCCCGCCGGACCGGTCCCCGCCTGCCCCTTCCCGCCCACGTGCCGCACGGTTCACACGCCTGACGGTCCGCCGGCCCGCAGCCCTCCGCCGGCCCGTCCCGGACCCGGCGCGGCACTGACGCACCGCCGGACGGGGGAGGTAGCATCGCGCCGATCCCCGGTCAGGGGCCGCCGCTACCGCACAGCAGCAGGTCACCGACCGCTGCGGAGGGGGAGCATGTCCCAGCAGCCCGCCCGTCGTACCGCCCTTTCCCGCCTCGCCTCCCGGCCGGACCGCACCGCCCTGAGCCGGCGCGGCGTCGTGCACGGACTGGTCGCCGGAGTGGGGGTGATCGCGTTCGACCCGCTGACCCGGTCCTGGATCACCGCGGGCGCGCGCTCCCCGCACCCGGGCGCGCACTCCGCCAACACGCCGCAGCCGCACGGCACTCCGGGCGCCTTCGCGCAAGTGCCGCCCCTCGACGGGACGTTGCTGACCGACCCCGCCGCACTGGACGCCGACGCCGACGACTTCGGCCACATCGTGCACCGCCGCCCGGCCGCCGTGCTGCGCCCCGGCTCGGTCGCCGACGTGGTCGCGATGGTCCGCTTCTGCAACGCCCACCGCATCCCGCTGGCCGCCCGCGGCCAGGGCCACGGCACCAACGGCCAGGCCCAGGTGGCCGGCGGACTGATCATCGAGACCTCGTCGTTCGACTCCGTCGGCGAGGTCACCGCGGGGCCCGGCGGCACCGGCAGCGTGACGGTCGGCGCGGGCGCGGTGTGGAGCGCGGTGGTCCAGGCCACCACCCGACACGGCCTGACGCCGCCGGTGTTCACCGACTACCTCGAACTGTCCGTCGGCGGCACCCTGTCGGTCGGCGGCCTCGGCGGCCAGAGCCATCTGCACGGCGCCCAGGTCGACAACGTCTCCTCGCTCACCGTCGTGACCGGCGCCGGCGACCTCGTCACCTGCTCGCCCACCTGCCAGGCCGACCTCTTCCGCGCCGTGCTCGCCGGGCTCGGCCAGTGCGCGGTCATCGTCTCCGCCACCCTGCGCCTGGTCACCGCGCCGGTCTCGGTGCGCCACTACCTGCTGCCGTACACCGACCTGGAGGTCTTCCTCGACGACCAGCGGCGGCTGGCCGCCGACGACCGCTTCGCGTACGTGGAGGGCTCGGTCGGGCCCGACGCCGGCGGCGCGTACACCGGTTACGTGCTGGAGGCCGTGGCGTACGGCCCGCCCGCCGGGCCCGAGCCGGACGACACGGCGCTGCTGAGCGGGCTGCGCTACGACGCCTCCGGCGCGGTCACCGCCGAGACGCTGCCCTACTTCGACTTCCTGAACCGGCTGGCCGCCGGTGTGGCCGCGCTCCAGCAGGCCGGCCTGTGGGCCTGGTCGCACCCATGGCTCAACGTGCTGCTGCCCGGTGACCGGGCGGCCGCCCTGTCCCGCGGCATCCTCGATGGGCTGGCCGGCCAGGAGATCGGCCCCGGCGGCGTCGTGCTGCTCTACCCGCTGACCCGCGCCCGGCTGCACGCCCCGCTGCTGCGGATGCCCGACGATCCGGTCCCGTACCTGCTCGCCGTGCTGTGGACGCTCGACCCGGCCGACCCCTCCGCGATCGCCGCGCGCACCGCCGCCAACCACGAGGTCTACGAGACGGTACGGGCGGCGGGCGGCACCCAGTACCCGGTCGGCAGCATCCCGATGAGCGCGGCGGACTGGCGGGCCCAGTACGGCCGCGCGTGGCCGTGGTTCGCCGCGGCGAAGCACCGCTACGACCCGAACGGGCTGCTCGCACCCGGGCAGAACGTCTTCCCGCGGGCCTGAGCGCGCGGGCGCGGGTCCGGGCGGCCGGTGGCGCCGAATCGTGCCTCACAGGTCGAGTGCGTGGCCCGTCGTCGCGTCGACGTGCGCCGGGACCTCGTCGTGGCGGTCGCCCACGGTGGCCGTCCCGGTGGGCTCGAACATCAGGATCGCCGCGCCGCCGGGCGCCGACGGCCGGTGCTCGGTGCCGCGCGGCACGGTGAACACGGCGCCCGCGGGCAGTTCGACCGTGCGCTTGCCGCCGTCCGGCCCGCGCAGCGCGATGTGCAGCTCGCCGTCCAGCACGAGGAAGAACTCGTCGGTGTCGTCGTGGACGTGCCACACGTGCTCGCCGCCCACCTTGGCGATCCGCACGTCGTAGTCGTTCACGCGGGTGACGATGCGGGGGCTCCACAGGGCGTCGAAGGAGGCCAGGGCGGCGTGCAGGGCCACGGGCTCGCGCCGTGCGCCGCCCGCGTCCGCCCCGGGACACGTGCCCGTGTCCGTGTGCGCTGCGGCGCCCGGGCCCGCCCCTGTGCCCGTGCCCGCGTCCGTGTCCGTGTCCTGGCCGACTGGTTCGTGCGCGTCCGCGCGGTGTCCGGTGTCCATGGCGGAGATCCTCCGCGCTTGAAGGACTCCGTGGTGAGTGCTAGGAATCGCATATGGCGAAAGAATCCTCGCATGTCGCGTCCGGCCCGTCGCCGCACCGGGTCGCGGTGATCGTCGACGAGAACTCCAACCCCTTCGAACTCGGTTGCGCCACCGAGGTGTTCGGGCTGCGCCGCCCCGAGATCGGCCGCGACCTCTACGACTTCCGGCTGTGCTCGCCCGAGCCGCGCACCGCGATGCGGGACGGGTTCTTCACGCTCACCGGCGTCGCCGGCCTGGAGGCGGCCGACGCCGCGGACACCGTGATCGTGCCCAACCGGCCCGATGTCGCGACGCCCCGCCGCCCGGCCGTGCTCGACGCGGTACGGCGGGCGCACTGCCGCGGCGCCCGCCTGGTCGGCTTCTGCAGCGGCGCCTTCACCCTCGCGGAGGCCGGGGTGCTCGACGGCCGCCGGGCCACCGCGCACTGGCAGTGGGCGGACGACTTCAGGGCCCGCTACCCCGCGGTCCGGCTGGAGCAGGACGTGCTGTTCGTGGACGACGGCGACATCCTCACCTCGGCGGGCAGTGCCGCCGCCCTCGACCTCGGGCTGCACATCGTGCGCCGCGACCACGGCGCCGACGTCGCCAACTCCGTCAGCCGGCGGCTGGTCTTCGCCGCCCACCGCGACGGCGGGCAGCGGCAGTTCATCGAGCGGCCGGTGCCGGACGCGCCCGACGAGTCCCTGGCCCCGCTGCTGGAGTGGGCGCAGGCAAGGCTGGACACGCCGCTCGCGGTGACCGACCTCGCGGCGCGTGCCGCGGTCAGCCCGGCGACGCTGCACCGGCGCTTCCGGGCCCAGCTGGGCACCACGCCGCTGGCCTGGCTGACCGGCGAACGGCTCGCCCTGGCCTGCCGGTTGATCGAACGCGGCGAGTCCCGCTTCGAGGTCGTCGCCCGCCGCAGCGGTCTCGGCACCGCGGCCAACCTCCGCGCCCTGATGCGCCGTTCCACCGGCCTGACCCCCTCGGCCTACCGCGACCGTTTCGGCGCGGGCCCGAACGTCGCCGTCGGTGACGCGAGTTGACGTCGGGACGCGGTCGCCGGGCCGGTGCGGGCCCGGCGTCGCGGCGGTCGCGCGACCCCGGCTTCCCGCGCCGGTGGGCGGCCGGTCTGGGCTAGGGTACGGACGGGTCCGGGCCCTGCGTGTGCGCGTACGCGCGCGGTCCGGCGGATCGGATCGGGTCGGCCGGGCGCGGGGAAGCGGGGAGACACCGTGGGCGAGGACGTGGACACGGCCGCTGCGGCCGAGGGCGCGGCGACCGGCGAGAGCGCGTCCGGGGCAGCGGGCGGCTCGCGCGCGTCGGGCGGCTCAGGTGACCCGCACACGCCGAACGGCCTGGGCGCCTCGCACACGCCGGACAGCCTGGGTGGCCCGCACCCGCCTGGCGGTTCGGGCGCGTCGGGCGCGGAGAACGCCGCGGCCCCTTCCGTGCTGACCTCCGTCGTGGTGCACGCGGCCGGCGCGGTGTGCACCCGGCGCGCCCGGGTCGACGTCCCGCCGGGCGACGGCGACGTCACCGTACGCGTCGGCGGGCTGCCCCTCGCACTGGTCGAACACTCCCTGCGCGGCCGGGTGGCGGCCGGGCCCGGCGGCTGGCACGTCGTCGGCATCCGCGCGGACCTGACCGCGACGCTGCGCCGCGCCGACCGGCTCCCCGCGGTGCGGCTCGACCTGGAGGACGCGGAGGACCGCTGCGCCGGGCTGCGCGACCGCAAGGAGCGGCTGGAACAGGAGATCGCCGAGGTCGCCGAGCTGCGCGCGGAACCCCCGCAGCCGCGCCGCGGCGACCCGCCGCGCTGGGCGCCGGTGGAGTCCTTCCTCGCGCTGGCCGGCTTCGTCGACACCCGACTCGGCCTGCTGCACGGGCGGTTGCGGGCCGTCGAGGACGAACTCGCCGACGCCGAGCACGCCGCCGACGTGCTCCGCGCCCGGCTCCACGAGGCGTCCACCGCGGTCGACACCGGTCACGCGACGCCCGCGGTCACCGCGGTGCTCACCCTGGCCCGTACCCCCGGCGCGGCGCCCGGGGCGTCCGCGGCCCCCGCCGATCCCGAGACCTCCCGGGCCCCCGCAGCACCGGCCGATCCCGACGCGCACGGGCAGACCCGCACGGCCCCCGGAGCTGACGGCTCCGGCGCCGAGATCGACGTCGATGTCGAGTACCACGTGCCCGGGGCGAGTTGGGTGCCCACGTACCAGCTGCGGATGGACGGGCGCAGCGGCGAGGGGACGCTGGTGCTGCGTGCGTGCGTCGCACAGCGCACCGGGGAGGACTGGGACGGCGTACGGCTCGGGCTGTCCACCGCCGACCTGCTGCGGCGCGCCGACCTGCCACGGCTGCGCTCGCTGCGGATCGGGCGCAGCCAGCAGGAGCCTGCGGCCCCCGGATGGCGTGAACCGCCCGCCGGGCTCGATGAGTTGTTCGCCGGGTACGACGGCGCCGCGCAGGACCTGCCGGCCGGGTCGGCGGCGCTCGGGGGCGCGCCCGGCGCCTTCGAGGGTGGCGCGGCGGCCTCCGCCCCCTTCCCGGCGAGCGTGCCGCCGCCCGCGCCCGCCGCGCCCGGCGGCGGCTACGGCGCCTTCGTCGCGGGCGCCGCGCACGCCGAACCGGCGGGTCACGAGGAACTCGCCCACGGCGGCGGCCCAGTGCCGCCGCCCGCGCCGGGCGCGGCTCCCGGCGCGGCACCCGGCGTCGGCGGCGCGGTGCACGAACGCGCCCGCCGCAGCCGGTCCGCCGCGCCGATGGCCGCCAAGGCCATGGCGGTACGGCGGTCCGCGGCGTTCGGCGCGGCACAGGAGGCCCCGGGGTACGCCCCGGCGCAGGACGTCGCCGCGCAGCCGCCGGGCCCCGCGTCCCCCGGCGCCGACCTGCTCGACTACGCGGCGCTGACGCTGGCGGGCCCCGACGCGCCCGACGCCCGCGGCACACTGCGCCCGGCGCCCGCGGGGCTCGGCCGGGCCGGCGCGCAGCAGCGCCGCCGGGCGGCCGACGAGGTCGGACGGCTGCCGCGGCCCGCGCACGCCGTGGACGTACGGGCCTCGGCCGGCTCGTTCGACTACCGCTTCGACACCGCCGCGCCCGCCGACGTCGCCTCCGACGGCCGGTGGCACGTCGTCCCGATCGGCGAGACGCCGGTGCTGACCGAGTCGCGCCACGTGTGCGTGCCCGCCGTGGACAGCGCGGTCTTCGGCACGGTGGTGCTGACCAACACCTCGCCGCACGCGCTGCTCGCGGGACCCGTCGACGTGATGGTGGACGGGGACTTCGCGCTGACCGCGGCGCTGCCGACGCTTGCGCCGGGCCAGCGCCAGTCGGTCGGCGTCGGGGTCGCGGAGAGCGTCCAGGTGGCCCGGCGCACCCGGATGCGCGAGTCGACCGCAGGGCTCAGGGGCGGCACCACCGTGCTCGACCACACGGTGGAGATCGAGGTCGCCAACCGGTTCCCGTACCCCGTCTCGCTGGAGGTCCGCGAGCGCGTCCCGGTCTCGGAGGAGAAGGACGTGCGGATCGAGGAGCACCGCGCGCAGCCGGCCTGGGAGCGGGCCGAGGAGCCGCTGGACGGCCAGGACGGCACGTACGTGCGCGGCGCGCGGGTCTGGCGGATCGACCTCGCGCCCGGCCGGACGGCCACCCTCACCGGGGGGTACGAGATCCGCGTCCCCGCGGGCAAGTCGGTCGTCGGCGGAAACCGGAGGAACTGAACCATGACCGTCGACACGACGACGCCCGGCGCTCCCGGCGGCCGGTCCGGCGGCTCCGCCACCGGCCCGCAGGCCCCGGGCCCCGGCGGCACGGGCTCGGGCGGTACGGATTC
The DNA here is from genome assembly GCA_050613715.1 of Streptomyces sp. IBSBF 3018. Lineage (GTDB taxonomy): Bacteria > Actinomycetota > Actinomycetes > Streptomycetales > Streptomycetaceae > Actinacidiphila. The sequence continues at coordinate 16,837 of JAJSZB010000118.1, forward strand.
GGGCGGTGACGCCGAGGGCCTGGCGGAGGCCCTCTTCCTGCCGGTCACCGCCGTCACCTGCCTGGAGGACCGGGCCCAGGTCGAACGCTCCGGTCCCGTCGAACTCGCCGCGGGGGTCCAGCGGTTGCGGATCGGCCCGGTCACCGCCCTGACCGTCGACCGCTCGCTGCGCGCCGAGATCACCGCGCCGGCCGGGACTCCCGCGGCCGCGGACGGCGACGCCCCCGGGGCACCACGCGCCCGCGTGGTCGACGCCCGCGTGGTCCGCACGTACACCCCCGCGCCGCCCGGCCGCCCCGGCCCCGACGCCTCGCGGCTGCGCCGCGAACTCGACGCGCTGGAACGCGAGTCGCGCGACGTACGGCAGCTGCGGCAGCGGGCGCAGAGCGCGCTCGCCGTGGTGCGCCAGGCCAAGGCCGACCTGCACCGCGACATCGTGCAGGGCGCGGGTGCGGGCGACGCCGACCCGGAGCGGTGGGCCGACCGGCTGGAGCGCGTCGACCAGGAGGCGGAGGCGCGCATCGCGGAACTGCACCGGCTCGGCCGCCGATCGCACGACGTGGACGAGGAACTGGGCGCCGCGCGGCTGGCGTTGGCGCAGACCGAGCACGAACCGCCGGTGCTCACCGCCTTCGTGGAACTCGTCGTCGAGGTGTCGGAGGCCGGGCCGGGGCTGCTGCAGGTGGTCGGCCTGGTGCCCTGCGCGCTGTGGCGGCCCGCCTACCGGGCCCGGCTCGCCGACGACCGCGGCTCGGTGACGCTGGAGACCGACGCGTTCGTGTGGCAGCACACCGGCGAGGACTGGGACGGCGTGCGGCTGTCGCTGTCCACCGCGCGTCCGACGCTCGCCGCGTCTCCGCCCGACCTGGCCGAGGACCTCCTGGTGCTGCGCGACCGCACCGCCGAGGAGCGCCGGGTGATCGAGGTCGACCTGCGCGAGGAGGACATCGCCACCGTCGGCGGCGACTCCCCGGGCGGGGCGGGCGCCGGGGGGGGG
>JAJSZB010000119.1:0-17797 GCA_050613715.1 Streptomyces sp. IBSBF 3018
GCTCCGGAGCCGGGCGCCCGGACACGAACAAGGGACACCCCATGACCGACACGCCGGACCAGCTCATCGACGTCCACGCCCACTTCCTGACCGACTCCTACGTCGAGGCAGCCCGGGCCGCCGGACACACCCGCCCCGACGGGATGCCCGGCTGGCCCGCCTGGAGCGCCGACGCGCATCTGCGGCTCATGGACGAGCACCGCATCAGCACCTCGGTGCTGTCCCTCTCCTCCCCGGGCACCCACTTCGGCGACGACAAGGCGGCCCGCGCACTCACCCGCGAGGTCAACGAGTACGCCGCCGAGCTCGTCCGCACCCACCCGCAGCGCTTCGGCCACTTCGCCTCCCTCCCGCTACCGGACGTCGAGGGCAGCCTCACCGAACTCGCCTACGCCCTGGACGAACTGGGCAGCCACGGCGTCACCGTCGAGACCAACGCCCACGGCCGCTACCTGGGGGACCGGCGATTCGACCCGTTGTGGGCCGAACTCGACCGCCGCCGCGCCGTGGTCTTCGTCCACCCGACCTCTCCCGCCGGCGCCGAGACCGTATCGGTCGGCCGGCCCCGGCCGATGCTGGAGTTCATCTTCGACTCCACCCGCGCCGTGTCCGATCTGGTCCTCGGCGGAACACTGGCCCGCTTCCCCGGCATCCGGTGGATCTTCACCCACGGCGGCGGCACTCTCCCCCTGCTCGCCGACCGGATGGAACTCTTCCGCACCGCCTTCGGCGGCGGTTCACCGGACGACCCGACGGTCCAGGAACAGGTGGCAGAGCTGTGGTTCGACATCGCCGGAACCCCTTTCCCCCACCAAGTCCCCGCCCTCCAGCGGGCATTCGGGACCGAGCGCATTCTGTACGGCAGCGACTACTGCTGGACGCCGGCCGGCGCGGTCGCCCAGCAGATCGCCTCCATCGACACCGCCGACCAGCCCCGGGCCACGACCTGGCGTGCGCTCACCTCGGAGAACGCCGCCCGCCTTCTGAACCGCCCGCTCTCCTAGCCCGGCAGGCGGCTGCCGGTCCGGTGGCCGCGCAGGCCGCCGGCCGCTGGACACGCCGTCGCGCTCGTATCCGGACGGTGGGCGGGGGCAGGCGGTGCACGCTCGCGCCCCCGCGTCCTGACACGGCTTCGGGGGCGTCCGCCAGGAACTTCTTGTACGAGGCAGAACGACCGGGCCTGGGGAGCGCCATGAATCTCACCCATCTGGAGTGCTTTCTCGCCGTGGCGGACGAGCTCCACTTCGGCCGCGCGGCCGAGCGTCTCCACCGCAGTCCGGCAAGCGTCAGCGAGGCGGTCGCCGCACTGGAGCGTGCCGTCGGCGGAGCGCTGTTCGCTCGCACCAGCCGACGCGTCCGGCTCACCGAACACGGGCGCTGGTTCCTGGGCGAGGTCAAGGAGCCGTACACGCGCATCGCCGAGGCGTACCGGACGGCGCCGGAGCGTGGCAGAGGACAGCGCCGGATCAGGATCGCGCACACCCCCGAGCTCGGGAACCTGCTGCTGACCGGGCTGTCCACGGCGCCCTCGCTGCGGGACAACCCCGTCACCGGACGGTGGAAGCCCGTCCTCATGCACACACGGCAACAGCTCCCGGCGGTGCGGGCAGGCACTGTCGACATCGGCCTGTGCTGGTCGGCCAGGACGTCCCCGCCCCTGCGAGGCATCACCCTGCGCGACGTGCCTCTCGTCGCCGTCCTGCGGTCGGACGATCCCCTCGCGGCCGAGCCGGCGGTACGCCTGGAGCGGCTCAGGGGGCGCGTGCTGCTCACCGTCCCGCGCCGTGACAACGCCTTCGTCACCAGCAGGCTGCGGCACGCGTTCGCCGACGCCGGCCTCGACGCGTCCGACGTTCAGGAAGTGCCCCGCTACGAGGACCTCGTCCTCCAGGTCACCTCCGGCGGCCTGGTCGGCCTGCACGCCGCCACGGTGGCCCTCACCCACCACGTCCCGGACGTGGTCTTCCGGCCGATCGACCCCACGGTGGACATGACCATCCGCGCTGTCGTACGCGAAGGCCACGCAGACCCCCTGCTGGGGCGGCTGCTCCGGGCACTCGGCGAGGTCGCGGAACACCTCGGCCCGAAGGAGCCGGACACCTCCGTCCGGGCGGACCACCCTGCTGCCGCGCCTGTGGACGGACCGGGGAAGCCGTAGCCGGCTTCCCCGAACCCGTTACGGTGGTGGGCGCCGCGTGGCCGGTGCGCCGTGCTCGACGCTCCTCAGCCCGGCAGGTTCCACTGCTGAGCCGCGGTGCCGTTGCAGTCGTAGATGTCCAGCTGGGTGCCGGGCGTGGTGGCGGCGGCCGGTACGTCGAGGCACTTGCCGAGCGCGCGGAGCGTGCCGTCCGCGCCGACGCTGTTGGTGTTGCGGTGGGTCTCGCTGACCTCCTCGGGCGAGCTGCGCACGATGGGCGCCACGGAGTGCCTGGACGTGTACGAGGGCTCCACCACTCCTGGCGCCAAGGTCGAACTGTGGAACTGCGACGGCAGCTCGGCCCAGAAGTGGACCCTGAAGAGCGACGGCACCGTCGTCGCCCAGAAGTCCGGACTGTGCCTGGACGTGTCGGGCGCGAAGACCGCGAACGGCAGCGCCCTGGACGTGTGGACGTGCAACGGCGGCGCCAACCAGAAGTGGTCCCGGGTCTACCGTTGATCCCCGTGTCCCGCAGCGCGACGCCCTGACCGGCGGCGCCCCGGCCGCAGGGCGTCCGTCACCAGGTCCAGCAGCCGTCCCGTCTGCTCCCTGTCGTCGCTCGTCGCCGTCACGAGGACGGCCCCGAGCAGCATCGCGGTGACGTCCTCCGGGGCGACGTCGGCGCGCAGGCTTCCCGCCTGCGCGCCGGCGGCGAGGATGCGGCTCACCTCGGCGGTGATGCGCTGCCGGGTGGGCGGGGTGATCCGCCCCGCGGCCCAGCCGTCGCGCAGGGTGTCGATCATGCCGTGCTTCGCCGCGACGAAGTCGGCGTACCGGTCCATCCAGGCGCGCAGGGCCTCCGCGGGCGGCAGCTCGTCCAGCAGCCGGTGCGCGCTCGTCGTCACGTCCTCCAGCTCGGCGGCGTACACGGCCTCGACCAGCGCCTCCCGGGTCGGGAAGTGGCGGTAGAGCGTGCCGATGCCGACGTCGGCTTCGCGGGCGATGCTCTCCAGCGCGACGGTGGCGCCGTCGGCGGCGAAGGCGGCCCGGGCGACGGCGAGCAGGTTCTCGCGGTTGCGCCGCGCGTCGGCGCGCAGCGGGCGTGCCGGGGCCGGGACTGGGGCCGGGGTCGCGGGGTGGACGCCGGGAGGCGTCGAGTCCGGCGCGCTCAAAGCGGAGGCACCTCCGGTAGTGCTACAGTCGAATTGCGGAGGGACCTCCGTTTACCCCATCCTCTCATGGAACAGGAGTTCCGGCATGCCTGCTGGCTCCCCCTCCCCCGACACCACGGCCGGCGGCGTACCGCGTCCCGGCGGCGCCGGTCTCCTCGGCACCCACACGGTGTCCCGCGTCGGATACGGAGCGATGCAGCTCCCCCGGCTGGCCGGCGACCGCGCCACGGCGATCGCGCTCGTGCGCCGCGCCGTCGAACTCGGCGTGGACCACATCGACACCGCCCAGTTCTACGGCTCCGGGCTCGTCAACGAACTCCTGCGCGAGGCCCTGCTCCCCGGGGACGACGTCGTCATCGTGAGCAAGGTCGGCGCCGAGCCCTCGCCGGAGGGGCCGCACCCGCTCCGGCTCGCCCAGCGTCCCGAGCAGCTGCGCGCCGGTGTCGAGGCCAACCTGGCGGCCCTCGGCGTCGAGCAGGTCCCGATCGTCAACCTCCGCCGCGCGAGCCACGGCGTCGGCCTCCGGGCCGAGGGCGACCAGGCCGTGCCCCTGGACGACCAGCTCGCGGTGATGACCGAGCTGCGCGACGAGGGGAAGATCGGCGCCATCGGACTGAGCAGCATGTCCGTGGACGAGGTCAAGCAGTCCCTCCCGGCCGGCATCGCCTGCGTACAGAACGCCTACAGCCTGGTGGCGCGCCAGGACGAGGACCTGCTCGCGCTCTGCGCCGCCGAGGGCATCGCCTTCGTCCCGTACTTCCCGCTCGGCAGCGCGGTACCCGGTCTGCCCAAAGTGACCGACGAGGAGCCGGTGCGCGCCGCGGCCGAGGCGCTCGGCTGCACCCCGTCGCAGGTCGGCCTGGCCTGGCTGCTCCACCACGACCCGCACATCCTGCTCATCCCCGGCACGGCGACCGCCGACCACCTGGAGGCGAACGTCGCGGCCGGCTCCGTCACCCTCGACGCCGCCGCCCTCGCGGCGCTCGACGCCGTCCCTTCGCGCACCGCGGACTTCCCCCGGCGCGGCTGACGGCGGCCGTGGATCGCCGGGGATCACAGCCGTCGTGCGACGAAGACGAACTCCCTTCCCGGCCGGTCCGGCGCATCACGGACCTCCTCCACCATGAAGCCGTGCGCGACCAGGTCCTGCTCGATCTCGTTCCTCTCCCGGAAGCGCAACGTCGAACGGGACGTCAGCACCTGTCCGTCCACGGCGAAGACGTAGGTCCCGCGGAACGTCACCAGTGGCAGACAGACCTCGGTCAGCTGGACCCAGCTCTCGACGGCGCCGACGCCCGGTATCTGCGTCACGCTGTACGAGTTCTCGCGGGTCCACTCCTCCCAGGCGCGCCTGGCGGGATCGCGGGACTCGAAGACGAGTCGCCCGCCGGGCCGCAGCGCGTCGTGGGCTTTCCGCAGCGTCGTCCGCCATGTCCGCGGGTCGGCGATGGCCTGGGCGACGTTCGCCGTCATCGTCGCGAGGTCGACCTGCAGCGGCGGGAGGACTGCGGCATCGCCGCAGAGCCAGCGCACCCGCTCGCCGCCGGGCTTGGCCCGGGCCACCTCGATGGACCCCTCGGCGGGATCGACGCCGGTGACGTCGATCCCACGATCGGCCAGCAGCAGCGCGAAGACGCCCGTTCCGCAGCCGATGTCCAACACGCTGCGTGCCTCGAACTCCTGCGCCATCGCGAGGTATGCGTCGAGGTCGCTGCGGTCGGGGTCGAGCGGGTCGTAGAGCGCGGCGAGCCGTGGATGTGCGAAGCACTCGTCAGCCATGCGGTCGACCGTAGGCGGGGCCGGCCCCGGCGGCCACCAGGTTGTGCCGCCGCAGGGCGCTCGGCCGGAAGAACCCGGCCGAGCGCCCGCGTGGACTGCTCGCGGCCCGATCAGCACGACCGCGTGGTGCGACGCCCCTGGGAAGCACCGTGTGGCACCGGGCCTCCCGTCGGCGGGGGCGAGCGTGAGCGTCAGTGCTGCAGGGTCATCGCGTAGATCTGGAGGTCGCTGTCGCGCTGCCAGTCGAGGCCGCCCGAGCCGGGGGCGACCCAGGCCGGGACGGACGGGGCGGCCAGGGAGAGGGAGCGGATCTGCTTGCCGGGGGTCAGGGCGAGGGTGGTCTCGTAGAGGGATGCCTTCGTGGTGGTCTTTCCGGTGCCCGCCTTGAGCTGGTAGGCGGTCGTCAGTGCGACGGCGTTGCCGAAGTCCGGGGTCTTGTTCGCCCAGCCGGTGAGTTCCAGCGGTACCGTCTGCGTGCTGCCGTCGGTGTAGGTGACGACAGCGGTGGCCGACGCGGCGCCGGTGCTGCCGTTGTCGGCGGCGCCCACGATGTGCAGGCTGCTGTAGTCACCGGACGGGAGGGTGACGGCCTGGCCGGTGGACTTGACGAAGTTCCGGCTGGTCCCGGCGGTCGGGGGCGCCTGGTAGGTGATCCCGCCGAGGGTGACCGGGCCCGGTGCGGGCAGTTGGTCGGCGGCGAAGCTCAGGCCCGTGCCGTCGAAGTCGCCCTGACCGGGCGCGTCGAGTGTGGCGACTCCGTCGTTGTTGTAGGCGGTGTCCAGGTCGACGGCGCACGAGGTGCCGGTCCGGATCGCGCACTTCCCGGCCGGTCCGACCACGACCGAGACGGTCTTCTTCACCGGGGCGGCGCCGGGAAGCTCGGCGGTGACCGACACGGAGTAGGCGCCCGCCGCGGTCCCGGCCGGCGCGGTGATCCGCAACCGGTCGTTCAGCTGGGCGGGGAGCCCGTTCGACACGGCCGTCGCCGTCGTGTGCGACGGGGAGACCGACCACCCCTTCGGGGCCGCGGCGGTCACGGCGACCCGCGCGGTGTGCGGGGCGGTGGCCAGCAGCGTCAGGTCGACCTGCTGCTCCGACGGGCGATCCGCCGTGGGCTGCACGGCGACCTGGTCGGGCGAGACGTCCGCGCTGAGCTGCCTCTTCGGGTCGGGCGCCGTGTCGATCGACGGCGGCGCGTCCTTCGCGGCCGTCGCCCACGCGGTGGGCGTCGTGCTCAGGGCGAAGTCGATCCGTCCGCCGTGGGCGATGTCGGACTGGTCGACCCAGGCCTTGCCCCACGCCTTGCCGTTGACTGTCGCGGAGGCGATGTACCGGTCGGCCATGCTGGTGCCCGGCGCCGAGATCGTCAGGACGCCGCCCTGCGCCGTGCCGTAGGCGCCGATCCGCACCTGGGCGTGCGGGAACTGCGGGGTGGTGAGGACGTCGAAGTCGCCGCCGCTGGTCGTCGGGTACAGGCCCAGCGACGACATCACGTACCAGGAGGACATCTCCCCCATGTCGTCGTTGCCCGGGATGCCGCCGGGGGTGTTGGTGAACAGGGTCTCCTGCGCCTTGACCACGGTCGCGGTGTTGCCGGGCCGCCCGGTCCACGCGTAGAGGTACGGCGCGACGAGGTTCGGCTCGTTGTTCGGGTTGTACTTCGTGGAGTCGTAGTAGCCGTAAGGGTCGCTGACCCACTGGGTGCGCGCGGTCCCCGCCGGGTCGGTGAGGAGGTCGTCGTACGCGAAGAAGTCGTTCAGTCGGCTGGTCGTCGCGTCAGCGCCGCCCAGCATGCCGACGAGCCCCGCCGGGTCCTGCGGCACCAGCCACTGGTACTGCGTCGCGTTCTGCTCGTGGAACGCGTGGTCGCTCGTCACGGGGTCGTACGGGGCCAGCCAGGTGCCGTCGGTCGCGGTGCGCGGCCGGAACTGGCCGGTCCGGGTGTCGAAGACGTTCTTGTAGGACTGGCCGCGCCTGGCGAACATCTCGGCGTCGGCCGGGTGGCCGAGGCCCTTGGCCATCAGCGCCAGCGACGCGTCGGCCGCCGCGTACTCCAGCGTGGCCGACGTGCCGTAGTAGCAGTCGTTGTCGTTGGACTTGGTCGGGCAGCAGTCGCCGCTCGTGCCCGGGGCGCAGTCGGCGCTCGGCTTGATGGTGAGGCCGTAGGGGATGTATCCGCGGTCCGCGTAGTACGCCACCCCGGCGCGCCCGTTCTCCCGGACGTCGGGGGCCGGCACCTCGGTCGCGTTCGCCCGGAGATACGTGTACGCCTCCCGCGCGTCCGCCCCGGTGAGCAGCCCCTTCGACCAGCCCTCGACCAGGAACGGCGTGACCGGGTCGCCGGTCATGATGTTGCCCTCCTGGTCCTCCAGGTACCAGCGCGGCAGGCCGCCGCCCTCCCGGGCCACCGCGAGGATCGACATGTCGACGTCGTGCGCGACCTTCGGGACGAGCATCTCCAGGAGCTGGTTCTGGGTCCTGAAGGTGTCCCACAGCGAGAAGTTGCTGTAGGGGGTGTAGCCGTTCGCGGTGTGCGGCTTCTTGTCGGCGCCGATGTAGCGCCCGTCGACGTCACCGATGAGGTTCGGGTCGAGCATGGAGTGGTAGAGCGCCGTGTAGTACGCGACCTGCTGGTCGTGCGAGCCGCCGCCGATCGCGGCCTTGCGCAGCATCGTGTTCCACTGCCTGTTCAGGGCCTTGTGCGCCGCGTCGAAGTCGAACCCCAGCTTCCCGGTCTCCGTCGAGAGGTTCTTCCGGGCGCCGGCGAGTCCGGTGAAGGACAGGCCCACCTTCGCGACCACCGGAGCGTCGTTCTTCGTCGTGTCGAAGGTGATCCAGGCCCCGTTGGCGCCCTTGGCCGCCGAGTCACGCGAACCGGCGCTGCGGTCGGCGCCCTTCCAGGTGCCGTACGAGGTGAACGGCCGGCTCAACTGCGCCACGAAGTAGGTCTTCTTGGAGTCCTCGACCCACCCCTCGACCGTGCGGTCGCCGACGACGTGGATCTCGGAGTCGCTCACCCCGGAACCGGCGTCGAACATCACGTTCGCCTGGTTCGTCCGCGGGAACGTGTACTGCTGCCATCCGGTCCGCGCGGTCGCCGTCAGTGCGACGGCCACGCCGTACTTGTCGAGCTTCGTCCCGTAGTAGTCGGGACCCGTCGTCTCGTTGGCGTGGCTGAACGTCGAGGCGTACTGCGCCGGGTCGGTCGAGCCGACCTCGCCGGTGGTGGGCATCATCGGCAGGTAGTTGAACCGGCAGCCGTTGATCGTGGTCTGGCTGAACCCGGTGACGGTGTCGGCGGACTCGGTGTCACATCCCGTGCCACCGCCCCTCTTCATCAGCGGGCTCTCCTGCACCAGGCCGAACGGTGCGCCCGCGGCCGGGAAGTCCAGCCCCTCGTTCTCGGTCCCGATGAACGGATTGACCAGCTTGGTCAGATCACCCCCCGCTCCGGGCACCGCGTCGGAGGCCGCGGACCGCGTCGCGGCGTTCGCGCTCACCGCCGTCCCGGCGGCGGAACCCGCCACGGCGAGGGCGACGCAGAGCGCCGCCGCCCGCAATCGACCCGTTGTGCGCCGTGCCGTCGGCCTGGTCCGGATTGCTGCGTATCGCGTGGAAAGCATCGCGTCCTAACCGCGTTTCCGCTCGTCGACATCGTTGTCATGCACCGGCAACGACGGTAGATCGATTCATCCGTCACCCGCAAGGGGCGTGCGGCCACCCCGCCGGGACGGCACCGTCCGGGGCACGGCCGGCCCCCGGCGAACGCCCCCGGCGAACCCGCACCCGCGGCTCGCGCTACTCCCGGGGGAGTAATCCGCACCCCCCGCCACCCCGGGCAGTACCCGCGGGCTCCCCCTCGCGTCCGACGTAAAGCGCTGCCGGTGCCGGAAGGCTGACAGCCGTATCGGTAGTCGTCGTAGCGAGGGAGAACTGCTCATGACGGTCGGGAAGACGGCCACGAAGGGCGTGGTACGCAGACGGGCTGTGCCCTGGGCGCTGCTCGGGCTATGGGTGGCCGCGCTCGTGCTGGTCGTCCCGTTCGCGGCGAAGCTCGGCGACGTGCAGCACGACCGGGCCACCGACTACCTGCCCTCCAGCGCCGACTCGACCCGAGTGGCCCGGATACAGGACGCGCTGCCCGGGGGCGAGAGCACCGAGATGGTGATCGTGTACCACCGCGGCGGCGGGCTGAGCGCCGCCGACCGGCGGGTGGCGGCCGGGCAGGTCGAGAAGATCGCCGGAGCGCATGAGCTGGTCGGCGGGGCGCCGAAGGGAATCCCGTCGCACGACGGCACGACCCTGATGTACCCCGTCGTCAGCAACGAGCCCGGGAGCGACGAGAAACTGCAGGACGCGCTCGTCGAGGACGTCCGGAGCATCGCCCACGACCAGGACGGGCTGAGCGTCGAGGTGGGCGGCGCCGGGGCGCTCGGCACCGACGCCGGGAAGGTCTACAACTCACTCGGCGGCCCCCTGCTCTACACCACCGTCGCCGTCGTCGCCCTCCTGCTGATCCTGATCTACCGCAGCCCGGTGCTGTGGCTCGTGCCGCTCGTCGTCGCCGGCGTCGCCGATGCCACGTCGATGGGCGTCGCGTACGGGCTCAACCGGGCCTTCGGCACCACCATCACGGGCCAGAGCTCCGGCGTGATGACGATCCTCGTGTTCGGCGCGGGCACCGACTACGCACTGCTCCTCGTCTCCCGCTACCGGGAGGAACTGCGGCGCGTCGAGCGCCCGTACGACGCCATGGTCGCCGCCCTGCGCGGCTGCGGGCCCGCCGTGCTCGCCTCCTCCGGCACCGTCGCCGCCGGGCTGCTGTGCCTGCTCGCCGCCGACCTCAACAGCAGCCGCGGCATGGGCCCGCTCGGCGCGGTCGGCGTGCTGTGCGCGCTGATCGCGATGCTGACGCTGCTCCCCGCCGTCCTCGTGCTGCTCGGGCGGCGGGTCTTCTGGCCGCTCGTACCGGCCTACGGCAGCGAACCCACCCGGCGGCGGAGCCTCTTCGCGGCGATGGGCGTCTCCGCCGGACGCAGGCCGCTGACCGTGCTCGCGACCGGAGCCGTCCTGCTCGGCGCGCTCGCCCTCGGCACGCTCAACCTGCCGGGACCGGTCAAGCAGGAGGACTCCTTCGTCACCAAGCCGGAGGCCGTCACCGCCATGGAGACCCTCGCCAGGGCCTACCCCGAGCGCGGCACCCAGCCCATCGACGTGATCACCCCGGCGGACCGCGCCGACCGGACCCTCGCGGCGATCCGGGACAACCGGGGAGTCGCGAGCGCGGAGAAGGGCCGCACCGGAGACGGCTGGGCCGAGATCTCCGTCACCGCGAAGGACGCACCCCAGTCGGCGGGAGAGACCGCCACCATCAAGTCCCTGCGCAGCGAGCTGAAGGGCTCGTACGTCGGCGGGGACAGCGCCCAGCAGATCGACCTGGAGGCCACCAACAGCCGGGACACGAAGATCGTCGTACCCCTGGTCCTCGTCTCGGTGCTGCTCATCCTGTTGGTCCTGCTGCGCAGTCTCGTCGCGCCGCTCGTCCTGGTGGCCGCCGTGGTCGCGGTCTGGGGCGCGGCCCTCGGTATCGGCGGCCTGGTCTTCGGGCCGGTCCTCGGCCTGAAGGGAACCGATCCGGGGCTCGGGCTGCTGTCCTTCGTGTTCCTCGTCGCCCTCGGCGTCGACTACGGCATCTTCCTCATGCACCGGATGCGGGAGGAGTCCCTGGCCGGCGCGGAACCGACCGCCGCCGCGCTCACCGCCCTGCGGAGCACCGGCGCCGTCATCGCCTCGGCGGGTCTGGTCCTCGCCGCGACCTTCGCCGTGCTGATGAACGTGGGCCTCGTGCAACTCGTCGAACTCGGCTTCGTGATCGCCGTCGGCGTACTGCTCGACACCTTCCTCGTACGGACGTATCTGGTGACCAGTGCCGCCGTCGCCCTGAGCCGGAGGATGTGGTGGCCGGGCGGCCTCTCCCGCGAACCCGCGCCCGGCGCCGGGCCGTCCGGACCGACCGAGCCGCCGCGGCAGCCGGAACAGGTCGGCGCGCCCTGACCCGCCGGGCCCACCGCAGCCGACCGGGCCCGCCGCAACCCGCCGGGCTCACGGGCCACCGCCCGGGCCCGCCGCAGCCGACCGGGCGCCTCTCCTGCCTCGTGCCGGAGGGGCGCCCCCTTGACGGAGGATGGAGCCGTGCACGATCGGGAAGCGACCCCCGCCGCGGGGGACCTGAGCACCACCGTCGTACGGGGTGACGCGCGGCCCGGCCGGATCGAGCGCGTCATGGCGGTGGTCAACCGCGACCCGCTCACCGCGCCGCACCGCACCCGCAACGACGCGCTCCTCGCCGTCGGTGTCGCCGTGCTGGCCGTCGTCTTCGCGCTGTTCCTCGACGTCGACGACGGACTCCCGCTCGGCGCACCCGGCTGGGCCCTGCTGGCCGGCGCCCATGTGCCGCTGGTGTGGCGGCGCAGCAGTCCGCTGCTGGTGCTGCTCGCGGTGGCGTCCTGCGTCACCCCGTACCACGCCCTCGACTACAACCACGCCGTACCGGTCCCCGCGACCCTGCTGGCGCTCTACACGGTCGCGGCGACCGGCACGGTACGCCGCTCGCTGCTCACCGCTGTCGTCGTCATCGGCCCGACGCTGGTCGTCAACAGCTTCACCAACCCGGACGGGGCACTGGAGCTGCTGCGGATCTCCGGCTGGATCATCGCGGTCCTGTTCTTCGGCGTCGACGCCCGCCTCTACCTCTGATCTTGGCCAGTGCTCTGCCCTTTAGGGCGGGGGTGAAGGCCATCTTTGGACCGGAGGCGCGAAGCGCCGGAGTGCACTTCGCGCTTCGGTAACGGTCAGACTGGCCGTTTCTGGTTCTCGATGTACTGCTTGACCACGGTCAGTGGTGCGCCGCCGCAGCTCCCGGCGAAGTAGGAGCCGGACCAGAAGTGGCCGCCCCACAGGTACCGGCGGACGTGGCTGTCGTACTCCTTGCGCAGCATTCGGGCGGACACTCCCTTGAGGGAGTTGACCAGCTTCGAGAGCTGGACTTTGGGCGGGTAGTGCACGAGGAGGTGCACGTGGTCGTCCTCGCCGTTGAACTGCTTCAGCTCGGCTTCGAAGTCCGAACAGACCTCGCGCATGATCTCTTCGCACCGCGTCAGCATGGCGTCGGTCATGGCCTTGCGCCGGTACCTGGTGACGAAAACCAAGTGGACATGCAGGTTGTAGACGACGTGACGACCGGTGCGCACATCGGGATTAGGGTTCCATCGTGGTGACATGAACCAAAGGGTATAGTGATCGACATGCAGCTTCGGTACAGCTTCCGCGTGTACCCGAGCGCCGGTCAGCGCATGGCCTTGGCCAGGGCGTTCGGGTGTGCCCGGGTTGTCTTCAACGACGCCCTCCGGGCCCGTGAGACCGCCCGCACCGCCGGGCTGCCGTTCATCCCGTCCGGCGAGCTGTCCAAGCAGCTCACCGCTGCGAAGAAGACCCCCGAGCGGGCATGGCTCGCCGAAGTCTCGTCGGTCGTGTTACAGCAGTCCCTGCGTGACCTGGACACCGCGTACAACAACTTCTTCGACGGCCTCAAGGGCAAGCGCCCGAAGACGGGACCGCCCCGGGCCAAGTCCCGCAAGGACACCCGGCAGTCGGTCCGGTTCACCGCGAACGCCGGGTGGAAGATCACCACCGGCGGGAAGCTCCGGCTCCCCAAGGTCGGCGACGTGCCGGTTCGCTGGTCTCGTTCTCTGCCCTCCGTCCCGTCCACGGTGACCGTGGTCAAGGACAGCGCGGGCAGGTACTTCGCGAGCTTCGTCGTGGAGACCGAGCCCGAGACGCTGCCCGCCACGGACAGCGTGGTCGGCATCGACCTGGGCCTGACCCACTTCGCGATCCTCTCTGACGGTACGAAGATCGGCAGCCCGCGCTTCCTGCGACGGGCCGAGAAGAAACTGAAGAAGGCGCAACACGATCTCAGCCGCAAGGCGAAGGGGTCGAAGAACTGGGCCAAGGCCCGGATCAAGGTTGCACGCGCTCACGCACGGACCGCCGATGCGCGGCGCGAGTTCCACCACCAGCTCTCCGCCAAGCTCATCCGCGAGAACCAAGCGGTTGCAGTGGAAGACCTGGCAGTCAAGGGGCTCGCCCGCACACGCCTCGCGAAGTCCGTGCACGACGCCGGATGGTCGGCGTTCACGGCGATGCTGGAGTACAAGGCCGCGAAGTACGGCCGGCCCCTCATCCGCATCGGCCGCTTCGAGCCGACCTCTCAGGTGTGCTCGCAGTGCGGCGTCAAGGACGGACCCAAGCCCCTGCACGTCCGTACGTGGACGTGCGGCGCGTGCGGGGCCGCCCTTGACCGGGACATCAACGCGGCGGTCAACGTCGCCAAGGCTGCCGGACTGGCAGTCTCAGCCTGCGGAGCGCGGGTAAGACCAGGACACCTCGTCCCGGCACAGCGTGAAGAAACAGGAACCCACCCGAAGGTGAGCCGGGCATCCGGCAGCCAGGCGGGAATCTCCGTCCTTTAGGGCGGAGAGGATGTCAACGCCAGTACGTCGCCTCCATCGTCGAGCGGGCCGAGCGGGCCGAACGGACCCGCGAGGAGGAGGCGCGGCGCCGGGTCGCCGAGGAGCGGCTGCGGATCGCCCGCGACCTGCACGACCTGCTCGCGCACAGCATCACCCTGATCGGTGTGCGGACGTCCGTGGCGGCCCACGTCCTCACCGCGGACCCTGACCGGCTCGACCGCGAGGCGGTCGCCCAGGCGCTGGACGACATCGCGGAGACGTGTCGGACGGCCCGGGGCGAGCTGCGTACGACGCTGGAGGTGCTGCGCGCGGACGAGACGAGCATGGGTGTCGCAGGGGAACGGGAGCGGGCGGCCGAACCCGGCTCCGGACCGAGTTTTGGTTCTGGTTCCGGTCCCGGTTCTGGTTCCGGTTCTGGTTCCGGGCTCGGCTCTCCGGACGAGCGCGGGCCGCTGCCCGGGCTCGACGGGCTGGGCGCGCTCGCGGAGGTGGCGAGGGCGGCCGGGGCCACGATCGAACTGTCCGTCCACGCGGACGGCGTACCGCCCTCGGTGGGCGCCGCCGCCTACCGGATCGTGCAGGAGGCGCTCACCAACGCCGTACGCCACGGGGGCCGCGACGACCTGACCGTCCGGGTGGGGCTGCGGGCGGCGGAGGGGACCCTGCGGGTGACCGTCACCGACGACGGGACGGGCCACGGTGCGAGCGGCCCGGTGCGCACCCGGGTGGCGCACGGGCAGACGGCCGTCGGCGCGCCGGGGTTCGGGCTCGTCGGGATGCGTGAGCGGGCCCGTAGCGTGGGCGGCACACTGGACGCCGGCCCCGGCCCCGCCGTGGGTTTCGAAGTGACCGCCGAGCTGCCGCTGCACCGGGAGGAGCCCTCGTGACGGCCCCGACGCCGATCCGCGTCCTGCTCGCCGACGACCAGACCCTCGTACGGGCCTCGCTCGCGATGCTCGTCGCGTCCGCGGGGGACATGGAGGTCGTCGCCGAGGCGGGCACCGGGCGGCAGGCCGTGGACCTCGCCCGTTCCGCGAGGGCGGACCTCGTCGTGATGGACATCCGCATGCCCGACCTGGACGGCATCGAGGCGACCCGGTTGATCGCCGCCGACGAGGACCTGGCGGGTGTGAAGGTGCTCGTCCTGACCACGTACGACACCGACGAGCACATCGTCGACGCGCTGCGGGCTGGGGCGTCCGGCTTCCTGGTGAAGGACATCAGGCCGGCCGAACTCCTCGACGCCATCCGGACCGTGGCCGCCGGGGACTCCCTGCTCTCGCCAGGACCCACCTCACGGCTCATCGCCCGTTTCCTGCGCGCACCCGACACGCCGACAGCCGCGGTGGGCGGCCCGGACAGGCTGTCCGAGCGGGAGCGGCAGGTGCTCACCCTGGTCGCCCGCGGGTTCAACAACACCGAGATCGCCGAAGCGCTGGGGCTCAGCCCGCTCACCGCGAAGACCCATGTCAGCCGGATCATGGGCAAGTTGGGAGCACGCGACCGGGCGCAGCTGGTGATCGCGGCCTACGAGTCGGGGCTCGTGACTCCCGGGGCGGTCTGAGCGCCGCCGCCACGTTGCGTGCCCCAGGCTCTCAGCGGGCGATCGAGACGGCGAAGGGCGCGAATCCGCTGGATCGGATCACGTGCGGGACGAACAGGATCGCGGCCTCCGTGGCGCGGGCGGTCTCGATCCCGCCGAGGTCGGTGATCCATTCCTTCTGCCAGCCGAGGTCGGTGAGCAGTTCACGGACGGTCTGCTTGGCTTCCGGGTCGGTGCCGGAGAGGAAGACGGTCGGTGCCTGGGCGAGCGCGGCGGGCGCGGTCATGACGGGGAAGAGCATCGTGTTGAGCGTCTTGACGACGCGCGTTTCGGGGAGTGCTTCCTGGAGTTGCTCGGCCAGGCTCGAACCGGGGTAGATCAGCTCGGCGGGCAGTCCGTCCGGTCCGTCGAGGGTGGCGTTGGAGACGTCGACGAGGATCCTGCCCCGCAGTTCCTCGCGCAGGGCGGTGAGCCGCTCCAGCGAGCCGGCGCCCGGGGTGGCGTTGATGACGATCCGGGCCGTCCTGGCGGCGTCGGCGGCGGCGCCGGGCGCGCGGTCCGCCACGGTCACCTCGTGTCCTGCCCGGCCGAGTGCCTGGGCGAGGTTGCCGCCGACGCGGCCGTTTCCGAGAACGGCGATCGTGGTCATGATGGTCTGGTCCTTTGCGTGTGTGCGGGGTGTGGTGCGCGGTCAGCGGGAGAGCGTGGTGACGGCCTCGGCGTGGACGCCGGGCGCGGCGGCCAGGAAGCTCTCGCTCAGGGGGGTCCAGGCGTGCCCCTCGGCGTCCGATATCCGTCCGCCGGCCTCGGTGACGAGCAGCGCCCCGGGAAGCAGGTCCGCGCGGGCGCCGGCGAACTGCCAGAAGGCGTCGACGCGGCCGGCGGCCACGTTCAGCAGGTGCAGGGTGGCGGGCACGGAGGTGCGCACCACGAGCGCGTCGAAGAGCATCGCGGTGATCGAGGAGCCGATGCGCCGCACGACCTTCTCGTCCTCGTCCGGCCGCGCCTGGCTGGTGGCCACGAGGCTCAGGCCGAGGTCCGTGGTCGGGGACACGTGCAGCGGGCGGCCGTCGAGGTGGGCGCCCCCGTCGGCGCGTGCGGTGTAGGTCTCACCGGTCAACGGCAGGTGAACGGCGGTGAGCACCGGCTGGTTGTCGCGCACGAGGGTAGCGGTCACCGCCCACTCCGGCAGGGCGTGCAGGTGGTTGACGTTGCCCTCGGCCGGGTCCACGACCCACCACTCGCCGGAGGGCAGCGCCCCGCCCGCGAGCTCGTCCTCCACCCAGCCGGCGTCCGGCCGCAGGCGGGCGAGGCGCGGGCGCAGGACGTCGAGGACCGCGTCGTCGTTGGCGGCAAGCGCGCTCATCAGGTCTTCGCGACTGCGATGGCGAACGACCTCGCCGAACCGATCCCGCAGCACGGCGCCCGCCGCGCGTACGGCGTCGGCGGTCTGCGCGAGAAGCTCGGT
Source organism: Streptomyces sp. IBSBF 3018 (assembly GCA_050613715.1). GTDB lineage: Bacteria > Actinomycetota > Actinomycetes > Streptomycetales > Streptomycetaceae > Actinacidiphila. The sequence goes on from JAJSZB010000119.1 coordinate 16,631, forward strand.
GTCGGACGCGGAACCGGCGCTCGCAGCGGTCTCGGTCGTCTGCTGGGACTCGGACATGGTGGTGCTCCCATCTGAGCAAGGGGGTGATCAGGCGGACCGGGCGAACCGTGGCTCGTTCGCGGCCTGCGTCTTGAAGGTAGAAGGGCCATCAATTAACTTCAAGTGCAGGTAAAGCACTGCTGGATTTACTCTCATGCAATTGAACCTGTCGCCTTCTCCCCCGCCCGATGAGCCCGCGCAGAAGCGGAAGGAGCCCTTCACCGTGCGCGGGCGCGCTCCCACTGGCCTCGTGCGCCTCTGTGCGCTCCTGTTTGCAACCGGTTGCGAGCGGCCAGCATCACAGGGTGACTACCGTTGGGTAGTGGTGACCGCGACGGAGGGGTACACCGGGTGGAACGCCTGGAGCAGCGGACGACGGGCACGATCGACGTCAGGATTCCGAACGTGGCCCGCATGTTCGACTATCTGCTGGCCGGCCGGGACAACTATCCCGCCGACCGCGAAGCAGCCGAGCAACTGGTGCGGATCGAGCCGAGCCTGAGAGCTTTCGCGCGGCACAGCCACCGCTTCACCCAGCGCGTCGTGGAGATGCTCTGCCGGGAGTACGGGGTCAGGCAGTTCATCGACTTCGGCTCCGGTCTGCCCACCGAGGACAACGTCCACGAGGTCGCCCGGCGCACCCTGCCCGACGCGCGGGTGGTCTACGTCGAGACGGACCCGATCGTCCTCGCCCATGGCCGGGCCCTGCTGGAACAGGACCCCTGCACCGCGGTCCTGTCGGCCGACATCCGCGATGTGGACGCGATCTTCGCCAGCGACCAGGTCACGCGGCTCATCGACCCCTCCCAGCCGGTCGGCGCGCTGTTCATGTCGGTCCTGCACTGCATCCCCGAAGCCGACGACCCGGCCGGTCTGCTGCGCCGCGTGCGCGCCCGCCTGCCGCGCGGCAGCTTCCTGGCCGTGTGCCAACTGGTGAGCGACGAAGCAGGGATTCGGCACTCGGTCACCGACATCATGACCGAGGCCACCGGGGGGAACTGGGGCCGTGTGCGCGCCCGTGACGACGTACGAAGCTTCCTCGCGGATCTGGAGCCCATCCCCCCGGGCCTGGTGGACATCTCGGCGTGGCGGCCCGACACGGCCCTCCCCCCGCACGCCCTCCCCCCG
>JAJSZB010000011.1:0-31251 GCA_050613715.1 Streptomyces sp. IBSBF 3018
CGCAGGACGGGCCGCGGGGCGTGCGGGTGCGCCGGGGCCGCGGGCGGGGCGGCGTCGTTCGCCCGACCAGCCGGTAGGCTGGGCCACGTGGCGATCGTCGATGTATCCGAAGAACTGAAGTCCCTGTCCTCGACCATGGGGTCGATCGAGGCCGTCCTCGACCTGGACCGGATGCGGGCCGATATCGCCGCGCTGGAGGAGCAGGCCGCGGCCCCCTCCCTGTGGGACGACCCCGAGAACGCACAGAAGATCACCAGCCGGCTGTCCCACCTCCAGGCCGAGCTGCGCAAGGTCGAGGCCCTGCGCGGCCGGATCGACGACCTGGCCGTGCTCTTCGAGCTGGCCGAGGCCGAGGACGACGCGGACACCCGCACCGAGGCCGAGGCCGAGCTGGAGTCGGTCCGCAAGGCGCTGGACGAGATGGAGGTCCGCACCCTGCTGTCCGGCGAGTACGACGCCCGCGAGGCGCTGGTGAACATCCGCGCCGAGGCCGGCGGCGTGGACGCCGCGGACTTCGCCGAGCAGCTCCAGCGGATGTATCTGCGCTGGTCCGAGCGCCACGGCTACCCGACCGAGGTCTATGAGACCTCGTACGCGGAGGAGGCCGGCATCAAGTCGACCACCTTCACGGTCAAGGCGCCGTACGCCTACGGCACCCTCTCGGTGGAGCAGGGCACGCACCGGCTGGTGCGCATCTCGCCGTTCGACAACCAGGGCCGCCGGCAGACGTCCTTCGCCGGCGTCGAGGTGCTGCCGGTGGTCGAGCAGTCCGACCACGTCGAGATCGACGAGTCGGACCTGCGCGTCGACGTCTACCGCGCGTCCGGCCCCGGCGGCCAGGGCGTCAACACGACGGACTCCGCGGTGCGCATCACCCACATCCCGACCGGCATCGTGGTCTCCTGCCAGAACGAGCGCTCGCAGATCCAGAACAAGGCGAGCGCGATGAACGTCCTCCAGGCCAAGCTGCTGGAGCGGCGCCGCCAGGAGGAGCAGGCGCTGATGGACTCCCTCAAGGGCGACGGCGGCAACTCCTGGGGCAACCAGATGCGTTCGTACGTCCTGCACCCGTACCAGATGGTCAAGGACCTGCGCACCGACTTCGAGGTCGGCAACCCGCAGGCGGTGCTGGACGGGGACATCGACGGCTTCATCGAGGCGGGGATCCGCTGGCGCAAGTCCCGTGAGAAGAACGGCGAGTAGCCGGAGCGCGGTCGGCGCGGAGTCGGAGCGCGGCCGGCGCGGAGTCGGAGCGCGGCCGGCGGGCGCGCGGCGGTGACGCGCCGGGCCCGGGGCGGAAGGTGTGCTTCCGGGGACGGTCCCGGCATCGTTCATGTCACAGTGCTGTGCAGAACTCGCGGGCACTCGCGGGCAATTCACCCATTGCGTGCTTAATGACCTTGACGGTCCCTGGGAAAGCCGCGAGGGTGTTGCGCGGCATGCGCATGATTGAGGCGTAAGCGCACGGGGGCGAGCGCATCCGGTCCCTCCAGTGGCACCGCACCCGCCCATGTCTGCGCGGCCCCGAAGCAGTTAACTCACTGGGGGTTCTTCACACATGAGCAAGCGCACCACGCGCGTCCGCATCACGCGTCTCGCAGCCGCGACGGTGATCGCGGCAGGCGCCTCCCTGACCGCGGTCGGCGCGGCCCAGGCCGTCACCAACGACGGCGGCAACACCTCCACGGGCCTCCACATCGGCGTCCAGCTCGGCCAGAGCGAGGGCGACGACGGCGACGACTGCGGCGGCGGCACCCTCCCCGACTGCCCGACGGACTCTCCGACGCCGAGTGATACGCCGAGCGACACCCCGAGCGACACGCCCAGCGACACCCCGAGCGACACCCCGAGCGACACGCCCAGCGACACCCCGAGCGACACGCCCAGCGACACGCCGACCACCGGCAGCGACAACGGCGGCCAGGGCAACGGCGGTCAGGGCGACAACGGCGGTCAGGGCAATGGCGGTCAGGGCAATGGCGGTCAGGGCGGCAACGGCGGCACCACGCCGACGACCGGCACCTCGACGTCCGGCGGCGCCTCCACCTCCGGGGGCACCTCGACCTCGGGCGGGAACGACAACACCTGCACCCTGACCGGTGACAGCGTCGACTGCGGGAACAACAACCCCGGCACCGACAACACCGCGCAGGTCGCGCAGGGCCAGACCACGAGCCAGCTCGCGGAGACCGGCTCCAGCGGCACCACCTTCATGATCATCGGCGCCGCGACCCTGATCGCCGGCGGCGTCGGCTTCCGCCTCACCCCGCGCCTCGCCCGCCGCGGCGACGCCGCCTGAGGCACCACGCCCCACCCGTACCACCGCGAAGGCGGGCCCGGCTCACCCCGGACCCGCCTTTGGCGTCTCAGCGGCTCCTAACCCGCCACCGACGGCCCAAGCACCGTCAGATCATTGGTGACGACAGCCGCCAACGCCGCGTAGCCGTCGGCGGACAGGTTGACGTGGTCACCGGCGTCGAAGTCCAGCGGTGCTGCCTGGCTGCTGATCTGCTGCTGTGCCGGGTCCGTAGTGCTGTTCGGGTCGTCCACGGCCACAGCGGTATTCGCGTCCAGCGACTGGACGCCGGGCGGAATGGCAGCGGTGAGATCGCTGATCCACACATTCACCGCCTGGCGGTTATCGTCAGCGGCGGCCGTGCAGCCCGCATAGCCTTCGCATGGCGTGAGGTTCATGACGACTGCCCTGATGCCCCATGCCTTCAGTTGGTCGAGCAAGACTTGATAGGCAGTGGTGAGCGCCGTGTCGTCGGTGCCGTAGACGATGTCCTGAAGACCCTCGTCGACGACCACCGTAGTGAGGTTCGGTTCCGAGAGGATGTCGTAACTCAGTCGAGTGAGAAGTGAATAGCCTCCTCCGTGCCCGTGGGCGGCGTCGACGGAGATGCGGTTTTCGTGGATGTCGCCCGCGACCACTCCGTAATGCGCGTTTCCACTCGTATCCGCCTGCACGGCGGTGGCGATTCTGCCGGCCAGTCTCCATCGCCCGTCTCCCCGCAGCGGATGGGTTCCGGATATGTCGTCGTCCACCAAGTTGTCGCCGATGACGTCGACGGTCTGCGTGTCGGTGTCGGTGACGACATCGACGCCGGTGACGACATCGCTGAAGTAGCCAGAGGTGGTGCCGGTCCCGGTGAACGCAGATGCCGAGACGTCGGCTGTGTGATCTCCGCTGCCCGGCGCGCTGAGGTAACTGACGGCTGCCGGTGCCTGCGAGTGATAGGCGATGTAATGCACCGTGCTGGCCAGATGGAAACTGATGAGCACGGGTTGGTCAGCCGTGACGGGTGTCGTGAGAGGGTCACTGTATTTTTCCGCCCCGATGGGGATGATGATGTGACCCGAACCGTTGAAGGTCACGTCCGTCGGCGCGCCGACAGACGCCGCGCCCGTCGCCTGTTGGGCGAAAGTCAGATGGTCGATGGTCAGCGGTGCGACGCCGCCGCGGTTCGAGAGCTTGATCCGGACCGCGTGTCCACTCACGCTGGGCCTGGCGGCGATCCTGAACGTCTGGTCACCGTAGTCCGTACCCGTGAAGTTCACGGCGCTGGCTTCACTCGGCGAACTCCAGGCCCCCGTCCACCGCGAGCTGTCGGGGCCCGACGTCGTGTCGCGTACCGCCATCCCGAAAATGTGGAGGCCCGGGGTGCGCCCCGCAACGCCGTTCGCCAGGTCCGGCAGAGTCACCGACGCCACCGGTACGTTCCTGGCAATCGGTACGGCGATCGCATAGAGCCTTGGAGCGGAGGTCAGTTGCCCTGCCGCGTTGTTGCGGTGGGTGAGGTAAAGGGCGGAGAGTGTGGCAGGGCCTGTCACCCAGTCAGGAACGGAAAGGAAGTAGGACTGCGGCGCGGTCTGGCCATCGCTGTACGTGATGCTTCCGCTCGTCTCGCTGCAGTCTACGGCAGTGTTGTCGGCATAGGTGCAATTGCTCGCCGCGATCGTCGTTCCGTCGGGTACGTAGGGGCTACTGTGGTCGCTCGGATCGTGATCTGCGGCGCTGTTCCCGTTGGTCGCCGTCGCCAGGAAGACGAGCGATTCCCCCTTCTGTCCGTCGAGGCTGATCGTCTGGTTCGCGGCCAGTACATTGTCGGGGCCGGACCCGAAATTCGGCAGGGCGAAGTCGGTTCCGTCGACTGTCACGTGTTGGCCCGGGTTCCAGCCCGCCTGCTCCAGGTCCTGGAGGGAGAAGGAGTCACCTGCCCCGTCCGCGTTCGCAGCTGCGGGCGTGGCATCGCTGCTCACCGCCGTGTTGTTGAAGGCCGCACTGAGACTGGGATACGTCTTGGAGACGTGGCCCACAGCGGTGAAGTGGTATTCGTGTGCGGGGGACTCGTTGCCTGCCGTGTCGAGGGCATACACATAGAGGGTGTGCGTGCCGGGGGCGATCGGAGTCACGGTGTAGGAGGCGGCGTTGTTGACCGCGGTCACCGTCTGGGAGGCCGGTGCCCCGGAGGTCGGTGGCGATGTGTCCAGCCCGAAGACGAACTTGGACGCGTTGTTCCCCGTCGTTCCGGGATTGACCTTCGCGGTGAAGGTGCCCGCGGTTCCGGCGGGCGCTCCCGGGGTGTCGCCGGCGTCGATGTCGGGATAGAGGTTCCCGTTGGACGTCACCGTCGGCTCGGCAGGGGCGCGCTGGTCGACGATGAAGTGGCATGTCGTTCCGTAGCCGTGGGAGTCCTCGCCATCGCTCGCCGACACTGTCCAGCCGACGACCGAGCCGTCCTTGAGGCCCTTGATCCACGCCGAGGGGAAGCTCGCGGGCGCATGCTGTCCGCTCGATATGTCCGCGCTCATGACGGTCGCCGTCGTGCCACCGGACGCGTTGTAGGTGTACGTCGCCTGGACCGCGTCCTTGTCGGGGTCGGAGAGGACCGAGTCCATGGACGGCGGCGTCGTGGCGACGGTCTTGCCCAGGATCGGGTACGGCGTCGTCGTCGCGCAGCCGTACGTGGCGGCGTTGACCCGGATCGACAGTTTGGACGGGATGTTGGGCGGATGGTTGTACGTGATGCTCATCGACGGGTTGGTCGCGAACCGCTTGAAGTAGTAGCCGTTCGTCTCGTTGGCGTTGATCAGCTCGAATGCGAGCACCGGCCAACTACCGTGCGCCGCCTTGGTCATGATCGAGGCGGCGTTGAACCCTCCTGAGACGTAAGAGGTGCAGGCGGGCGCGAAGGCGTGTGAGCCGATCTTCGTGCTGGGGCCTCGCTGCGTGTTCCAGGAGAACGGGGAGTCGATCGCTCCGGTGAGGTACATGTTGATGGTGCTCGTGGTGTCGCACTGGGCCGCGTAGGTCTCCGTCACGTTGACGACCGCGCTCACGATGTGCGTCGTCGTGCCGCGGATGACGGACGGCAGTCCCAACTGGAAGTAGGACCGCTCGACGCCGACGCAGCCCGAGTAGGTGTTGTCGCCGACTCCGGGGTCGCCGTACTTCGTCGAGTCGTAGTTGTCCGTTTGCGTCGGGCAGCCCTTCTGCACCTCGCTCCAGTGCTGACGTGACGCCGAGGCGGGGTGTGGGTTCCAGCTCGGGTCGATGTACAGCGGGTAGACGGTGTCGGGGTCGGTCAGCATCGCCGGATCGGGGGTCAGGACGAGATCGTCGCCGTCCAGCCGAGTACCGATCGAGGCGACGTGCGCGCCCGGTGGGGGGGTGGCGACCGACGCGGGGCCCGCCGCGTCGGTCGCCGTCGCCTTCGCCTTCGGCGGTTGCGAGGTGCCGGGCGGACGGGTTGAGTCCCACATGATCGGCGTCGGAGCACTGAACGCGACGCCACCGGACGAGGTGACCGCCGCGAGCCCCGCCGCGCCGCCGTCCCGAAGGCTGACCCCTGTACCGTGCGTGTGCAGCACCAGGGACTTCAGCGCTGGATCGGCTGCCGCTGCGGCCGACTTGACGACCAAGACTTCGGAGAAGCCGCCGAGGGTCGTGGCCGTGATCCGCAGATCGACGTCCGGCAGCACATCGGGATAGGTCAACTGGTTCCCCGAGGCGTCGGGGACCGGCAGGGTGGCCGGCCAGTCGATCGCGAGCCTTTCGTCTCCAGATCCCATCACCGCCAACGGCGTACTGCCGCCACCCGAGAGTGTCAGCGGGCCGGACGCGGCGGCGGGTCTGTAGGACCCGTCCGGGTTCCGCACCAGCGACGCGTCGACCGCGGTCCAAGCACCGTCCTTGCGCACGCGGACCGGTAGCACATTCGACTGGTACGTCGTGGTCCCGGACGGATCAGCGGTGATCGTCGACGTCTCGGTGGTCAGTGCGTCGACGCGGACGGGTTCCCCGGACGTGGCAGCCTGGTCCTGGGCGGCGGCGAGGGCCACGCGTTGCGACGCGGTCATCCCGTCGCCGCTCTCACGGGACGTGAGCGGCGTGCCCGGTGGGTGGTCCGGGTCTTTCGGTTGCGGTGCCTCCACCACGTTCGCCGGTGTTCCGCTACCATGCGGCGCCGCGTCGGCCGCGGCCGAGGCTGCCGTTCCCCCCAGCCCCGTCGCCGACAGTATTCCGGCCACGAGGATGCCCGCCAAAAAAGCGGATCTCCAGCGTCCGCTTTTCTTCCGGTCCACGCCGCGCATGCGCATTCTTCGATACATCCCCACCCCTGTGCGAATCGAAAGAAGAGACAACCCGGAGCAAAGTAATACCCGTGCGTTCGAGGCGGCAAGGAGTCACCGGACCATGACGGGCCGTCAAAGATGCGGGTCGACGTGGTGCCACCGTGCGACTCGTTGCGCTCGTTGCGCGTGGGAAGTCCGTTATCTGCCAGAGTCGCATGATTGTGTCGCGAAGATCAGTTTTCCTTGGATCGTCCTGCGATTTTTAACATTCAATGGGTATGCGAGGAGATATTTTTTGCACTGTGTTCGCCCCGGAATCCTCCCCGCGGTCCTGCTAGTTGCTACCTTCAGCCTTCGGCCTGACATGCCCTTGGGGGGGTCTGTGGTGCGCAGTCAAATCGGCATGCCTTTGTGCCGTCGATCGGTGAAAAGCGGACGCAAATCCTGGGCAATGGGCCTGTGGGCGGCCGTCGTCGCGCTCGTCGTTCCGATCGCTGCGGGCGGGCCCGCCGCAGCCAGCTCGACGCCGCACTACGACGTCACACCGCAGAGGGAGAAGTCCGTACCGGTCCGGCCGGTCAGCCCCCACGCGGTCAAGGTTCCGGCGATGCCGCGCTGGGATGCCGCCGCGGCACACCACACCTGGCCGGAAGCCGGCTCCACGGACGTGTCGGTGAGGTCGACGGCGACGCGGGCCGCTGGTCTCCCTGTCAGCCTCGCCCAGACACCGGTGCCCGGTCGTGCGACTGCGGCCTCTTCCCCGTCCACCCGCGCCATTTCGGCTCCCTCCACGTCTGTCCCCGTCACGCGGGCCCGGGTCACCGTCGTCGCTCAGCAGGCGGCCCAACGCCTCCACATCGACGGTCTGGTCCTGAAGGTGACCCGGAGCGACGGCGGCACCGGGACGGGCGGGGTCGACGTCGGCGTGGACTACGGCGCCTTCCGCGACGCGTACGGCGCCGACTGGGGCACCCGGCTGCGTCTGGTGTCCCTCCCAGCCTGCGCACTGACCACCCCGGCGCTGCCGGCCTGCCGGATCGAGCAGCCGCTGCCCTCCACGAACGACGCGGCGACCCACACGGTGTCCGCCGCCGTCCCGCTCGCCCCCGACGCCGTCGTGGCCGCCGACGCGGGGGCGTCCGGCGGCGGCGGGGACTTCTCCGCGACCTCCCTGACTCCTTCCGGCCAGTGGTCGGGCGGCAGCTCCACCGGTGACTTCACATGGTCCTACGGCATCGGCACACCCCAGGTCCCCGGAGGGCTCCAGCCGTCCGTGTCACTGGCATACAGCTCCCAGAGCGTGGACGGCCGCACCTCGTCCACCTCTCCCCAGGCCTCCTGGATCGGCGACGGCTGGGACTACTCGCCGGGCTTCGTCGAGGAGTCGTACGGCAGCTGCTCCGATGATGCCGCCGGCGGCACGCCCGCCACGGGCGACCAGTGCTGGTCGGACGCCACCGACCAGATCACCCTCTCCCTGAACGGCGCCTCCAACACCCTCGTCCATGACGACGCCACCGGCACCTGGCACCCGCAGGGCGACAGCGGCGAGACGGTTGCCGTCTCCACCGACACCGTCAATCCCGACAAGGAGCACCGCTACTTCACCGTCACCACCCAGGACGGCACCACCTACTACTTCGGGCGCAACCAGCTTCCCGGCTGGTCCGACCACGGCACCACGACGACCGCCGACGACGACCCGGTCACCAACTCCGTATGGACCGCCCGCGTCTACGGCAACGACTCCGGTGAGCCGTGCCACGCCGCCACCTTCGCGGCCTCGGCCTGCAACCAGGCCTACCGCTGGAACCTCGACTACGTCGTCGACGACCACGGCAACGCGATGAGCTACTGGTACGTGCCCGAGACCGGCTACTACGGCGCGGACAACGCCACCGCTCCGGTCCCGTACACCCGCGGCGGGTACCTGACGAAGATCCAGTACGGCCAGCGAGCCGGCAAGGTCTACGACACCACAGGCACGCCCGCCGCCGCCCAGGTCTGGTTCGACACCGCGGAACGCTGCCTGAGCAGCGCTTCGTTCGACTGCGCCCCCGCCAAACTCACGTCCGCCAACGCCTTCCACTGGCCCGACGTGCCCTTCGACCAGATCTGCGCGTCGTCGGGGACGTGCAACAACCACGGGCCCGCCTACTTCACCACCCGCTGGCTCACCGGCATCCGCACCCAGATCCTGGTCTCCGGCGCCTACCAGAACGTCGATTCCTGGACGTTGACACACACGTTCCCGCCGCCCATGGATGCGAAGGACACCACCACGCCCGTCGCGTGGCTGTCCTCCATCACCCGGACCGGCCTGGACGGCGGATCCGTTGCGCTCAAGCCCATCACCTTCACGGGTAAGGCGATGGTCAACCGGGTGGACGGCCTCGACGGCTACCAGCCGCTGGCCCGTTACCGGATGAACACCATCACCACCGAGTCGGGCGAGGTCCTGCAGATCACCTACACCGAGGCGGACTGCCACCGCCTCAACACCGTGGTGCTGCCGTCCAGCCCGGACGACAATCACCTGCTCTGCTATCCCGCGTACTGGACGCCGCCGGGCCAGGTGACCCCGCAGCTCGACTGGTTCAACAAGTACCTTGTCCACTCCGTCACCGAGCAGGATCCCGCCGGTGCCGGGCTGCCCGTGGAGACCGTCTACACGTATGTGGGCGATCCGGCCTGGCACTTCGCCGACGACCCCGGCACCAAGGCGGCGTACCGCACGTGGAACCAGTGGCGCGGATATGGCCAGGTCGAGACCCGCACCGGGTCCTACCCCAGCGTGGTGACGCTCCAGCGGACGACGTACTTCCGTGGCATGGACGGGGACAAGACGGCTTCGGGCACACGCTCCGTCCAGCTCACCGACACCGCGGGGGACGACAAGGTCTCCGACAAGGACGAGTTCGCCGGCCGGGTATTCGAGTCCCAGACTTTCAACGGCGACGGCGGTGCCCGGCTCGTCGACGCGGTCAGCGACCCCTGGGAGAGCGCCAAGCCGACCGCGACCCAGTCGCGGAGCGCGGCCGGCCTCCCGGCGCTGACCTCCCACATGGTCAACGTCGCAAGCGAACGGGTGACGACGACCAAGGCGGACGGCAAACCGCGCACCGTCGAGACGGACTACAGCTACGACCAGGCCACGGGGCTGCCGACCGCCGTCGACGACCTCGGCGACACCGGTCTGACGAGCGACGACCGCTGCGAGCGGACCTGGTACGCCGCGGACGCCAAGGGAAACCTGCTGCCGGCGCCACGCCGGGTCCAGTCCGTTGCCGTGGCATGCTCCGCCACCCCGCACTACCCGGCAGATCTGATCAGCGACGACGAGACGTTCTTCGACGGCGCGTCCAGCAACACCGCGGCACTCACCGGCCCCGGCGACGTCACCATGGTCAAGCGCGCCGACTCGGTGGCCTCCGACGGGACGCCGCACTACGTGACGGCCATACAGTTCACCGACCCGGCCACGGGCAACCCGGCGTACGACATGTACGGACGGTCGTTGAGCGAGACCGACGCCCTCGGCCGTACCACCACGACCCAGTACACCCCGGCCACGGGCGCCGCGCCGGCCGCCGTCAAGGTGACCCAGCCCCGCTTGCCGAACCAGACCCAGGGGTTCGCCACCACCAGCAAGCTCGACCCGGCGCGCGGACTGACCTTGTCCACCTCCGATGCGGCCGGCTATGTCACGAGCAGCACCTATGACGCGCTCGGCCGGGTGACCGCCGTGTGGGAGCCGGGATTCTCGCAGTCGCTGGGAGCGGACCCCAACACCAAGTACTCGTACAGCCTGTCCAACGGCACCACGCCCTCGACGGTGACCACCCAGAGCCTCGTCGACAACGGAAGTGCCACTGCCTACCGGACGTCGGTCAGCATCTTCGACTCGCTGCTGCGGCCGCGGGAGGTGCAGACCGCCACGGCCGACGGTGGCCGGGTCATCACCGACACCGCGTACGACGACCACGGCTGGACGGTCAAGGTCAACGGCCCCTACTACAACGGCGGCGCACCCGACAGCACCCTCGTCTACGCCCCGGACAATCAGGTGGCCACCGAGACCGGCACGTTCTACGACGGCGCCGGCCGAGTCACCGCGTCCGCCGCGTACTTCAAGGCGTCCGAGACCTGGCGCACCACGACGGCCTATCCGGGTTCCGACCGGACCGACGTCACGCCTCCGCAGGGCGGCACCGCGACGTCGACCATCACCGACGCGCGCGGGCAGACCGTCGAACTGCTCACGTACCACGGCCCCACCCCGAGCGGCCCCGCCGACGCCGTGACCTACAGCTATGACGCCGCGGGCCACCAGACCGGGCAGAAGGACAACGACGGCAACGTCTGGTCGTCGACGTACGACCTGCTGGGCCGCAAGGTGTCGCAGACGGACCCGGACACCGGAACCACCAGCAGCACCTACGACCTGGCGGGCCAGCAGCTCACCTCCACCGACGCCCGCGGCGACACGATCACCAACGCGTACGACGTGCTGGGACGCAAGACGGCCGAGTACGACACCACGACCACAGCCGCCCTCTCCGCGTCCAACGAGCTGGCGTCGTGGACCTACGACACCCTCAAGAAGGGGCTGCCGACCTCCTCCACGCGCTATGACAACGGGCTGGCCTACACCCAGAAGGTCCTCGGCTACGACAGCCATGGCTGGACCCAGTCGACCGAGACCGTCATCCCGCCCTCACCCGACGGCACCAACCCGGCCGGCACGTACATCACCGACCGCACCTACACCCCGACCGGTAACCTCCACTCGTACACCGACAGCGCGGCCGGTTCGCTGCCGTCGGAGACCGTCAGCTACGGATACGACGCCTTCGGCCGGCCCACCTCCGCCGGTGGCGACGTCGGCAGCTGGGACTACGTCGACAAACTCAGCTGGACGGAGTACGACGAGCCACAGCAATTCACGTTCGGTCCGTCGGGCAACGTCGTCAACACGACCTACAGCTACGACGAGCAGACACGCCGACTGAAGGACCAGCTCACCGTCACCGACTCGGGCCGGGTCAAGGCGGACGATGCGAACTACACCTATCTGCCGTCAGGTCTCATCACGCGGATCAGTGACCAGCTGGAGACCGGCCAGACCGACACCCAGTGCTTCGGTTACGACTATGCGCAACGGCTGACCGCCGCGTGGACGGCCACCGACGCGTGTGCGGCCACACCCTCGTCCGGCTCCGCAGCGACCGTCGGCGGACCCGCTCCGTACTGGCAGTCGTGGACCTACGACGCGACCGGCGACCGCAAGACCCAGACCGATCACGACCTGACCGGCGACAGCGCCGACGACGCGGTGTCCACCTACACCGACGCCAAGGCGTCCGGAGGGCCGGCCCACGCCCTCGCTCAGGTGGCTTCGCACACGCCGGGCGCCCAGGTCGTCGACAAGAACACGGACTACACGTACGACGAGGCAGGCAACGTCTCGACGCGCACCACCTCGGCCGGGACCGACACCTTCACCTTCGACGACGAGGGCAAGCTCGCCCAGCTCTCCCAGACCGGCCAGTCCACGGCGACGTCGTACGTGTACGACGCGGACGGCAACCTGCTGCTGCGGCGCGACGGCAGCGGCAGCGTGCTGTTCCTGCCCGACGAGGAGGTCACGCTCAAGGCGGGGGACAGCACGGCCACGGGGGTCCGTTACATAGCCATCGCCGGGATGACCGTCGCCGTGCACTCCTCCGCGGGCTTCGCGTACCTGGTCGGGGACCAGAACGGTACCGGTCAGATCGAGATCGACGCGAGCACGGGCGCGGTCACCCGGCGCCAGTACCTGCCGTTCGGCCAGCTGCGCACGGCGTCGTCGGGATGGGTCGGCGACCGCGGGTTCGTCGGTGGCGAGCAGGACGACGAGACCGGTCTGACCAATCTGGGAGCACGCGAGTACGACGCGTCGACCGGGCGGTTCCTGACGCCGGACGCGCTGCTGTCACCAGGTGCGCCGCAGACATGGAATGCATACGCGTACTCGGGCAACGACCCGGTCAGCAGCTCCGATCCCAGCGGCGCCTGCCCGGCCGACCTGTGCGGCATCGGGACACCGAAGGGCGACGGCTCGGGCGACATCATCACCGACGGCCCCGTCGACCCCGAGAACCCGGGCCGTGCGTCCTGCCACAAGGGCAAGTGCACCAAGGGCACGAGCACCAGCACGGCGTCGACGAAGCAACTCGACAACGAGGAGCACGCGGCAGAGCAGAAGAAGGCCACGGCCCACGCCGCGCAGGAGGCTGCGAAGAAGGTCAAGCAGAGCCTGACGCATCAGCTGCTCAACCTCATCGGCGCGGTCATCGGTGTCGACGACGCGATCGACTGCATCACCAAGGGCAGCGCCATGGGATGTATCAGCACCCTGGCGAACTTCGTGCCGTGGACGAAGGTCTTCAAGGCGATACGCGTCGCTGGCAAAGCGCTCAAGATTGCCAGGGCGCTGGACAAGGCGCTGGTGGCACTCAAAGACGCCACCATGCTGGAGAGGGACGCGGAGGACGCGCTCGCGGCCGTCCGCTCGGAGCGCGAACTCGCCAAGTTCGACAGGGAAGTCGACCTGGCCGACGAGTTGCCACCACAGCCGGCTGAGGCGGCGGGCTGCCCGATGCACAGTTTCCTGGCCGACACTCCGGTGCGGCTGGCCGGCGGCGGCGCAAAACCCATCGCCAAGGTGAAGGCCGGGGACACGGTGCTGGCCACCGACCCGCAGACCGGGGTCACGAAGCCGGAGAAGGTGCAGCGGGTCATCGTCACCCACACTGACCGGGACTTCACCGACCTGGCCGTCCACTCAGACCGGCAGCCCAACGCACCGCCCCAGAAGCTGACGACCACCTGGCACCATCCCTTCTGGGACGTCACCCACCACCGCTGGACCGATGCGCGCGACCTGACTGCCGGCACCGTCCTCCGCCAGCCCGACGGCACCACCGCCACCGTGACCGCGGTCCGCAACTACCACCGCCGGGCCACCACCTACGACCTGACGGTCACCGACCTCCACTCGTACTATGTCCTGGCGGGGGCCACTCCGGTCCTGGTCCACAACTGTGGCGGGTCTGTTCCGCGCCATCGCTCCGTATGCGACTGCGCGAACGGTGGACAGCCTCAGATGATGCGCGGTCCAAAGCCGGCAGGTACGGGCCCGCACAATCTGAAGATCGCCGAGGTCGCTGACCAGGTGTCCGATGGGGAGATCATTGCTGGAGGAGCAAGGTTGCCAGAGAGGGAGTTCGCCACTCCCGGCGGATTCAAAGGGTCGAGACGCCCAGATATTCTCGTGCAGCGAGCGGATGGATCCCTGTACGGAATCAACGTCGGAAAGCAATCGATGCGGTCGGGCGCCCCTATCAAGAGAGAAGCTGAAGCGCTTCAAGATCTCGAAGGAATTGGAATCGAGATGCACTTCGTGGCCTACAATTAGTGAGGCAGGATGAAGATATCGCTTCAGTTTCATGGTGATCGTCGTGAGATCTGCGCGATGGTGCGAGAGTGGGCTGCCGACTCCGGGATGATCCTCGTGGAGGAGCAGTTCTTCCCCGTGTATCAAGCTCGACTGGTCGGACCCGAGGCTGAGAGCGGCAAGGAGGCGGGGCAGACGGGAGTTGTGGTTGACCGCCTGTCGCTGAACCCTGAGCCCATTAACCTGGACGTCCAGTCGGCTCTTGAATACACGAAGAGGAATCCGAACTCGCTGTTTATCTCTGTAGGAGAGCAGTCCGAATCGGTGATTCGCGCATCCGTGCTCTCGGCGATGACCGACGACACGCCCCTGATGACTCTTTGGAAAAGGTGTCGAAAGCAGGCCGGGTCGAAAATGATCAAGGGGGCATGGGTGGAGAACACTGTGTCGGGCAGCCGGTCCTGGCTAGCCGGGCATTACTACACGGCAGAGGCGAAGCGGCTTGTCGACTCCGGGGTGGCGGCAATGGGCGGTACTGACTGGCTCAGGTACCACCTGGGCGCGCAGCCCTTGAAGTGACCGCGAGGGCGTCGTTTTGCGGCGCCGCCGGCTCTCACGCCGTGGCGTGCTCCACCACCAGGGCCACCGTGAGGAGGGCGACGAGGAGGGCTATCAGGGCCAGGGGGGATATGGAGGACCAGGGGTTCTCCTGCTGCAGGCGCGCGCGGTTCGCGCGGCACACGGCGCAGCGGCCCTCGCTCACCGGGCCGGAACAGTTCGCGCACACCAGCCGGTCGACCGTCATGGTGATCTCCTCCTCGGTCTGGTGAACGCTCACGTCACGGAAATCGTTCCCTCGGGGGCCCCGCTCCACTCGGCGCGGACGCCTCGCGCGCGGCTCGCCCCCTGCCTTCTACTGTGCCAGGTTCCGCCGCGAAGGGCCGCCCGGACGCCGTCCCGAGCGGGATGACGCCCTTGCCCCGGTATGCCCTGTGGGGCGGGCCACCAACCCCCGTCGGCGACTGCGCGGCCCCCGCCGCGCCGGGTAGTGTCGCCCCCATCCCCTGTCCGCTCCCCCCGCAAACCTGGTGCGAACGTGATCCGATTCGACAGCGTCTCGAAGACCTACCCCAAACAGAACCGTCCCGCACTCCGGGACGTCTCGCTGGAGATCGAGAAGGGCGAGTTCGTCTTCCTGGTGGGCTCGTCCGGCTCGGGCAAGTCGACCTTCCTGCGCCTGATCCTGCGCGAGGAGCGTACCGACACCGGTCTCGTGCACGTCCTCGGCAAGGACCTCAACCGGCTGTCCAACTGGAAGGTCCCGCACATGCGGCGCCAGCTCGGCACCGTGTTCCAGGACTTCCGGCTGCTGCCCAACAAGACCGTCGCGGAGAACGTCGCCTTCGCCCTGGAGGTCATCGGCAAGCCCCGCGGCACCATCAGGAAGACCGTCCCCGAGGTCCTCGACCTGGTCGGCCTGGCCGGCAAGGAGGACCGCATGCCCGGCGAGCTGTCCGGCGGCGAGCAGCAGCGCGTGGCCATCGCCCGGGCCTTCGTCAACCGCCCGATGCTGCTGATCGCCGACGAGCCGACCGGAAACCTCGACCCGCAGACCTCCGTCGGCATCATGCGGCTGCTCGACCGGATCAACCGCACGGGCACCACCGTGGTGATGGCCACCCACGACCAGAACATCGTCGACCAGATGCGCAAGCGCGTCATCGAACTGGAGAAGGGGCGACTGGTCCGCGACCAGTCGCGCGGTGTGTACGGCTACCAGCACTGAGTCACCGGAAGCCGTCCGTCCCCGTCGCCCCCTGAGAGGAACCTGACCCATGCGCGCCCACTTCGTCCTGTCGGAGATCGGCGTCGGCCTGCGCCGCAACCTGACGATGACGTTCGCCGTCATCATCTCCGTCGCCCTGTCCCTCGCCCTGACCGGCGGAGCGTTCCTGGTGAACAAGCAGGTCGACGCGATGAAGGGGTACTGGTACGACAAGGTCCAGGTCACCATCTACATGTGCAACAAGAGTGACGGCGCCTCGACCCCCAACTGCGAGCACGGCGCCGTCACCGACGACCAGAAGGCCAGCATCCTCAAGGACCTCAAGGCCCAGCCGATCGTCGAGAAGGTCTACCACGAGAGCGCCGAGCAGGCGTACAAGCACTACCAGGAGCAGTTCAAGAGCTCCTCGCTGGCCAGCACCATCACCCCCGACCAGATGCAGGAGAACTACCGGGTCAAGCTGAAGGACCCGACGAAGTTCGCCATCATCGCCAGCCTCTTCCAGGGGCACCCCGGCGTGCAGTCGGTGGTCGACCAGAGAGACGTGCTGCAGAACCTCTTCAGCCTGCTCAACGGCATGACCAAGATCGCGTACGTGGTGCTCGCCTTCATGCTGACGGTCGCGATGCTGCTGATCGTCAACACGGTGCGCGTCTCGGCGTTCAGCCGCCGCCGCGAGACCGGCATCATGCGGCTGGTCGGCGCGTCCAGCTTCTACATCCAGATGCCGTTCATCATGGAGGCCGCCTTCGCCGGACTCGTCGGCGCGGGACTGGCCTGCGTGATGCTGCTCGGCGGGCGCTACTTCCTGATCGACTCGGGCCTGCGGCTTCAGGAGAAGATCCCGCTGGTGTCGTTCCTGGGCTGGGGCCCGGTGGTGCGCGAACTGCCGCTGGTGCTCGGCATCGGCATCGTGATGCCGGCGATCGCGGCGTTCATCGCACTGCGCCGCTACCTGAAGGTGTGACGCGCACGGCGCGGGAGTGACGGACCTGCGGGTGCGACGGCCCGTGCTGCGGTGGGCCGGTGTGACGAGCCCGGCCCGGCGCCGCGCCCGCCGTGTGACCCGCGCCGCACCCCGCGCCCGTCGCCGCAGGCCGGAGCCCTGCGGTTGCGCCCGGCCGCCGGACGGGGTAACGGCAACTCCCCGTCCGGCGGCCCGTTCTGGCCTAGACTGCCGGCCATGTCGGGCCCGTGGTTGTTCGGGACGCCCCGCCGCTTGCGCCGCGGGGCCACCTTGACGTTGGTGTTCGGCACCATGCTCGCCACCGGGGCCGCGGCCGGCAGCCTCACCGATCCGGCCCAGCGCCGCCCCGGAACCCGTATCGCCGCCGAGAGCGCCGCGACCGTCGCCGACCGGGGCCGTACGGACAAGGGCGCGGCCGGTCCGTACGGCGCCGCGGACGGGTCCCGTACCGCCTCCGCGTACGGCTCCCGGGCCGCCGACGGCACAGGCAGCGGCCCGGGCGACGACGGCGTGGACGGCCTGGACGGTACGGACGGCACGGACGTCGGCTCGGCCGGCGACGACGGCGCGGACGGCGACCGGGCCCTGCTGGACACCGGCCGGATCGCCGCGGAGATCCAGAGCGGCCAGGTCGGCGCGCAGACCGTGCAGAAGCTGGTCAGCCGCAGCGGCGACCGCTGGTCCTCGTTCTACACCGCGCAGGAGTACGCGGGACTGCAGCAGGCGCTCGACGGCCGCTACGTCGGCGTCGGCCTGTGGGTGCGGCGGATCGACGGCGGGCGGATCGAGATCGCCCGCGTCCAGGGCGGCAGCCCGGCCGGCCGCGCGGGCCTGCGGGTCGGCGACGTGCTCGCGTCGATCGGCGGCACCCGGTGCACCGGCCTGGCCGTCACCGAGGTCGTCGCCGACCTGCGCGGCGACAACGTGCCGGGCAGCGTCGTCACCCTCGGCGTGCGGCGCGGCGCCCGCAGCTGGTCGGTGACCGTGCACCGGGCCACGCTGGCCACCGAGGCGGTGACGGTCACGCGGCCCGCGGACGGCCCGACCGTGATCGCCGTCGACGCGTTCAGCGCCGGCGTCGGCAAGCAGGTCGCCGCCGCCGTGCGGGACGCGCCCCGCGGCGTGCTGCTGGACCTGCGCGGCAACTCCGGCGGCCTGGTCACCGAGGCCGTCGCGACCGCCTCCGCCTTCCTCGACGGCGGCCTGGTCGCCACGTACGACGTGCACGGCACGCAGCAGGCCCTGTACGCCGCGCCCGGCGGCGACACCCGCGTGCCGCTGGTCGTGCTGGTCGACGGCGGCACGATGAGCGCGGCCGAGATGCTGGCGGGGGCGCTGCAGGACCGCGGCCGTGCGGTGGTCATCGGCTCGCGCACGTTCGGCAAGGGCTCGGTGCAGATGCCCAGCGCGCTGCCGGACGGATCGGTCGCCGAGCTGACCGTCGGCCACTACCGGCTGCCCGACGGCCGCACCGTCGAGGGCAGGGGCATCGCGCCCGACGTGACCGTGCCGGCCGGACAGGACCCGGTCGCCTTCAGCCGCGAGGTATTCGCTGGCCTGGGAGCCCCCTCGTAGTGGGACAATGGGCCGGCTATGGCTAAAGAGACCGGTCGCAAGATGATCGCGCAGAACAAGAAGGCGCGGCACGACTACCACATCCTCGACACGCACGAGGCGGGCCTGGTGCTCACCGGCACCGAGGTCAAGTCCCTGCGCCTGGGCCGCGCGTCGCTGGTCGACGGCTTCGTGCAGCTCGAAGGGCACGAGGCGTGGCTGTACAACGTGCACATCCCCGAGTACACCCAGGGCACCTGGACCAACCACTCCGCGCGGCGCAAGCGCAAGCTGCTGCTGCACCGGGCGGAGATCGACAAGCTGGAGCAGAAGTCCCAGGAGTCCGGGCACACCGTGGTGCCGCTCGCCCTGTACTTCAAGGACGGCCGGGTCAAGGTCGAGATCGCGCTCGCGAAGGGCAAGAAGGAGTACGACAAGCGGCAGACGCTGCGGGAGAAGCAGGACCGGCGCGAGACGGACCGCGCGATCTCTGCGGCGCGGCGCAGGCAGCGGGCGTAGCCGGCGGACCGGGGTGGTCCGGGTGTGCACGGGGGCCCGGCCGGGGGAATGTGCTGGCCCGGTCCTGCGTTGATCGCGTACGATGGTTTCGTGAGCCCGCCCGCACGGGCGGGAGCAGTTTGACAACACCACATGGGGATGATCGGTTTCGACTGGGGATGTCGAAGCAGGGGAAGCGAGCCGAGGAAGCGGCAATGATCTCGTTAACCATATGCCGAAACCAATAATCGCCAATTCCAAGCGCGATTCCTCCGCCTTCGCTCTCGCTGCCTAATTAGCAGCTAGCGAAGACTCCGCGGAGTGTCAGCCCGGGGCTGTTCCCGACCCGGATCCTGGCATCATTCAGGGAACTCAACCGCCGAGCCCGGCCACGGGGCACGGCGGGAAACCTCACAGTGGCTGGGCCCGTCGGCGGCTTGTCCGCGTGACCGCCGGGGCCGAGAAAAGCACAGCGGACTGCGCTCGGAGAAGCCCTGGTTCCGCACCACAGGACGCGGGTTCGATTCCCGCCATCTCCACTCATCCCATGCGCCGGACGGCGCCTCCTGGTTTCCGGGGGGCGCCGTTCGGCGTTTTGGCGTGCGTGCGGTTCGACGTCGCGGGGACGCGGCGTGGCGGGCGTCGCGGCGTTCCGGCCTTCCGGCGTTCCGGCGTTCCGGCGGCGCGGGGCGCGGGTGGGTGCCGCGGTCACTCGGCTGCGGCCTCGCGGATGAGGCGCAGCGCCTCGGGGGCGCCGCCGTCCCACGCGGGGCCGTGGCCGGGCAGCACCCACGTCGCGTCCGCGTCGTCCAGCCGGTCCAGGGAGGCCAGCGCCTGGCCGGGCTCCAGGGTGAAGGGGGCGGGCTTGGGGCCGGTCACGCCCGTCAGGACGTTGCGGGTGGTCATCGCGTCGCCGAGGAAGAGCGCGTCGACCGCCGGGACGTGCACCGCCACACTGCCGGGCGTGTGGCCGGGGACGTGGATGATCCGCGGCCTGCCGGGCACGTCGAGCACCTGGCCGTCCTCGACCGGGCGCAGCTCGCCGGCCGGCTTGATGCGCAGCCCGCCCTCGCGGGCGGAGTACCACAGGAAGCCGGCGATCGGGCCGGCCTTCACCGGCCCCCAGCCGCTGCTGGGCTTCTTCACCTCAAGGCGGGCCCGCGCGTCGTCGGCCGGGTGCAGGTAGGCCGGTATGCCCTTCTCCCGGGACAGCCGCGCGGCGAACCCGATGTGGTCGGTGTCCCCGTGGGTGAGGATCAGCGCGCGGACGTCGTCCAGGCTCCGCCCGATGCCGGCCAGCTCGGCCTCCAGCAGCCGCCAGTAGCGGGGGAGGCCCGCGTCGATGACCGTCACGCCGTCCGGGTCGACGACCAGGTAGCTGTTGACGATGTCGGAGCCGATGCGGTGCAGGTTCTCGGCGATCTTCACGGGGTGCCTCCTGGGTACGGGTGGGCGAGCGGCCTGCCCCGTGGGGGCCGACGGATTCAAGGCTACACTCATTAGCCTTCGGATGGCTACACTGATTAGCCTTGAAGTCGTCCATCTCGCGTGAGTGCACGTGAGGCCACGTGAACCGATCGCCCAGGGGCGGTCGGTGACGAACAGGAGGCCGGATGCCCGCCCACGCCCAGACCTCGAACGCCGCCGTCGTCGCGGCCGGCCGGCGGCTGCTCGAAGAACGCGGGACGGACGCGCTGACCATGCGCGACGTCGCCGACGCGGTCGGGGTGCGCACGCCGTCGCTGTACAAGCGGGTACGCGGCCGCTCCGACCTGGTGCGGCTGATCCTGGAGGACGTCACCGACGAGCTGACCGCGGCGATCGACGGCGTGGTCGGCTCCGGCCACCCCGCGGCCGACCTGCGGGCGGCGATGAACGCGTACCGCGCCTTCGCCCACGCCAACCCGGTCACCTACGCCCTCCTCAACGGACCGGCGGCGCCGGAGGGCGCGGCCCTGCGTTCGCAGCGGTCCGCGGCCACGCTGATGCGCCTGGTCACCGAACTGGCCGGCCCCCAGGACGCGCTCCCGGCCGCGCGCACCCTCGTCGCCTGGGCGAACGGATTCATCGCAATGGAACTCGCGGGAGCGTTCCGCCTCGGCGGCGACATCGAAAAAGCCTGGGACTTCGGCCTCACCCGCATCCTGAACGCGATCCGGGCATAGGCCCCGGCGCAGGGCGGGCTCCCGCCCGCGCCCCCGGCGTTTCGGCCGCCCCGACGACGGTGACGGTCCGCCGGACCGAGGCCGTCAACCGCTGACCCGCCCGGGAGAGCCGCTACGTGCCCGGGGCCGCGTATTTGTGGTCGGCGTGGGGGTCCAGGGCCAGGCGGTAGCCGCGCTTGACGACGGTGTGGATCAGGCGGGGGGCGCCCAGGGCGGTGCGGAGGCGGGCCATCGCGGTTTCGACGGCGTGCTCGTCGCGGCCGGCGCCGGGCAGGGCGCGCAGCAGGTCGGCGCGGGGGACCACCCAGCCGGGGCGGCGGGCCAGCGCGCGCAGCAGGGACATGCCGGCCGGGGGGATCGGGCGCAGCACGCCGTCCACCACCGCGGCGTGGCCGCGGATCTCCACCCGGTGGCCGGCGACGGGCAACGGCCGCACCCGGCCGGGGAGTTCGTGCGCGATGAGCTGGACGAGCGGGCCCAGCCGGAAACGCTCGGGCTCCCGCGTCGGCACGTCGCGCGACTGCAACGGCAGCGCCGTGACCGGCCCGACGCACGCCGCGAGCACGTCGGAGCGGAAGGCGTCGAGGAGTTCGCCGATCCGGCCCAGCCGCTCCGCCCGCTCCAACAGCGAGGCCGCGGCCGGCGCCGAGGTGAAGCTCACCGCGTCCAGCGACCGCGAGAACACCGCCTCCAGCAGCCGGTCCACCGGCGCGAGGTCGTCCGGCGGCATCCACCGGTAGACCGGCACGCCCACCACCGTCGCACCCGCCTCGCGCAGCGCCTCGCTGAAGCCCGGCAGCGGCTCACCGTGCAGTTGCACGGCCACGCAGCGGCCCTCGACGCCCTCCTCCAGCAGGCGTTCCAGCACCTCGGCCATCGACTCCGAGGCGGGCGACCACGTCTCGGTCAGCCCGGCCGCGCGCACCGCGCCGCGCACCTTCGGCCCGCGGGCCAGCAGCTCCACGCCGGTCAGCCGGGACAGCAGCACCTCGCCGAGGCCCCAGCCGTCGGCCGCCTCCACCCAGCCGCGGAAACCGATCGCGGTCGTCGCGACCACCACGTCCGGCGGCTGGTCGATCAGCCGCTTGGTCACGGCGAGCAGTTCCGCGTCGTCCGACAGCGGCACGATCCGCAGCACCGGCGCGCGCAGCACCGCCGCGCCGCGCCGCTCCAGCAGCGCCGCCAACTCGTCCGCCCGCCGCGCCGCGGTCACGCCCACCGTGAACCCGGCCAGCGGCGGCACCGCGCCCGGCTCCTGAGGACCCCGCGCGCGGGCCCCACTGCTGTTCGGCTCCATCTGGCCACGTCCCACCTGGCTGCGTTCCCTTGCCACGATCGACTCGCTGCGTTCCGCCGCGTTTCCCGCGCTTGCGGGGCTTCCCGTGATTCCCGTGTTCCCGCGATTCCCGCGCTCCGGCGTTCGCCGAATTCGGTGTTTCCCGTGCCCCCCGTGTTTCCGGCGCTTCCCGCGTCTCCCCCGTCCGGGTGCCGGGTTGCCCCCGGACACCCGCATCGTCCCAACGCCGGGTGACGCGCCCGGTTCCGCCGCGTTTCCCGGGCGTTACGGACGCGTCCCCGGGCGCGCGCCTGCGCACCCGTCCCCCGCGCTCACACCTCAGCGTATGCGGACGCCGCCGCCGGATCGCCCGGCCGCTCCGCGCCCGCGGCCTCGTGCGAGGCCGCGGCACCGCCCGGGACGACCGCCCCGCGCAGGTATACGGCCCAGGTGACCGCGAAACACACCGCGTAATACGCCAGGAACGCCACGAACGCCGGCGTCCCCGTGCCGCGGCTCAGGAACGACTCGCGGAACGCGAGGTTGATGCCGACGCCGCCCAGCGCGCCCACCGCCCCGATCAGCCCCATCGACGCGCCGGACAGCCGCCGCCCCCATGCCACCGCGGCCTCGCCGGTCAGCCCCTCGGCCAGCGCCCGCCGGTGGAAGATGCCGGGGATCATCTTGTACGTCGACCCGTTGCCGACCCCGGTGAGCACGAACAGCGCGATGAAGCCGGTCAGGAACAGCCCGAGGGACTTCTGCGCCGAGGCCGCGACGACCACGCCGGTGGCCGCCGCCATCGCCAGGAACGTGCCCAGCGAGATCCGCGCGCCGCCGAACCGGTCCGCGAGCCGCCCGCCGACCGGCCGGATCAGCGAGCCGAGCAGCGGCCCGATGAACGTCAGGTACGCCGCGTGCAGCGGCGTGCGCCCGAACTGGTTCTGCAGCACCAGCCCGAAGGCGAAGCTGTAGCCGATGAACGAGCCGAACGTGCCGACGTACAGCAGCGACATGATCCAGGTGTGCGGCTCCTTCGCGGCGGCGACCGCGGCGCCGGTGTCGTTGCGGACCGCCGCCAGGTTGTCCATGAACAGCGCGGACAGCAGCGCCGCGACCACGATCAGCGGGATGTAGATCGCCAGCACCACCCGCGGGTGGCCGGCCCCGGCGCCGGCGATCACCGCGAGGCCGACCAACTGGATCGCGGCCACGCCGATGTTGCCGCCGCCCGCGTTGAGGCCGAGCGCCCAGCCCTTCTCCCGCAGCGGGTAGAAGGAGTTGATGTTCGTCATCGACGACGCGAAGTTGCCGCCGCCGACGCCGGTCAGGGCCGCGACGACCATGAGCGTGGTGTACGAGACGCCGGGCTTCATCACGAACGCCGCGGTGATCGTCGGCACCAGCAGCAACAGGGCGCTGACCACCGTCCAGTTGCGGCCGCCGAAGATCGCCACGGCGAACGTGTAGGGCACCCGCAGCACGCCGCCGACCAGCGTGGGCACGGCCACCAGGAAGAACTTGCCGGCCGGGTCGACCCCGTAGCCGGGGCCCATGAAGAGGACCATGACCGACCACAGGCTCCACACCGAGAAGCCGATGTGCTCGGACAGCACGGAGAAGGCGAGGTTGCGCGCGGCGGTCCTGCGCCCGCCGCCCTCGGTCCAGAACGTCTCGTCCTCGGGGTCCCAGTGCTCGATCCACCGGCCCCTCAGGGCCGTGCGGGCCGTCGTGCCTTCCGCCGGTCCTCCGGTGGTACGGGGCCCGCCCCCGCGTTCCCCGCCCGCTGCCGTCGTGCCGCTCATCGTCACTCCCTGCGTCGAAGTTGCCGCCGACCCTAGGAACCGCGGGTTTCGGCCCGATGGCCCGCGGCGTGACGCGGCGGCAACCACGGACTCACCCGCGGCGCGGCGGCGGTGTGAGCTGCGTACCCGCGGGCGGGCCGGCCGCCGCGCCGGGCCGCGCTTCTCCGTCAGGTCGCGGCGCCTGCGCCAGGTCCGGGCGGCTCACCAGGGCGCGGGGCCGTCCTCGTCGGTGAACGTGCCGGTGGGGCCGTCCGCGCCGACGGTCGCCATCCGCACCGCCGCGACGGCGCCCTGCGCGGGCGTGCGGTGGCCGGCGAAGTTGTTCAGGTCGGTGGCGACGAAGCCGGGGCAGACCGCGTTGACGAGGATGCCCTCGGGCTTGAGCGCGCGGGCGTACTGGAGGGTGACCGCGGTCTCCGTCGTCTTCGAGGGCGCGTAGCCGAGCGCGATCGGCCGCTCGGCGCCGGCGTCCATGTCGGCCATGCCGGCGAGCGAGCCCGCGGAGCTGGAGACGTTGACGACGCGCGGCGCGTCGGAGCGGCGCAGCAGCGGCAGCATGGCCTCGGTGACCGCGATGACGCCGAAGACGTTGGTCTCGAAGATCGTACGGACGGCGTCGAGCTCGACGGTGCCGGGCTGCTGGGAGGCCAGGCCGCCGCCGGCCGGGCGGCTGACGCCCGCGTTGTTGACCAGGACGTCGAGCCGGCCGTAGCGCTTCTCGACGGCGTCGGCGGCCGCGGCGACGGAGGCGGCGTCGGTCACGTCGAGCACGACGGAGGTGGCGTCGCCGCCGGCCTCGCGCAGCTCCCGCGCGGCCCGCTCACCGCGTTCCGCGCTGCGCGCGGCGACGACGACGGTGTGGCCGAGGGCGGCGAGCTGTCCGGCGATCTCACGGCCGATGCCCTTGTTGGCGCCGGTGATCAGGGTGATCGTGGTGGTGGATGCGTTCATGTCTCCAGCACACCACCGCGCTGCCGCCGCAGGCCAAGACCGGCTCGGCCTGGATCGATACGCTGGAAGCATGGATGTGGCGGGAAGGTCGGAGGCGGCGGGGGCGGTCGGGGCGGCGCAGGCCGCCCGCGCGGCCGGGGACGTGGGCGAGGGCGCAGGCGTGGGCGCGGCCGCAGGCGTGGGCGTGGGCGTGGCCGGGAGCCTGCTGGAGACGCGGGAGCTGGCGTACTTCATGGCCGTCGCCCAGGAGCTGCACTTCGGGCGGGCGGCCGAGCGGCTCGGCGTGGCGCAGCCGGCGCTCTCGCGTGCCGTGCAGCGGGTCGAGCGGCGGCTCGGTGTGCGCCTGCTGGAACGGACCAGCAGGTCGGTACGGCTCACCCCGGCCGGCGCGGTCTTCCTCGCGGAGAGCGGCAAGGCGCTGGACGCGGTCGCCGCGGCGGTGCGGCGGGCGCGGCGGGCCGGGCAGGAGACGCCGCGGCTGACGGTGGTGATGAAGGCGGGCGGGGACGGCGGCCTGCTGGAGCGCATCCTGCCGGCGTACCGCAGCGACCCCGACGCGGTGGAGGTCGACTTCGTCGTGTGCGGGATCGGCGAGCAGGCGGGCATGCTGCGCGACGGACGGGCGGACGTGGCGTTCCTGCACGCGCCGCACGACGATCTGAGCGGGTTCGACACGGAGGAGCTGCTGCGGCTCGACCAGGTCGCGGCGCTGGCGCGGGGGCACCGGCTGGCGGACCGGGCGGCGCTGGTGCTCTCCGATCTGGCCGGCGAGACCTTCCCCCGGTGGCCCGGGGCGCCTGTGCCGGACGCCACGGGGCCCGAGGTGCACGACTCCGCGCAGCTGATGCAGTTGGTGGCGCTCGGGCAGGTGGTCGCGGTGCTGCCGGAGACGGTGCGGCGGCATCCGCAGCCGGGGGTGGCGTACGTGCCCGTGCTCGACGCTCCGGCCGCGTCCGTGCTTCTCGCGTGGCCTGAGCGCACGGGGTCGCTCGCGCTGGCGTCATTCGTCCGCGCGGCGCTCGACGTCGCGCATGCGAAGACGCTGGGCGCGAGCCATTAGGGGCGCGGGGAACGGCGCGCTCAGCCGTCCACCGGCCGGTGGTCCGGATCGCACCGATCTGCCCCTTCGGGCCGGTGACGACCTGCGGGCCGCAGATGGGTTGCTCGCGCAGTTCCCCGCGCCCCTGAAAAACAGGTCCGGCGCCGGGCCGGGGTACGAGGGGGCGCCCGGGGAAAAACGCCCGGCGCTGAGCTGACGTGGGAGTTGAGGCACAGCGCCGAGCGTCGAGCAGCGTAGGGTGGACGGCTGTCCCTGACGCGGTCGTGCCAGGGACGAGCACAAACGCCGAAGGGGGTCCTGCGTGGCCGCGCAGACCACAGCACCGGGTGTCCGGGAGCAGGAGATCGCCGCCGAGCAGGCACACCTGGACCGGGTGTACCGCCGTCTGGAGGAGAAGATCCACGAGGCGGAGTTCCTCATGGACGACGCCGCCAAGCGCGGCCAGGTCGGCACGCCCGGCGCACTGGCCGAACGCGACGCGCAGGTCTTCCGCGCCGGCGTGCACCTGAACCGGCTGAACAGCGAGTTCGAGGACTTCCTGTTCGGCCGGATCGACCTGCTGCGCGGCAAGGACGGCCAGAAGGGCGCGGACGGCGCGTACACCTCCGTCGAGCCCGCCGACGACGCGGTCCGCCCGGACGCCACCGCCGACGTCGCCGAGACGCTGCACATCGGCCGGATCGGCGTGCTGGACAGCGACTTCGCGCCGCTGGTGATCGACTGGCGCGCGCCGGCCGCCGCGCCGTTCTACCGCTCGACGCCGGTCGCGCCCGGCCGGGTGGTGCGCCGCCGGGTGATCCGCTCCAAGGGCCGCCGGGTGCTCGGCGTCGAGGACGACCTGCTCAGGCCCGAGCTGACCACCGGGCTGCCGGTGGTCGGCGACGGCGCGCTGATGGCCGCGCTCGGCCAGGCCCGCACCCACTCCATGCGCGACATCGTCTCCAGCATCCAGGCCGAGCAGGACCTGGTGATCCGCGCGCCGGCCGCGTCAGTCACCGAGGTCACCGGCGGCCCGGGCACCGGCAAGACCGCGGTGGCGCTGCACCGCGCGGCGTACCTGCTCTACCAGGACCGGCGGCGCTACTCCGGCGGCATCCTGTGCGTCAGCCCGACGCCGCTGCTGGTCGCGTACACCGAGGGCGTGCTGCCGTCGCTGGGGGAGGAGGGCCAGGTCGCGATCCGCGCGGTCGGCTCGCTGGTGGACGGCGTGAGCGCGGAGCTGTACGACGAACCGGCCGTCGCCCGGGTCAAGGGCTCGCTGCGGATGCAGAAGGTGCTGCGCAACGCCGCGCGCGGCTGCCTGGACCGGGCGCAGGGCGTCCCCGCCTCGCTGCGCGTGGTGGCCTTCGGCCGCCGGCTGGAGCTGGACGCCCAGGAGCTGGCCCGGGTCAGGCAGCAGGCGCTCGGCGGCACCGCGCCGGTCAACCTGCTGCGCCCGCGCGCCCGCAGGCTGCTGCTCGACGCGCTGTGGCGCAGGACCGGCCGCCGCTTCGACGACGCGGAGCTGGCCGCGCAGGAGCGGCAGGGCTTCGACGAGGACATCAGCTCCGAGCCGGACTTCACCGGCTTCCTCGACGCGTGGTGGCCGGTGCTGGAGCCGGCAGAGGTGCTGGCCGCGCTCGCCGACGAGCGGCGGCTGTCGCGCTGGGCCCGCCGGGTGCTGACGCCGCCGGAGGTGCGCCGGGTGGCGCGCTCGCTGCGCCGCGACGGCTTCTCCGTGCACGACGTGGCGCTGCTCGACGAGCTGGCCACGCTGCTGGGCGCGCCGCCGCGCGAGCGCCGGCCGCGCGAACTGGACCCGCTGGACCAGCTCACCGGCCTGGAGGAGCTGATGCCGCAGGCCCGCGAGGAGAGCCGGCGCGAGCGGGCCGAGCGGCTGGCGCAGGAGCGCACGGAGTACGCGCACGTGATCGTGGACGAGGCGCAGGACCTCACGCCGATGCAGTGGCGGATGGTCGGCCGGCGCGGGCGCACCGCGACGTGGACGGTGGTCGGGGACCCGGCGCAGAGCTCGTGGTCCGACGTGGACGAGGCGGCCCGGGCGCGCGACGAGGCGCTGGGCAGCAGGCCGCGGCGGCGGTTCACGCTCACCGTCAACTACCGCAACCCGGCGGAGATCGCGGAGGTCGCCTCCACGGTGCTGGCGCTGGCGATGCCCGGCAGCGAGCCGCCGCGGGCGGTCCGCTCCACGGGGGTGCGGCCGCGCTACGAGGTCGAGGACGCCTCCGCGGACCTGGCCGCGCAGGTGCGGGGCGCCGCCGCGCGGCTGCTGGAGGAGGTCGAGGGGACGGTCGGCGTCGTCGTGGCCATGGCGCGGCGGGAGCAGGCGCGGGAGTGGCTGGCCGGGCTCGGCGAGCGCGTGGTCGCGCTCGGCAGCCTTGAGTCGAAGGGGCTGGAGTACGACGCGACGCTCGTGGTGTCCCCGGCGGAGATCGCGGAGGAGTCCCCCGCGGGGTTGCGGGTGCTGTACGTCGCCCTCACGCGGGCGACGCAGCGGCTGGCCGTGCTGGCGCGGGAGGCCGATCTGCCGGACGCGGCGGGCGTCCCGGATCTGCTCCGGGCCGACTGAGCGGGCGGCGTCCGGCGCGGGGCTTCTGCCGGCTCCCGGCCGCGGCCGCGTCGTGGCCTGCGAACCGCCGGAGGCCCCTCCGTGGGGAGGGGCCTCCGGGTGAAGCTGTGACACCGGCCCGCCATGCTCGCCTCGCGGCAAGTGGGCGCTCGAAGCGCCTAAGGTTGGGCCCGGGGGCTTGGATCGAGCCGGTGCCGTACCCAGGCTAACAAACCCGCGGGGGATGCGATTCCCGTTCGCCTCTCCTTCGTGCGCGCCGGGTCCCGCCTGCCCCCGTCCGGCGGAAAACCGTTCCGCACCCCTGTGCGTTGCCCGCGCTTCACATCGTGGAAGTAGCCTTCCACCGTCGGCGGTGCTTACCTGACGCCCAGGGGTCGTCGGATTCCCCCGTACCAGCAGGTAAGTGCGACGATCGACGCGCACAGCGAACCACCCTCGCAGGAACCGGAAGAAGGTCGTCATGGCAACGGCGCCAAGCGTCTCGTACTCGATCACCGTGCGTCTGGAGGTCCCGGCCAGCGGGACCGCGGTCGGCCGGCTCACCACCGCCGTGGAGTCCTCCGGCGGCTCGGTCACCGGTCTGGACGTCACCGCCTCGGGTCACGAGAAGCTGCGCATCGACGTGACGATCGCCGCGACCTCGACCGAGCACGCCGACGAGATCGTCGGGAAGCTGCGGTCGATCGAGGGCGTGGCGATCGGCAAGGTGTCCGACCGTACGTTCCTGATGCACCTCGGCGGCAAGATCGAGATGCAGTCCAAGCACCCCATCCGCAACCGCGACGACCTGTCCATGGTCTACACCCCGGGTGTGGCCCGGGTCTGCATGGCCATCGCGGAGAACCCCGAGGACGCCCGCCGGCTGACCATCAAGCGCAACTCGGTCGCCGTGGTGACCGACGGCTCCGCCGTGCTGGGCCTGGGCAACATCGGCCCCAAGGCGGCGCTGCCGGTGATGGAGGGCAAGGCCGCGCTGTTCAAGCGGTTCGCCGGGATCGACGCGTGGCCGCTGTGCCTGGACACCCAGGACACCGACCAGATCGTGGAGATCGTCAAGGCCATCGCGCCCGGCTTCGCGGGCATCAACCTGGAGGACATCTCCGCGCCGCGCTGCTTCGAGATCGAGGCGCGGCTGCGCGAGGCGCTGGACATCCCGGTCTTCCACGACGACCAGCACGGCACCGCGATCGTGGTGCTGGCCGCGCTGACCAACGCGCTGCGCTGCGTCGGCAAGGAGATCGGCGCGCTGCGGGTGGTCATGTCGGGGGCGGGCGCGGCCGGCACGGCCATCCTGAAGCTGCTGCTCGCGGCCGGCGTCAAGCACGCGGTGGTCGCCGACATCCACGGCGTGGTGCACGCCGAGCGCGCCGACATCAAGGCCGACGGGGACGGCCCGAGCGGCGCGGCGCTGCGCTGGATCGCCGACAACACCAACCCCGAGGGCGTCACCGGCACGCTGAAGGAGGCCGTGGTCGGCGCCGATGTCTTCATCGGCGTCTCCGCGCCGGACGTGCTGGACGGCTCGGACATCGCCCGGATGGCCGACGGCGCGATCGTCTTCGCGCTCGCCAACCCCGACCCCGAGGTCGACCCCGGCGCGGCCCGCGAGCACGCCGCGGTGGTCGCCACCGGGCGCAGCGACTTCCCCAACCAGATCAACAACGTGCTGGTCTTCCCCGGCGTCTTCCGCGGCCTGCTGGACGCCCAGTCCCGTACGGTCAACACCGAGATGATGCTGGCCGCGGCGCGGGCGCTGGCGAGCGTGGTGGGGGACGGCGAGCTGAACCCCAACTACATCATCCCCAGCGTCTTCAACGACAAGGTGGCCGGTGCGGTCGCGGGCGCGGTGCGCGACGCCGCCAAGGCGCAGGGCCCGGCGGTCGCCGCCGCGGCCGGCTCCGGCCCGGTCCCCGCGTGACCGAGCGGTGGAATGACCGGGTGACGGAATGACAGCCGGCCGGGAATGCGCGGGCGCACGCTCTAGCACGACCCGTGTCCGCAGGGAAGGACCGAAACGGCCGAAAAGGCTGCGGAGGTCGATCCCGAGCGTCGACCGGCCGCGACATTCCGTCATCACGGGGCTTCCGCTGCGGTTTTTCCGCGACTCGCGCGGGCGGGCGATTGGCTTTCCCCCCATATATGGGGGCAGGATGCACACCTGGGCAGTGAGGCACACAGCATCAGCTTCGAGCTCGCGCCCCCATGGCAGAAAGAACACGGGAGTACAGATATGAACCGCAGTGAGCTGGTGGCCGCGCTGGCAGACCGCGCCGAGGTGACCCGCAAGGACGCCGACGCCGTGCTGGCCGCGTTCGCCGAGACCGTCGGTGAGATCGTGGCCAAGGGCGACGAGAAGGTCACCATCCCCGGCTTCCTGACCTTCGAGCGCACCCACCGTGCCGCCCGCACCGCCCGCAACCCGCAGACCGGCGAGCCGATCAACATCCCGGCCGGCTACAGCGTCAAGGTCTCCGCGGGTTCCAAGCTGAAGGACGCCGCCAAGGGCAAGTGACCCCGGCAGCGACACGAAGGGCGGCCGCCCCCCTCACCGGCGGGGCGGCCGCCCTTAGCCCCAACCCGCTCGTGCCCTCGCCCCAACCCGG
>JAJSZB010000011.1:31261-45570 GCA_050613715.1 Streptomyces sp. IBSBF 3018
AAGCGCGCCCCCCCCCCCGCCCCGGCGGCCCCCCCCCCCCCCCCGGGGGGGGCCCCCCCCCCTTCGCCGTACCCGGATCGTGCCTTCGCCGCACCCGGGCCCCGCGCGTCCCGCGTGGCCGGAATCCGACGGTCCGTCAGGCGACCGCGACGACCTTCCGGTCCGGCCGGTCGATGTGCGCGCCCAACTCCTCCAGCTTGTCGAGGAAGTTCTCGTAGCCGCGGTTGATCAGGCTGATCCCGTGCACCCGCGAGGTGCCCTGCGCGGCCAGCGCCGCGATCAGGTACGAGAAGCCGCCGCGCAGGTCGGGGATGACCAGGTCGGCGCCCTGCAGCTTGGTCGGGCCGGAGACCACCGCGGAGTGCAGGAAGTTGCGCTGCCCGAACCGGCAGGCGCTGCCGCCCAGGCACTCGCGGTAGAGCTGGATGTGCGCGCCCATCTGGTTGAGCGCCTCGGTGAAGCCCAGCCGCGACTCGTAGACCGTCTCGTGCACGATCGACAGCCCCGACGCCTGGGTGAGCGCGACGACCAGCGGCTGCTGCCAGTCGGTCTGGAAGCCCGGGTGCACGTCGGTCTCCAGCGCGATGGCGTCCAGCGGGCCGCCCGGGTGCCAGAAGCGGATGCCCTCGTCGTCGATCTCGAAGGCGCCGCCGACCTTCCGGTAGGTGTTGAGGAACGTCATCATCGAGCGCTGCTGCGCGCCGCGCACGTAGATGTCGCCCTCGGTGGCCAGCGCGGCGCTCGCCCACGACGCCGCCTCCAGGCGGTCCGGGAGCGCGCGGTGGGTGTAGCCGCCGAGCCGGTCCACGCCGGTGATCCGGATGGTCCGGTCGGTGTCCATGGAGATGATCGCGCCCATCTTCTGCAGGACGCAGATCAGGTCCTCGATCTCCGGCTCCACCGCGGCGTTGGTGAGTTCCGTCACGCCCTCGGCGAGCACCGCGGTCAGCAGCACCTGCTCGGTGGAGCCGACCGACGGGTACGGCAGCCGGATCTTGCAGCCGCGCAGCCGCTGCGGGGCCTCCAGATACTGGCCGTCGGCGCGCTTGTCGATGGTCGCGCCGAACTTGCGCAGCACGTCGAAGTGGAAGTCGATGGGCCGGCCGCCGATGTCGCAGCCGCCCAGGCCCGGGATGAACGCGTGGCCGAGCCGGTGCAGCAGCGGGCCGCAGAAGAGGATCGGGATGCGCGACGAGCCGGCGTGCGCGTCGATGTCGGCGACGTTCGCGCTCTCCACCCGGGTCGGGTCGAGCACCAGCTCACCGGGCTCCTCGCCGTTCTCCACCGTGACGCCGTGCAACTGCAGCAGGCCGCGCACCACGCGCACGTCGCGGATCTCCGGGACGTTGCGCAGTCTGCTGGGCGCGCTGCCCAGCAGCGCGGCGACCATCGCCTTCGGCACGAGGTTCTTCGCGCCTCTGACCCGGATCTCGCCTTCCAGAGGGGTGCCGCCATGGACAAGCAGAACATCGGCGTTGTCGTTCATGGAACTCGCGATCGTCGTGAGCGGTGTGCGGGAGGCACATGGTAGTCCGACCGCGGACGCGGCCCGCGCGCCCGGCGTGCGACCGGACGGCGTCCGGCCCACGTGTCCGGATCACGCCCGGCGTGCGTCCGGATCGCGCCCGGATTCCCGTGCTGACCCCACGTCTTGCCGCCAGTTGGGGGATCATGTCCAGCATGACCGAGGTGTCCTCGCTCACCGGCCGGCTGCTGGTGGCCACCCCGAAGCTGGCCGACCCCAACTTCGAGCGCACCGTGGTCCTGCTGCTCGACCACGACGCGAAGGGCACGCTCGGCGTGGTCCTGAACCGGCCCACCCCGGTCGGCGTCGGCGACGTGCTGGAGCCCTGGGCGGCGCTGGCGGTGCCGCCGCAGGTGGTGTTCCAGGGCGGCCCGGTCTCGCTGGACTCCGCGCTCGCCCTCGCGGTGGTGCCCGGCGAGGCGCGCGCGACCGGCCGGGAGGGCGTGCTCGGCTGGCGGCGGGTGCACGGCGCGATCGGCCTGGTCGACCTGGAGGCGCCGCCGGAGCTGCTGGCCGCCGAGCTGGGCTCGCTGCGGATCTTCGCCGGCTACGCGGGCTGGGGACCCGGCCAGCTGGAGCGCGAGCTGGCCGACGGCGCCTGGTACGTGGTGGAGTCCGAGCCGGGCGACGTCTCCGCGCCGGACCCGGAGCGGCTGTGGCGGGCGGTGCTGCGCCGCCAGCGCGGTGAGCTGGCCATGGTGGCCACGTATCCCGACGATCCGAGTCTCAATTAGGCTTGAGGGTCATGAGCACTCTTGAGCCCGAGCGCGGGGCGGGCACCGGCACCCTGGTCGAGCCGACTCCGCAGCTCTCCCACGGTGACGGCGACCACGAGCGCTACGCGCACTATGTCCAGAAGGACAAGATCATGGCGAGCGCGCTGGAAGGCACGCCCGTCGTCGCTCTCTGCGGCAAGGTCTGGGTCCCCGGGCGCGACCCCAAGAAGTACCCGGTCTGCCCGATCTGCAAGGAGATCTACGAGGGCATGCCGGTCGGCGGCGGCGACGGCGACCGCAGCTCGTCCGGCAAGGGCGGCAACGGCTGAGGACCGCGTGCCCGGCGCTGACGGCGCCGACGGCACGGACGGCGTGTCCGACGGCGACACCCCGGACGCCCAGGGCGGCGTCCCGGGCGCCCCGGACCCGGTCGGCGACGCCCGCCCGGAGTCGGCGCCGGCCGATGCGGCGCGCGGTGACGCGGCGCGCGGTGACGCCGGGCTGAGCGATGCCGGTCGCGGTGACGCCGGGCCGAGCGACGCGTCGCCGGGCGACGCCGCGCTCAGCGACGTCGCGTGGGCCGAGGCGGCCTGGGCGGAGGCCTGGACCGAGGCGGCCATGAGCGATGCCGCGTGGCCGGACCTCGCCGCGGGCGACGGCCCGCCGGCCGACGGCCCGATCGGCGACGTGTCCCTCGCCGACGGCCCCAGGAGCGGCGGCGCGACCGGGGACGCCGGACCCGCCGGCGCCGCCTTGGGCGACGCCACCCGGCCGGAGGGACCCGCGCCCGACGACGCGCGCAGCGGCGAGCGGGTGCACGCGCTGGTCGGCCAGGGCCGGTTCGCCGAGGCCCACGCCGTGGTCAGCGACGCCTTCGTGGAGCGCAACGGCAGCGCGGGCTATCTGCTGCGCGCCTGGGTGCTGGCCCAGGAGCAGCGGCCCGCCGAGGCCCGCGAGGCCGTCGACTGGGCGCTGGCGCTGGCCGGCCCCGACGAGACCGCCGACGTGTTCGTGCTGGCCGGCGTGGTCCTGCTGGCGCTGGACGAGGCGCACGCCGCGCTGACCGTGGCGCTGCGCGCACAGGGCGCGGACCCCGACGGCTGGGAGCCCTCGGTGCTGCTCTCCGACGTCTACCGCAGGCTCGGCCGGGTCGCCGACGCGGCGGCCGCGGCCCGCAGGGCGGTGGCGCTCGCCCCGCACGAGGCCGAGGCCCAGGTCGCGCTGGCCCGCTCGCTGTCCGCGGGCCGCGGGCTGTTCGGCCGGATGCCGCGGCGGCATCGCGGCGAGTACACGTACGCGGTCGAGCGCGCGCTGACGCTGGGCGCCGAGCCCGGCCAGCTGGTCGCGCCGCGGGCCGGCGTGGTGGTCGGCGGCGTCGGCCTGGCGCTGTTCTGGGGCATCCAGCTGTACCGCCTGGAGTCCGGCGGCCGCTGGCAGCTGCTGGCCGCGGGCACGGTGCTGGCGGCGACGCTGGTGCTCGTCGCGTTCCTGGTCGTCTCCGGCAGCCGCCGCTCAGGGGTGGGCGCGCGCACCCGGCTGCGCGCGATCCGCGCCACCACGCGGACCGAGATGGTCGGCGACGACTGGCTGTGGCGCATCGCCGCGGTCCAGGTCGCGGCAGCGCTGCCGGTGCCGGTGCTGGTCACCGCGGGGCTCGCGGCGGACCGCGGGCGGCGCGGCGAGCCGTGGCCGCTGTGGGCGGTGACGCCGGTCACCGCGGTCGGGCTCGCGGGGGTCGCGGCGGTGCTCGCGGGCACGCGGTGGTGGTACGGCGCGGGGTTCGCGCGGCGGATCTTCCGCTACGGGGGGCTGGTCCGGCTCCAGGCGGGCGTGGGCGTCGCGTTCCTCGGCGCCACGCTTGCGCTGGCGGTGCGGGGGGCCGCGTCCACCCGTACGTGGGCGGATCTCGCGCTCGGCGAACTCGTGTGGACGGTCGCGGGCTGCGCGGTCGCGCTCCCCTACGCCGCCCACCTCCACACCACCCGCCGCCGCGCGCTGACCTGACGCCGGGCGCTGACCCGTCAGGGGAGCAGTTCCCCGCGCCCCTGGGGCTGGCGTCCAGCGCTGAGCTGGAACCGAGCCGGAAATTGGTCTATGCCAATCGCGGATTGTGTTGCATGGTGGTCCCATGGATCTCATCCCCACCCCCACCCACACCACCGCGTACGACCCCGGCGCCGGCTTCGTCCTGACCCCCCGTACGGTGCTGGCCGCAGGCCCCGGCGCGGAGGACACCGCGCAGTGGCTGCGGGCGACCGTGGGCGCGGCGACGGGCCTCCCGCTCGCCCCGGGGGAGTGGCCCGCAGGCCCGGGCGGAAGCCCGGCCGCGAGCGCCACTGGGAGCCCGGGCGGCGCCGCCCCCGCCGGCGTCGTGCGGCTGGCCGTGGACGGGACGGTCCCCGGCGGCCCGGAGGCGTACCGCATCACCGTCGACCCCGCCTCCGGCGTGCGGATCACCGGCGCGAGCCCCACGGGGGTGTTCTGGGGCGCGCAGACCTTCCGTCAGCTCCTCGGCCCCGAGGCCTTCCGCCGCGCCCCCACCGACGCCGCGCGCACATGGCGCGTCCCGGCCTGCCACCTGACCGACGCCCCGCGGTTCGGCTGGCGCGGCTTCATGCTGGACGTGGCCCGCCACTTCATGCCCAAGGACGTGGTGCTGCGCTACCTGGACCTGATGGCCGCGCACAAACTCAACGTGCTGCACCTGCATCTGACCGACGACCAGGGCTGGCGCGTGGAGATCCGGCGCTACCCGAAGCTGACCGAGGTCGGCGGCTGGCGCGAGCGCACCAAGGTGGGCCTGCGCGAGTCCCCGCTGTGGGACGAGCGCCCGCACGGCGGCTACTACACCCAGGACGACATCCGCGAGATCGTCGCGTACGCGGCCCGCCGGCACATCACCGTCGTCCCCGAGATCGACATCCCCGGGCACTCGCAGGCGGCCATCGCCGCGTACCCCGACCTCGGCAACTCCGACGTGGTCGACACCGAGGCGCTGGGCGTGCTGACGAGTTGGGGCGTCAACCCCAACGTGCTCGCCCCCACCGAGCAGATGATCGCCTTCTACGAGGACGTGCTCACCGAGATCCTGGAGCTGTTCCCCGGCACCTTCGTGCACGTCGGCGGCGACGAGTGCCCCAAGGACCAGTGGCGCGAGTCCGGGATCGCGCAGGCCCGGATCAAGGAACTGGACCTGGCCGACGAGCACG
Organism: Streptomyces sp. IBSBF 3018; assembly: GCA_050613715.1. Classification (GTDB taxonomy): domain Bacteria; phylum Actinomycetota; class Actinomycetes; order Streptomycetales; family Streptomycetaceae; genus Actinacidiphila. Next base: position 36,712 of record JAJSZB010000011.1, read on the forward strand.
AGCTGCAGAGCTGGATCATCCGCCACTTCGACGCGTGGCTGGCCGAGCGCGGCCGGCGGCTGATCGGCTGGGACGAGATCCTGGAGGGCGGCCTCGCGCCCGGCGCCGCGGTCGCCTCCTGGCGCGGCTACGGCGGCGGCATCGCCGCGGCCCGGGCCGGGCACGACGTGGTGATGTGCCCGGAGTCCCATGTCTACCTGGACTGGCGGCAGTCGGCGGGCCCGGACGAGCCGGTGCCGATCGCGCACGTGCGCACCCTGGAGGACGTCTACCGGTTCGAGCCGGTGCCGGCCGAGCTGACCGCGGAGGAGGCCCGCCGGGTCATCGGCACCCAGGCCAACGCCTGGACCGAGGTGATGGACTCGGTGCGGGTGGTGGACTACATGGTCTTCCCGCGGCTCGTCGCCTTCGCCGAGGTCGCCTGGTCCGCGCTGCCCGCGCCCGCGGACCGCGACTGGGCGGACTTCGAACGCCGGATGGACGCGCACTACGCCAGGCTCGACGCGCTCGGCGTGGAGTACCGCCCGGCCGCGGGGCCGCGCCCCTGGCAGCGCCGCCCCGGCGTGGTCGGCCGCCCCAAGGAGGGCCCGCCCCCGATCAGGTGACCGCGGCGGTCCGAACCCCGTTCAGGTGACCCGGCCCCGAACAGCGGGCCGGGCGCCGCCCGCCGGTGGCACCGTGGAACCGTACGCACCTACCAGCCCGAAAGCGCAGAAGGGGAGCGATAAGGGCACAACGGCCGTGCCGGGACCAGTCGTACGATCAGCCCCGGGAGGGGTGGATCGGTACTTCGCGGACCCTCGCGCCGACCGCCGGTGAACATGTGCCAGAGTTGCCACGTCCGGGCTGTCAGCACGTACGGTACGGCTACCGCGTGACGGCGGAAGGCCGGGAAGGGGCAGCGGCGTGAGCACGTATGCACGGCAGGCGGCGGAGAACGTCACGCTGCCGTCCTCGCTCGACGAGGCGGTGGCGGCGCTCGCCGCCATGCCCAGCGCCGTGCCCGTCGCCGGCGGCACCGACCTGATGGCCGCGGTCAACTCCGGTCTGCTGCGCCCGGCCGCGCTGGTCGGCCTCGGCCGGATCAGCGAGATCCGCGGCTGGCAGTACGCCGACGGCGCCGCACTGCTCGGCGCGGGACTGACCCACGCCCGGATGGGCCGCCCGGACTTCGCGGCGCTGATCCCCGCGCTCGCCGCCGCCGCCCGCGCGGCCGGACCGCCGCAGATCCGCAACGCCGGCACCCTGGGCGGCAACATCGTCACCGCCGCCCCCACCGGCGACGCGCTGCCGGTGCTGGCCGCGCTGGAGGCCGGCGTGATCCTGGCCGGCCCGGACGGCGACCGGGAGATCCCGGTCAGCCACCTGCTGACCGGCATGGACCCGCTGCGCCCCGGCGAACTCCTGGCGTTCGTGCGCATCCCGCTGCTGCACGCGCCGCAGACCTTCCTCAAGGCCACCGGCCGCACCGGCCCCGGCCGCGCGGTCGCCTCGGTCGCGCTGGTCGTGGACCCCGCCAGGCGCCAGGTGCGCTGCGCGGTCGGCGCGGTCGCCCAGGTCCCGCTGCGGCCGCTGGAGGCCGAGCAGTGGGTGGCCGGGCTGATCGACTGGGACGGCGAACGCACCCTCGCCGACGAGGCGTGCACGGCCTTCGGGGAGTACGTGGCCGCGGCGTGCATCCCCGACCAGCCGGGGGTGGAGCTGCCGCCCGCCGCGCTCCAGCTGCGGCGTACCGTGGCCGCACTGTCCCGCCGAGCGCTCGGGAGGGCCCTGGCATGACCGACCAGTCGCACGCTGGCACCCCGTCCGCAGGACGCGAGGGCTCCGCCGGCTACGAGGACTCCGCCGGCTACGACGGCGCGGGCGGTTACGAGGGCGCCGGCTACGACCCCGCGGACTCGGCGGGCTACGAGGGCGCGCCCGGCTACGGCGGCCCGGGCGGCCACGGCCACGGCGAGGCCGGCGGGCAGGGCAACTTCGGCGCGTGGCAGCCCGTTCCCGGCGGCGGCGACTACGACCCCGACCAGACCATGCACGTCTCCTTCGCCGCGCAGCTGCCGCCCGAGCCGCGGCCCGGCGAGGACCCGCTCGGCGCGCACGGCCCGGCCGGGCCCCCGGGCGAGGCGGGCGACCGCGACCCTGCCACCACCTGGTCGATCCCGGTGATAAGGGACGACGCGGACGGCGACTCCGGCGAGTACTCGGTGGGGGCGCTGCCCGGCGCCTGGGACCAGGCGCCCTCGCCCGCGCCGCCCACGCAGTCGTTCGCCGCGGGCATGTTCGGCCAGGGCGCGGCGGCCGCGTCCGCGGCCAGGGCGCAGGCCCGGGCCGCGCAGCAGCAGGAGCAGGAGCAGCGGGACCGGCAGGGCGGCCCGGGGCAGGGCGGCGCCTCCGGCCGTCCGGACCGGCCCGCGTCCGGCGCGGGTTTCCAGGGCGGGCCCGCACCGGCCGACTACAGCGGCGAGTGGCCCGCGTTCACCGGTCCCGAGGGCGGCGACGCGGTGCCGTGGCTGCCGTCCTCGCCGCCTGCCGCCGACGCGGCCTGGTCCGCCGTCGTGGACGACCCCGAGGCCGCGCGTACCGGCACCGGCCACCCCGGTGACGCCTCGCACCCGGGCGACGCGTCCTACGCCGCGGACCACCCGGACCGCGCCGACACCTCGTCCCCGGCCGCCGCCTCCTCCTACGACGCCTACGACGACGACCCGCAGACCGACCTCTACGCCGACCCGTACGCGGGCCCGCCGGCCGCGGACGCCGACCCCTACGCCCACGCGCCCGGCGGCTACGGCTCCCCGGCCCCCGCGCCGGGCGACTCCGCCGCGCAGGCGTACGTCGAGCACCCCTCGGACCCGCCCGGCGGCGAGGAGTTCGGTGCCGCGGACGGCGCCGCGCACCCGGACGGGTACGGCGAGCACGCGGGGGCGGTCCCGCACGTAGGCGCCGTCCCCGTCCGCCCGGGCGACGCCCCGGCGGACGCGTACGGCCACGCGCCCGGCGCACCGGCTGACGGCGCGTCGGCGGACGGCGGCGCGGACGCGTACGGCGGGCGGACCGGCGCCCCCGGCGACACGCACGTGCCCGGTCCGGCGGACGGCGGCCGCCCGTACGGCGACGCGCGGGACACGGCGGACACCGCCGCGGACGGCGAGGGGGCCGGGCACGCCCCCGGCGCCCACGACGGCGCCGACTTCGGGGCGTCCGGCGAGGACGGGCCGCACGACGGCGCGGGCGGGGCCGCCGGGCCCGGCGGCGAAGGACCGGCCGCCGCGGACCAAGACCCCGACGCGGTCTCCGGCGCCGACCCGGGCCAGGACGCGGACCCGAACGCGGCCCCGAACGCGGCCCCGGACGCCGCCGCGCAGGCCCCCGGCGCCGACGAGGCCCCCGCCGACGAGCCGCCAGCCGAGGAGACCCGCAGCGAGCACCCGCTCGCCTCGTACATGCTGCGCGTCAACGGCGCCGAGCGCCCGGTCACCGACGCCTGGCTCGGCGAGTCGCTGCTGTACGTGCTGCGCGAGCGGCTCGGCCTGGCCGGCGCCAAGGACGGCTGCGAGCAGGGCGAGTGCGGCGCGTGCTCGGTGCAGGTGGACGGCCGGCTGGTCGCCTCCTGCCTGGTGCCCGCGGCCACCGCGGCCGGCAGCGAGGTGCGCACCGTCGAGGGGCTGACCGTCGAGGGCCGGCCCTCGGCCGTGCAGCGCGCGCTCGCCGAGAGCGGCGCGGTGCAGTGCGGCTTCTGCATCCCCGGCATGGCGATGACGGTGCACGACCTGCTGGAGGGCAACCACCGGCCGACCGATCTGGACGTCCGCCAGGCGCTGTCCGGCAACCTGTGCCGATGCAGCGGCTACCGCGGCGTGCTGGAGGCGGTCCGCCAGGTGGTCGCCGACCGCGACGCGCGCGACGCCGAGGACGGCGGCGCCGACGACCCGTCCCTCCGCGTCCCCCACCAGGGCGGACCCGCCACCCCGGAGGCCGACCAGTGACCCCCGCCCGCATCCCGTACGCCGGCAGCGTCCCGTACGCCGGGAGCGCCCCGCACGTGCCGTACGCCCCCCGCGCGCCGTACACCGCGCGCACCCCGCGCGCCGAGCACGCCCACGTCCGGACGGGAGGCGGCAGCCGGTGAGCATCGCCGACGGAACGGGCGCGGTGGCCGAGACGCTGGCCGAGGGACCCGCGCAGCACGGCATCGGGATGTCGGTGCCGCCCGCCGACTCGCTGGCCAAGACGCAGGGCACCTACCCCTACGCGGCCGACCTGTGGGCCGAGGGCCTGCTGTGGGCCGCGGTGCTGCGCTCCCCGCACCCGCGCGCCCGCATCGTGCGCATCGACACCGCGGAGGCCGCCGCGATGCCCGGCGTGCGCGCGGTGCTCACCCACGAGGACGTGCCGGGCGACGCGATGCACGGCCGTACCGTCGCCGACCGCCCGGTGTTCGCCGCTGGCGAGGTCCGCCACCACGGCGAGCCGATCGCCGCGGTGGCCGCCGACCACCCCGACACCGCGCGGCTCGCGGCGGCCGCGATCCTGGTCGAGTACGAGGTCGAGGAGCCCGTCACCGACCCGGAGAAGGCGTTCGCCGCCGAGCCGCTGCACCCCGACGGCAATCTGATCCGGCACATCCCCCTGCGCTTCGGCGACCCGGAGGCGGTCGGCGAGGTCGTCGTCGAGGGCCTGTACCGGGTGGGCCGCCAGGACCCCGCGCCGATCGGCGCCGAGGCCGGGCTCGCGGTGCCGCGCCCGGACGGCGGCGTGGAGCTGTACACCGCCTCCACCGACCCGCACGCCGACCGCGACATCGCCGCCGCCTGCTTCGGCCTGGAGCCCGACCGGGTCAAGGTCGTGGTCACCGGCGTGCCCGGCGCGATGGGCGACCGCGAGGACTCCGGCGTCCAGCTCCCGCTCGGGCTGCTGGCGCTGAAGACCGGCTGCCCGGTGAAGTTCGTGGCCACCCGCGAGGAGTCCTTCCTCGGCCACGCCCACCGCCACCCCACGCTGCTGCGCTACCGCCACCACGCCGACGCCGAGGGCCGGCTGGTCAAGGTCGAGGCGCAGATCCTGCTCGACGCCGGCGCCTACGCCGACGCGTCCTCCGACGCGCTCGCCGCCGCGGTGGCCTTCGCGGCCGGCCCGTACGTGGTGCCACACGTCTTCGTCGAGGGCTGGGCGGTGCGCACCAACAACCCGCCCTCCGGCCACGTCCGCGGCGAGGGCGCGATGCAGGTCTGCGCGGCCTACGAGGGCCAGATGGACAAGCTCGCCGCCCGGCTCGGCCTGGACCCGGCCGAGCTGCGGATGCGCAACGTGCTGGCCACCGGCGACCTGCTGCCCACCGGGCAGAGCGTGACCTGTCCCGCGCCGGTCGGCGAACTGCTCAAGGCGGTGCGCGACGCCGAACTGCCGCCGCTGCCCGACGAGGACGACGAGTCCCAGTGGCTGCTGCCCGGCGGCACCGCGGGCGCGGGCGAGCCCGGCGCGGTCCGCCGCGGCGTCGGCTACGCGCTCGGCATGGTCCACGTGCTCGGCGCGGAGGGCGCGGACGAGGTGTCCACGGCGACCGTGCGGGTGCACGACGGCCGCGCCACCGTCATCTGCGCCGCGGTCGAGACCGGCCAGGGCTTCGCCACGCTGGCCCGCCAGGTGGTGCAGGAGGTGCTGGGCGTGGAGGACGTGCGCGTGCTGCCCTCCGACACCGACCAGCCGCCGGCCGGGCCGGCCGCCCGGGGCCGCCACACGTGGGTGTCCGCGGGCGCGGTGGAGCGCGCCGCGAAGATGGTCCGCACCCAGCTGCTGCAGCCGCTGGCCGCGAACTTCGGCATGTCCGTGGAGCTGCTGACCATCGCCGACGGCAAGATCACCTCGTACGACGGGGTGCTGTCCACCACGGTCGCCGAGACGCTCGACGGCAAGGAGCTGTGGGCCACCGCCCAGTGCCGGCCGCACCCCACCGACCGGCTGGACGAGAACGGCCAGGGCGACGCGTTCGTCGGGCTCACCTTCTGCGCGATCCGCGCGGTGGTCGACGTGGACATCGAGCTGGGCGCGGTGCGGGTGGTGGAGCTCGCGGTCGCGCAGGACGTCGGCCGCATCCTCAACCCCCGGCAGCTCGCGGCCCGCATCGAGGCCGGGGTGACGCAGGGCGTCGGGATGGCGCTCATGGAGGACCTGCGGGCGCCGCGCGGCGTCGTCAAACGGCCCTCGTTCACCGGCTACCCGATCCCCACCGCGCTGGACGCGCCGGACATCCGCATCGTGCGGCTGGTCGAGGAGCGGGACGTGGTCGCGCCCTTCGGCGCGAAGGCGGTCTCGGCGGTGCCCGTGGTCACGTCCCCCGCGGCGGTCGCCGCGGCGGTACGGGCCGCCACCGGCCGCCCCGTCAACCGTCTCCCCATCCGCCCCCAGGCCGCCATCGTCAAACCCCCCGCCTCGGCCTGACGCCGGGCGGCCGGGCGCCGCGCCGCTGGACTCGCCGGCCGCCGGACCCGCTGGGCGCCGCGCCGCTTGACTCGATGGGCGCCGCGCCGCCGGCTCAGAGCCCGGCGCCGAGCCGGTCGGCGAGCGAGCGCACCGCGTCCAGGGCGCGGGCCTGGAGTCCGCCGCCGAAGGTGACGCGGGAGGCGCCCAGCTCGCCCAGCCGGGAAGGGCTCGTCCCGCCGGGAGCGCACAGCGCGTTGAGGGGCGCCCCGACCGCGGCCGCGAGGTCCGGGAGGACCTCCGGGGGACACCCGATGGGGTACACGCAGTCCGCCCCCGCCTCGACGTACAGCCGCGCCCTGGCGGCGACCGAGCCGACCGTACGGTCCGCCCCCGCCCGCAGGTAGGAGTCGACGCGCGCGTTGAGCACGAGGGCGTCGCCCGCCGCGGCGCGCACCTGCGCGAGCCGGTCCGCCTGCCATTGGGGCTCGCGCAGGACGCCGTCCACCGAGTCCTCCAGGTTGCAGCCGACCGCCCCGGCCTCCAGCAGGCGTTCGACCAACTCCGCGGCGGGCAGCCCGTATCCGGCCTCGACGTCGGCGCTGACGGGGATGTCGACCACGCGGGCGATGCGGCGGATCGCGCCGAACATCTCGTCCGGTGGCGTGCCCTGCCCGTCCTCGTAGCCGAGCGACGCCGCGACGCCGGCGCTCGGCGTGGCGAGCGCCTCGAAGCCGGCGTCGGCGAAGACCCGGGCGCTGGCCGCGTCCCACGGGCCGGGCAGCACCAACGGGTCGCCGGCCGCCCGGCCGTGGTGGAGCGCCCGCAGCAGCGCGGCGCCCGAGGGGGCCGCGCCGCCGCCCGGGGCCGGGCTCACGAAAGGCTGCCGGGCTGCACGTGGAAGGTGACGTTGAAGCGGTTCCACGCGTTGATCGCGGTGATCGTGCCGACCAGGCGGGACAGTTCGGCCTCGTCGAAGTGCGCGGCGGCGCGCGCGTACACGTCGTCCGGCACGAAGTTCTCGGTGAGCAGCGTGATCGCCTCGGTCAGCGCGAGGGCGGCGCGCTCCTTGTCGGTGTAGACGCCGCGGACCTCGGCCCAGGCGGGCAGCAGGTTCAGCCGCTCGTCGGTCTCGCCGGCCTTGCGGGCGTCGTTGATGTGCATGTCCAGGCAGAACGCGCAGGCGTTGATCTGCGAGGCGCGGATCTTGACCAGCTCGGCGACCACCGGGTCCAGCCCCTTGGCCGCGGCCTGGCTGAACGCCCGCATCGCGCGGAACATGTCGGGGGCCTGCGTGGCGTAGTTCGTACGGCTCGTACGCTCGGTCTCATCGCTCATGCCTCGACGTTACGGCCTACCGGCCCGCGCCCCATGGACCACTCGGCCCCTCACTTCCTGGGCCAATCCCCGCACCCACGTCCCGTCCAGGCACCCGTTCCCGCCCCCGCAGCCGGGCCAGCCACCCGGGCCTCGGGGCCCCTCGGCGCGGCCCGCGGCCGGCGCTCAGCCCTTGACCAGGGCCTCGTCGAGGCGTTCCAGCACCGCGTCCACCGTCTCGGCCGGGCTCTGGTCGCTGCTGTCCAGCCACAGGCCGAGCCGCGGCGTCCGGTCGCGCAGCACGTGGTCGAGGTCGCCGACGGTCCACGAGCCGTAGCCGGACTTGGCGCGGGCCGCCTCGCGCGCGGCGACGGCCTCGCGGGAGGGAGCCAGCACCACCAGGTACAGCGGGCGGGTGGTGATGGCCTCCAGATACGGTTCCAGGTGCTCGCCGAGAACCACGTCCTGGACCACCGCGGTCCAGCCGGCCGCCGCGTACAGGTCGGCGGTGTGCGCCGAGACCCGGTAGCGCAGCCGCAGTTGCGTGACCGCTTCCTCGTCGTCCTGCGGCAGCAGGTCGCGCCGCCCGGACACCAGCATCCGGCGGAACACGTCGCCGCGTACGTGCACCGCGCGCGGCAGCCGTTCGGCCAGCAGCTGCGCGACCGTCGACTTGCCCGACGCCATCACGCCCGTGATGACCAGCACCGCGCGCTCCAGCGCGACGTCACCCATCGTTCGCCCCCTTCCGGTGGACGCCCCCGTCCGCCGACGAGCATTCCAGCCCCGGCCCGCCCGCTCAACCGTCCTACCCCCCGTCCGGGCCCCAATTGGGCCAATCGGGACCCAGCGGTATCACCCATGCCCCCGCAACTCCCGCGCCCCGCGCGACACGGGGGCGCGATCGCGCGGGTGAGGCGTTGCGCGAGCGTGCCGGCGAGGGGTTACGCGGTCGCGCGCGCGAGGGTGTCCGCCACCGTCGTGCAGGCCAGCCGGGCCACGGCGCGCAGTTCCCCCGGAGCGGCGCCGGCGCGGCTGAGGACGGCGAGGGACTGGTTGACGGCGACCACGTAGCAGGCGAGGTCGTCGAGGATCTGGGGGTCGGGGGCCGGCGCGTCGGGGACC
>JAJSZB010000120.1:0-17476 GCA_050613715.1 Streptomyces sp. IBSBF 3018
GTCCAGGGTTCCCGGGTCCCCGGGACCCCGGGACCCCGGGACCCCGGGAACCCTGGACCCCGGGACCCCGGGAACGCCGAAGGGCGCCCGCACCACGGATGGCGGGCGCCCGTCGGGGCTGTGCGGGCCGGGAGTCCTGAGCCTCGCGGCCCGGGTCCGGCCCCCGGCTCAGGAAGCCGTGGCCTTCTCGGCCGTCTTGTCGGCGGAACCCGCCGCACCCGCGGACGCGGCCGTCGGCGCCGCGACCGTCGCGGTCTGCTGGGCCCGCGGCGGACGCGCGGCCTCGTAGAACTCCTCGCGCGGGTTCTCGATCGCGCCGAGCGAGACCACCTCGCGCTTGAGGAACATGCCGAGCGTCCAGTCCGCGAAGACCCGGATCTTGCGGTTCCACGTCGGGACCGCGAGGCCGTGGTAGCCGCGGTGCATGTACCAGGCGATGCGGCCCTTGAGCTTGATCTTGGTCTTCTTGCCCAGGACGATCATCGCGACGCCCTTGTGCAGGCCGAGACCGGCGACCGCGCCCTTGTTGGCGTGCTTGTAGTCGGCCTGCGGGAAGCCCCGCATGCCCGAGACCACGTTGTCGCCCAGGACCTTGGCCTGGCGCAGCGCGTGCTGGGCGTTCGGCGGGCACCAGGCGCCCTCGCCGGCCGCCAGGTCCGGGATCTGCGCGTTGTCGCCCGCGGCCCAGATGTAGTCGGTGCCCTGGACCTGGAGGGTCGGGGCGGTGTCCACGTGGCCGCGCGGGCCCAGCGGCAGCCCGAAGGAGGCCAGCGCCGGGTTGGGCTTGACGCCCGCGGTCCACACGATGGTGGACGCGTCGACCTCAAGACCGTTGGCGAGCACCACGTGCTTGTCGACGCAGGACTTCATCGAGGTGTTGAGGTAGACCTCGATGCCGCGCTCCTGGAGGTGCTCCAGGCCCCACTTGCCGAGCTGCGGGCCGACCTCGGGGAGGATCTTGTCCGCGGCGTCGACGAGGATGAACCGCATGTCCTCGCGCTTGACGTTCGGGTAGTACTTGGCGGCGTCGCGGGCCATGTCCTCGACCTCGCCTATGGTCTCCGCGCCGGCGAAGCCGCCGCCGACGAAGACGAAGGTGAGGGCCTTGCGGCGGATCTCCTCGTCCGTGGTGGAGTCGGCCTTGTCGAGCTGCTCCAGGACGTGGTTGCGCAGGCCGATGGCCTCCTCGACACCCTTCATCCCGATGCCGTTCTCGGCCAGGCCCGGGATCGGGAAGGTGCGGGAGACCGCGCCCAGCGCGATCACCAGGTAGTCGAAGGGCAGCTCGTAGGACTCGCCCACGAGCGGCTCGACCGAGGCGACCTTGCGGTCCTGGTCGATGGAGGTGACCCGCCCGGTGAGCACCTCCGCCCCGGGCAGCACGCGTCGCAGCGGGACGACGACATGCCGCGGGGAGATGCTGCCGGCTGCGGTTTCCGGGAGGAAGGGCTGGTACGTCATGTACGAGCGCGGGTCGACGACCGTGACGGTCGCCTCGCCGTACCGCATCTTCTTCATGATGCGGCGCGCCGCGTACAGGCCGACGTACCCGCCGCCTACGACGAGAATACGAGGACGCTCCGTGGTGCTCATGCTTCGAGTATGGAGCACGGGCGGACCCCTCCCTCGTGAGCCCCTTCACAAGGTGCTGGACACCCTCTGCTACACTACGCGGCCCCACGACCTGGGGTTGCGCGCCCGTCGTGGCGCCCGGCCGGGCGGGGGCGTGCGGACACGTCGCTGAGCAGCGTAGATCGTCGGTCCGACACCTGGGGGACGGGTGCCCGCAACACCCCCGAAACACTCACCGGCCAGGGATTCCAGGGGAATTGGGGCCGGAAGCCTTGGAAAGACGGGCCATCCGGCGGGAACTTCATGTGAAGAGTTTCACAAAGGATTTCCGCGTCTCGCCCGCCGGACGCCCCCAGGGGCCCGCCCGGCCGCCCGGACACCGCTCACCAGGCAGGATGCCACGCTCAGCCGAGCGCCGACGAGCCCTCGACGTGCGGCTCGTCCCGGTCCGCGTCCCCCTCCGCGCCCCCCGTGCTGGGCGCGTCGAGCGGCCGGCGCCGCCGCCGCTTCAGCAGCGCCCAGCGGGCCCGGTGCGCCGCGCCCGGCTGCGCCGGGGTGACCTCGGTGCCGCCCTCCGCGGCCGCCGCGGCCGCCGCCTGGTCCACCGGCAGGAAGCCCTCGCCGCGCCGCGCGTCCGGCCGCTCGTCGGACTCCGGCCACAGCCCCAGCGACGCGCACAGCGTCGGCAGCACCGCCATCGCCGCGGTCGCGTAACCCTCCGCCGACGGATGGAAGTTGTCCGGGCCGAACAGCTCGCGCGGCCGTGCCTCGAACTCCGGCCCCAGCAGGTCGCCGAGCGAGACCGTACGGCCGCCCAGCTCCACCACCGCGATGGTCTGCGCGGCCGCCAGCTGCCGGCTCGCCCGCCGGGCCAGCCAGCGCAGCGGCTGGTAGACCGGCTCCACCGAGCCCAGGTCGGGGCAGGTGCCCACGACCACCTCGACGCCGGCCTCGCGCAGCCGCCGCACCGCGTCCGACAGCAGCCGCACCGAGGCGGACAGCGGCATCCGGTGCGTCACGTCGTTCGCGCCGATCATCACCACCGCCACGTCCGGCGGCACGGCCTCCGGCGGCCGCGGCCGCACGGGCTCCGGCAGCCCGGACGCCCCGGACACCCCGGACGCCTGCGGCGGCTGCTCCGGCACGATCCCCAGCAGCAGGTCCACCTGCCGCGCCAGGTCGTCCGAGCGCGCGCCCGGCCGCGCCACGTTCACCAGCCGCACCGGGCGCTCGGCGACCGCGGCGAGCCCGGAGGCCAGCAGCGCGCCGGGGGTCTCGCGGGCCCTGCGCACCCCCTGCCCGGCGGCCGTGGAGTCGCCGAGGAAGCCCAGCCGCAGCGGCGGCTCGTCACCGCGGTGCGCGAAGGCCGAGCCGTACCGCCCGTCGGCCCGCGGCGGCACGTCGCCCGAGCCGCCGACCACCCGCTTGGCCAGCCGCACCTCGGTCAGCAGCAACCCGGCGGTCGCCCCGCCGAGCAGGCCGATGCCGCCGCCGCCGTACGCCGCCGCGGTCACGATCCGCCGTGCCACCCTCGCCCTCGACATCGAGCCGACCACCTCCCGTTTCGCCACTCCTGCCGTCCGCCGGCCTTTTCCCCCGCCGGCTCTTTCCCGGGCCGCCCGCGCCACGACGCCGCCCGCACCGTACAAAGGTGGTGCCCGGCACCGTACAGATGTCAACGCGGACACCGCCGCCGACGTTTCGTGCGGGATGCACGGGCCATCACCCATAGGCTGACCGGACCATCACGGAGAACCCGGAGACACACGGTGCAGTTTCACGACTCGATGATCGACCTCGTCGGCAACACCCCGCTGGTGAGGCTCACCAGCGTGACCGAGGGCATCCAGGCGACCGTCCTGGCCAAGGTCGAGTACTTCAACCCCGGCGGATCGGTGAAGGACCGCATCGCGCTGCGCATGATCGAGGCCGCCGAGCGCAGCGGCGAGCTGAAGCCCGGCGGCACGATCGTGGAGCCGACGTCCGGCAACACCGGCGTCGGCCTGGCCATGGTCGCCCAGCGCAAGGGCTACCACTGCGTCTTCGTGTGCCCCGACAAGGTGTCCACGGACAAGATCAACGTCCTGCGCGCGTACGGCGCCGAGGTCGTGGTCTGCCCCACCGCGGTGGACCCCGAGCACCCGGACTCGTACTACAACGTGTCCGACCGGCTGGTGCGCGAGACCCCCAACGCCTGGAAGCCCGACCAGTACAGCAACCCCAACAACCCGCTGTCGCACTACCACTCCACCGGCCCGGAGCTGTGGGAGCAGACCGAGGGGCGGATCACCCACTTCGTGGCCGGCGTCGGCACCGGCGGCACCATCTCCGGCACCGGGCGCTACCTGAAGGAGGTCAGCGACGGCCGTGTCCAGGTGATCGGCGCCGACCCCGAGGGCTCGGTCTACAGCGGCGGCTCCGGCCGCCCCTACCTGGTCGAGGGCGTCGGAGAGGACTTCTGGCCCACCGCGTACGACCGCGAGGTGGCCGACGCGATCGTGGCCGTCTCGGACAAGGACTCCTTCCAGATGACCCGCCGGCTGGCCCGCGAGGAGGGCATGCTCGTCGGCGGCTCCTGCGGGATGGCGGTCGTCGCGGCGCTCAAGGTCGCGGCGGAGCTCGGCCCCGACGACGTGGTGGTGGTGCTGCTGCCGGACAGCGGTCGCGGCTACCTGTCGAAGATCTTCAGCGACGAGTGGATGAGCTCGCACGGCTTCCTCGACGACGGCGAGGGCGAGCCGCGGGTCGCCGACGTGCTCGCGGACAAGCAGGGCGCCATCCCGAACCTGGTGCACATGCACCCCGAGGAGACGGTCGGGCAGGCCATCGAGGTGCTGCGCGAGTACGGCGTCTCGCAGATGCCGGTGGTCAAGCCGGGCGCCGGCCACCCGGACGTGATGGCCGCCGAGGTGATCGGCTCGGTGGTGGAGCGCGACCTGCTCGACGCGCTGTTCAGCAAGCGGGCCACCCTGGAGGACCCGCTGGACCGGCACCTGTCGGCACCGCTGCCGCAGGTCGGCTCGGGCGAGCCGGTCGGCGACCTGATGGCGGTGCTGGAGCGCGCGGACGCGGCGATCGTACTGGTGGAGGGCAAGCCGACCGGCGTGGTCAGCCGCCAGGACCTGCTGTCCTTCCTGGCCGGCCACGGCTCGGGCGGGGCGGCCGGCACGCTCTGAGGCGTACGGATCGGGAGCCCGGCCGCGGTACGGGCGGGGCCGCCTGAGGGGTTCGCGGAACTGGTACACCCGCGACACGTCCGCGCAGCACGCGCTTAACAAGCCTCCGGCACATTTAGTGATGTCGCACCGGGCGGGACCCTGACGGACCGGCCGGCGCGGCGCACCGAACGGCACCAGGGCTTCCGGAGCGGCTCCCGGACTCCATGGTCGCCCGGACGCGTCGGCCCGGCCCTGACCCGGCCCGCGTCCCGCGGGAACCGCCGTCGTCCCGCCCTCCGAGTCACCTCGGGGGTGCGGCGGTTCCCGCCCGTCTTCTTTGCTGCTTATCGGCGTCCCGAGCGCGGGTTCCGCCCCGCCTCAGTCGACGAAGAGGCCGCGGGCCGCCGCGTGCGCGTCGAACTCCTCCAGGCGGGCCTGCGCGTCCGGCAGGTCGTCGCACATCGACTCCAGCAGCACCCGGCCGAGCAGCATCGGCGCGCAGGCCGTGTCGAAGGCCAGCCCGGTGCCGACCGCGGCCGGCAGCAGCAGGTCGCTGTGTGCGGCGACCGGCGCGAAGGCGCTGTCCGCGACGGTCACCACGGTCAGCCCGGCGGCCCTGGCGTGGCCGAGCGCGTCCACCACCTCGCGCGGGTGCCGGGGCAGCGCGAAGCACAGCAGCGCGCTCGCGCCGGCCCGCACCGCGCCGTCGATCCGGTCGGCGAGCATCGTGCCGCCCTCGTCCAGCAGGCGTACGTCCGGGTGCACCTTGGCGGCGAAGTACGCGAAGCCGCGGGCCTGCGCGCCGGCCGCCCGCAGGCCCAGCACCGGCAGCGGCCGGGAGGCGGCGAGCAGCGCGCCCGCCCTGGCCACCGGCGCGGGGTCGGCGAGCAGCGCGGCCAGGTGCCGCAGGTTCTCGATCTCGGCGTGCACGGCCTGCTGGTACTCGTTGTACGCCGTGGACCGGGCCGGCTGCCGCGTGGGCGCGACCTCCCGCAGCCGGCGGCGCAGCGCCGGGTAGCCGTCGAAGCCGAGGGCGACCGCGAAGCGCGTCACCGACGGCTGGCTCACCCCGGCGAGCTCGGCGACCTCCACGCTGGACAGGAACGGCGCCTCCGCGGCCTTGCGGACCAGGCAGTGCGCGATCCTGCGCTGCGTGGGCGTGAGCCGGTGCGCCTCGAAGAGCTTCAGCAGCCGCGCGGAGGAGTCCCCGCCGCCGCCCGGACCGTCGTCCCCCACTCCCGGGCCGTCGCCTTCCGCGCCCGTGCCGGCGCCGCCCGCGCCCGTGTCCCCGGTCATCTCCCCGTACCGTCCGTCCCCTGCCGTCGCCTTATTCACCGTGCGTCGAGGGTGCATGAGGATATGCAGCCAGGCAAGCGGGGAGCGCGCCGACCGCCGGGGCTGCCGCCGGGGCGGACCGCCGGGCCGCTCGCCGGGCCGACCGCCAGGGAGCCCCGCGGCCCGGGCAGGGCTCGCAGCCGGGGCCCCGCGCCCGGACACGCCGGACGGGCGGCCCCACGGCCGGCCGTGAAGCCGTACCGCAGGACCGCCCGTCCGTTCACGCCGTACGTGGCGCGTGTCGCGTGACGCGTCCGCGCGAAACGTTCCTGCCTGCCGAAGCCCGCGCCTCAGCCGCGCCGCGAGAACTCGTCCCGCTCCCGCTCGCGCGGGTCGCCGGGGCCGCCGCCCGCCTCGCCGCCGTGCGGCAGCGGCTGCGCCGCGGCGTCGCGGTCCGCGTGCCCGGGCCACCACGCGGCGTGCCCGATCAGCGCGGTGAGGCTCGGCGTGAAGAACATCGCCATCACGAACGCGGCGACCACGATGCCGAACGCGACGGTGAAGCCCATCTCGGTGAGGAAGTCGTTGCCGGAGAGCATCAGCGTGGCGAACGTCGCGGCCAGGATGAAGCCGGCGGCGCCGATCGTCGGGCCCGCGTGCTTGAGCGCCTCGCTGGCCGCCTCGCGCGGCTGCCTGCCCTCGCGGGCCTCCTCCCTGAGCCGGGCGATCATCAGGATGTTGTAGTCCGTGCCGATGGCCACCACGAACAGGTACATGATGATCGGCAGCAGGAAGATCAGCCCGTCGCCGCGGCCGAAGATCCACACCGTGGTGCCCAGGGTCGCGCCGAAGCCGAGTCCGACCGACGCGATCAGGTACCAGGGCGCGACCACGCTGCGCAGCAGCAGCCCCAGGATCACCATGATGAGCACCGCGGCCACCGGGAACACCGTGCGGTAGTCGTGGTTCACGGCCGCGTTGATGTCCTTGAAGATCGAGGACGAGCCGCCGACCAGGGCCTCGGTGCCGGGCGGCGCGTCGGCGTGGGCGACCGTGCGGACCGTGCCGACCGTCTTGATGGCCTTGTCGCTGGCCGCCTCGTACTTCAGCGTCACGGTGTAGTTGGCCGTGGTGCCCGCCTTGTTGAGGTCCTTGGACCGGTCGAAGGCGACGCTGCTGACGCCGTCGATGCCGCGCAGCTTGTCGGCGTACCTGTTCAGGTCGCCGCTCAGCGGCTTGCCGTCGGAGCTGTTGAGGTAGACGTTGGTCGGCTCGGCGGCGCCGGCGGAGTACGCCTTGGTCAGCGTGTCCTGGACGACCATCGACTCCTTGGTGTCCGGGATGGAGCCGGACGCCAGGTCGTACGACGCCTTGTAGCCGAAGGTGCCGATCGCCAGCACCAGCATCACCAGGCCGGAGACGACCGCGACCAGCGCGGGACGGCGGCCGACCGTACGGCCGACCGACGCGTACCGGGTGGCGGGCGGCTCCTGGTTCCACTTCTTGCCGGGCCAGAACAGCGCCCGCGGCGGGATCAGCGAGCAGATCGCCGGGAAGAGGGTGAGCCCCGCGATCAGCGTGACCGCGACCAGGATGGCCAGCGCCGGGCCGAGCTGGGTCAGGAAGCCCAGCGTGGACAGGGCCAGCGCGCAGAAGGCGATGATGACCGCGCCGGCCGCCGAGGCGATCGCCTCGCCGACCCGGGTGACACTGTTGATCATCGCCTGCTTCGGCTCGTCACCGGCCCGCAGCCGTTCCCGGTAGCGGAACATCAGGAACAGGAAGTAGTCGGTGCCGACGCCCAGCACCACCACGATCAGCAGCGCCGAGATGGAACTGTTGGCCTGGAGGCCGAAGATCTTCGTGGCGTCGGCGATCAGCGCGTTGGCGACGGTGAAGACCACCCCGATCAGCAGCACCAGCGGCAGCACCGCCACCAGTGGCGACCGGAAGATGATCGACAGCGTGATGATGATGATCAGCAGCGAGCCGACCAGCGCGACCGCGTCCGACGTCTTGCCGGCGTCCTGCTGGTCGAGGTTCTGCGCGGCCTGACCGCCGACCTGCACCTTCAGGTGCGTGCCCTTGGCCAGGGACGTGGAGTCCTCGCGCAGCGCCTTGGCCGCGTCGGCCTGTTTGGGCTGGCCGTCGCTCTTCTTGTCCATCTGCACCAGGGCGGTCTGGTACTTGCCGTCCTTGGAGACGGAGCCGTCCACGACCTTCTGGACCTGGTCGATCTTCTTCCGGCCCAGTTCCTCGGTGATGCGGGTGACGTCCGCCTTGTCGGCGGCGGTCAGCGCGGAGCCGTCGGAGCGCTGGTAGAGCACGATCGCGGCCGGGGTGAAGGCCTGGGGAAACGCCTTCTCCTGGAGGTTCATGGCCTTGATCGACTCGTAGCTGCTCGGCAGGAAGCTGCTCTCGTCGCTGTTGGACGGCAGGCTCGGCGCGGTGGCGACGATCGCCACGGCGGCGATCACCCATGCGACGATCGTCCAGATCGGATGGCGGACGACGGTGCGTCCGATGCGGTGGAACATGCGGTGCTGCCTCCATGGCAGGACGTATCACCGCCACCCTTTGGAGCGGTACCCGGGTATCGGCGACCCGGACGGCGCCTCGGCCGCCCGGTGTGGGGTGGGTTTGCGAACCCTGAGCTTACTTGCCGCCCGGCAAGCGTCGCATCGGGGGTCCCCCGGTCCGGCGAGGAAGCGGTTCCTCTCCCGGGAGCGCCCCTGCGCGGGGTGCGCCTCCTTCGGAGGGCCTTCCTTCCCGGTGTCCGGGCCTCTACGCCTATCCCGTCACGCTTGGGGGAGCAACCTCTTTTGCGGCTTGCCCATGGCATTGCGCGGCAGTTCCGGCAGGAACCGCACGGTGCGCGGCCGCTTGTGCACGGACAGCAGTGCGGCCACGAAGTCGGTCAGCTCGGCGGCCGTGACGCCGTCCGCCACCACGTAGGCCACGATCTCCTCGCCGAGGTCGGGGTGCGGCGCGCCGATCACCGCCGCCTCGCGTACGGCCGGATGGGCGAGCAGAGCGTTCTCCACCTCGCCCGCGCCGATCCGGTAGCCGCCGGACTTGATCAGGTCGGTGGAGGCGCGGCCGACGATGCGGTGGGTCCCGTCGGCGTCGACCGAGGCGATGTCGCCCGTGCGGAACCAGCCGTCGGCGGTGTACGAGGCGGCGGTGGCGTCGGGGCGGCCGAGGTAGCCGTCGAAGAGGGTGGGGCCGGTCAGCTGCAGCTCGCCGATGCCGTCGGCGGACTCCTCGATACGGGTGGCGATCCCGGGCAGCGGGGTGCCGACCGCGCCCGGCAGCCGCGGCCCGTCGGCGCGGGCGCTCACCGTGATCAGGGTCTCCGTCATGCCGTAGCGCTCGACCGGCGCCTGGCCGGTCAGCTCCCGCATCGCGTGGAAGACCGGCGCGGGCAGCGGCGCGCTGCCGGAGACCAGCAGCCGGGCGCCGGACAGCGCACGGGCCGCCGCCTCGTCGCGGGCCACCCGGGTCCAGACGGTGGGCACGCCGAAGTAGAGGCTGCCGCCGGCTTCCGCGTAGGCCGCGGGCGTGGGCCGGCCGGTGTGCACCAGGCGGCTGCCGGTGCGCAGCGCGCCGAGCACGCCGAGCACCAGGCCGTGCACGTGGAACAGCGGCAGGCCGTGCACGAGGGTGTCGTCGGCGGTCCACTGCCAGGCGGCGGCGAGCGCGTCGAGGTCGGCGGCCAGAGCCGCGCGGCCGAGCACCACTCCCTTGGGCGGGCCGGTGGTGCCGGAGGTGTAGAGGACCAGGGCAGCGTCGCCGGCGGGCGCGCCGGTGAAGTCGGCGCGCTCGGCGAAGTCCACCGGGAGCAGTTCGGCTCCCGAGTCGCGCAGCAGGTGCTCGCGCTCGGCCGGCCCGGCGTCCGGCGCGACCGGCACCAGGGGCACGCCGGCCAGCAGGGCGCCGACGGCCGCGGCGACGGTCTCCAGCGACGCCGTCGCCTCCACCGCGAACGCCTTGGCGCCCGCCGCCCTGCGGGCCACCGCCCCGGCCGCGCCGAGCAGCTCCTCGTAGGAGCAGGAACGCCCGGCCACCGTCACCGCGTCGCGGCGGTCGCCGCCCGAGCCCGCGTGCAGGGCGGTGAGCACAGGGGCGACGGGCATGGCGATCCTCCTGAAGGACGGCATTCCCCCGGGCAAGTCGGGGGCTATCCCCAGTGTCGCCCACGCGGGTCCGCTCCTACGGTGGGCCCATGGACGCCCGCGACCCGGAACTGAAGAAGGAACTGTCCGCGACCCTCCAGGCCCGCAAGGACCTCGGCGCGGAGTACGAGTCGGAGCTCGTCGACTCGTTCATGGACAAGGTGGCCGCCCGCGTGGACAGCCACGTGGAGCAGCGGGTGCGGCGGGAACTGGCCCAGCAGCAGACGTCGTTCGCCCGCGCCGACCGCCGGCCCATCGGCCCGCCCTCGCCCAACCCGCGCTTCGCCCGCTACGGCTTCGCGGGCGTCACGCTGGTGCTGGCGATCCCGCTGTCCGCGATCGGCGCGGTGAACGCGGGCGCCGGCGGCCTCTTCATCACCTGGGCGGGCATCGTCGGCGTCAACGTCGCACAGAGCGTGACGGGCCTGTTCACCCGGGACCGGCAGGACACGGCGAAGGACGACTGGTCGTGACGCGGCCTTGAGGAAAACGGCCGCGTCCCGGTCTTAAGGAAAATCTGAGATTCGCTGGCTAACCTCCCGAGCACCTTTGACGGTCGACGAGGAGGGAGCGCGGCGTGGTGCGCGGGGCCTACACATTGGCGCGGGTGGCGGTGACGGTGCGCGCGGCGGCGTGCTGGCTGTGGTGGGTCGGCGTGGTCGCGGCGGCGCCCGGCACCGCGGTGACGTTCAGCCCGACCGGGCGGCGGATCGGCGTCATGGCCGGCGCCGCGCTGTTCCTGGTGGCCGCGGCGGCCGCCTTCCTGGTGCGCGGCGGGCGCTACGGCGAACGGGCCAGGGGCGCGTCCCGGGCCGCGAAGACCGTCTTCCTCCAGGACCGCAAGGTGACCGCGCGCGCCTGGCTGCGCCGGCGGCGGTGGTGGCTGGTGGCGGCCTTCGTCGTCGCGCTGGCCTCCTCGGCGGCGCTGCCCTGCGCGGGCGGCATGCTGCTGGCCGGGATCGGCGCGGGGATGTGGTTCAGGTCCCGCCGGGTCGCGCGGATCGAGCGCTCGCACGACGCGCTGCTGTGGGTGCGCCCCGACGGCGACCGTACGCACTACCAGCTCACCGGGATCGCCGCGGGCGACGCGGCCCCCGGCGGCGGCCCCCGCCGCCGCGGCTGAGCGCCGGGCTGGGCCGAGCGCCGGGCAGCGCCGAGCGCCGGCGCTTCCGGCCGCGTCCGCCGGGCCCGGGCCCGCGCGCACCCGGCCGTACGCCCGCCGCATCCCGCGCCGGACCTCGCGTCACGCCCCGGGCCGGACCCGCGTCACGCCCTGCGTCGGACATCGCGTCACGCCCCGCGCCGCAGCCGCGGCAGGCCGCCGCCGCTCTCGGCGAGCAGCTCCGCCTCGGTCTGCGCGGCCCGCACCGGCGCGAAGTCGACCGCGCCGTCCGCGTGCGCGGTGAACGCATGGACCGCCGGCCGGGGCAGCGAGTTGTAGGCGAAGTGGGTGGAGAAGTAGTACGCGCCGGTGTCCAGCAGCGCGACGTGGTCGCCGGCCGCCAGCCGCGGCAGCTCGCGCCCGCGCGCCACCAGGTCGCCGGCGAAGCAGCAGGGCCCGGCGACGTCCTGGACCACCGGGTCGCCGGTCTTCTCCCGGCCCTTGGGGTCCAGCGCCAGCACCCGGATCGGCCACGCCTCGGGCACGAACACGGTCCTGGTGGCCACCTGCGCGCCGGCGTGGGTGACCGCGATCGCCCGCCCGCCGGCCGACTTGGCGTACTCCACCCGGGCCAGCACCGTGCCGCTCTTGGCCAGCAGGGAGCGGCCGAACTCGGTGACCAGCCCGTACCGGCCGTCGAACAGCCCGGGGACCTCGGCGCGCAGCAGGTCCGCGTACGCGGCGAAGCCGGGCTCCGTGGCGTCGGAGCCGAAGTTCACCGGGAGGCCGCCGCCGATGTCGAGGACCTCGACCTGCTGCCGGCCGGCCGCCGCGTTGATCCGCTCGGCCAGCTCGTACGCCTCGCGGACGCCCGCCGCCATCAGCTCCAGCGGTACGCCCTGCGAACCGGTGTGCGTGTGCAGGCGGTTCATCCAGGGCCGCTCGGCGTAGGCGTCCAGCACCCACTCCAGCGCGCCCGGGTCGCGCAGCGCCACCCCGAACTTGGAGGTCGAGGTCGCCGTGCTCATCGCGCCGATGCTGCCGGCGCCGATCTGCGGGTTGACCCGCAGGCCGACCGGCGCGGCCGGGGCGCCCGCGGGCGCGGCGGCGCGCAGCGCGTCGATCCTGGCCAGCTCCTGCGGGTTGTCGGCGTTCACCGCGATGCCCAGCGCCAGCGCCTCGCGCAGCTCAGCGGCGGTCTTGGCGGGGGAGTCCAGCACGATCCGGTCGGCGGGGATGCCGGCGGCGCGGGCGAGCGCCAGCTCGCCGGGGCTGGCCACCTCCGCGCCGAGCCCCAGCTCGCCCAGCAGCGCCAGCACCGGCACCAGGGACGCGGCCTTGACGGCGAAGGTGTGCGTGACGGCGACGCCGGGAGTGGCGAAAGCGGCCCGCAGGCCGGCCGCGCTGCGCTCGATGCCCGTGACGTCGAGCAGTCCCACGACCGGCTCGTGCTCGCCCACCAGTCCCCGGTCCACCGCAGCGCGCAGCGCGTGACCCCGCCGTATCCCCAGCTCATCCGTCATGACGACCATCCCATCACCTCCCCGTTCGGCCCCGCCACCCCGGTCCGCCCCGCGGAACGCCTCGCGGAACGGCCCTGGGAACGCCTCGCGGAACGGCCGGCGAACGGTCCGGGAGCGCCCGGGCAGCGCCTGGGGAGCCGGTCCCGGCCGCCGCCTTGTTGACTAGAGATATTCAGGTGGCCAGGATGTGAATGGACGGACACCACGAGGACACGACGCGGGCACCGCCCGAGCCAAGAGGAGGCCGCAGCGATGACGGGACCGAGGCCGGTGCGCGCGCCGCGCGGGACGGAGCTGACCGCTCGGGGCTGGCAGCAGGAGGCCGCCCTGCGCATGCTGCAGAACAACCTCGACCCGGAGGTGGCCGAGCACCCGGAGAAGCTGGTCGTCTACGGCGGCTCCGGCAAGGCCGCCCGGGACTGGAACTCCTTCGACGCCATGGTCCGCACCCTGCGCGGGCTGAAGCAGGACGAGACGATGCTGGTCCAGTCCGGCCGCCCGGTCGGCGTCATGCAGACCCACGAGTGGGCGCCGCGGGTGCTGATCGCCAACTCCAACCTGGTCGGCGACTGGTCCACCTGGGAGGAGTTCCGCCGCCTCGAAGCCCTCGGGCTGACCATGTACGGGCAGATGACCGCCGGCTCGTGGATCTACATCGGCACCCAGGGCATCCTCCAGGGCACCTACGAGACCTTCGCCGCCGTCGCCGAGAAGCGCTTCGGCGGCACCCTGGCCGGCACCGTCACGCTCACCGCGGGCCTCGGCGGCATGGGCGGCGCGCAGCCGCTGGCCGTCACCATGAACGGCGGCGTCGTCATCTGCGTCGACTGCGACCCGCGGGCCATCGAGCGGCGCATCGAACACCGCTACCTCGACGTGAGGGCCGACTCCCTCGACGAGGCGCTGCGGCTGGCCGCCGAGGCGCGGGCCGCCCGCCGCCCGCTGTCGATCGGCGTGCTCGGCAACGCCGCCGAGGTGCTGCCGCGCGCGCTCGCCTTGGGCGCGCCCGTCGACATCGTCACCGACCAGACCTCCGCGCACGACCCGCTGGCCTATCTGCCGACCGGCGTGGACTTCGCCGACATGGCGTCCTTCGCCGCCGAGAAGCCCGCCGAGTTCACCGAGCGGGCCCGCGCGTCCATGGCCCGGCACGTGGAGGCCATGGTCGGCTTCCAGGACGCGGGCGCCGAGGTCTTCGACTACGGCAACTCCATCCGCGGCGAGGCGCAACTGGCCGGGTACGAGCGGGCGTTCGCCTTCCCCGGCTTCGTGCCCGCGTACATCCGCCCGCTGTTCTGCGAGGGCCGCGGGCCGTTCCGCTGGGCCGCGCTGTCCGGCGATCCTGCCGACATCGCGGCCACCGACCGGGCCGTCCTCGACCTGTTCCCGGAGAACGAGTCGCTGGCCCGCTGGATCAGACTGGCCGGCGAGCGGGTCCACTTCCAGGGCCTGCCGGCCCGCATCTGCTGGCTCGGCTACGGCGAACGCGACCGGGCCGGCGAGCGGTTCAACGAGATGGTCGCCGACGGCACGCTCAAGGCGCCCGTCGTGATCGGCCGCGACCACCTCGACACCGGCTCGGTCGCCTCCCCCTACCGCGAGACCGAGGGCATGCGCGACGGCTCCGACGCCATCGCCGACTGGCCGCTGCTCAACGCCATGGTCAACGTCGCCTCCGGCGCCTCCTGGGTCTCCATCCACCACGGCGGCGGCGTCGGCATCGGCCGCTCCCTGCACGCCGGCCAGGTCACCGTCGCCGACGGCACCGCGCTGGCCGGCGAGAAGATCCGCCGGGTGCTCACCAACGACCCCGGCATGGGCGTCATCCGGCACGTCGACGCCGGCTACGAGCGCGCGGAGGAGGTCGCCGCCGAGCGCGGCGTCCGCGTCCCGATGCGGGAGTCCGAGTGACCGGCGCGCCCCCCGGCGGCGCCCCCGACCCCGCGCGGCCAGGACGCCCGGCGGACCCCGCGTCCGGAGCAGCCACGCCCGGCAGCCCCAAGCCCGGCACCCTCACGGGCCCCGGAGCGTCCGCGGGCTCCGGCGCGTCCGCCAGGCCCGGCACGGGCTTCCACGAGATGTGGCGGGACCTCGCCCCCATCGGTCGCGACGCCGGCACCCACGGCTACCGCCGCTACGCCTGGACGGGCGCGGACGCCGACTGCCGCGCCTGGTTCCGCGCCCAGGCCGAGGCGCGCGGCCTGGCCTACGAGGTCGACCGCAACGGCAACCAGTGGGCCTGGCTCGGCGACCCGGCCGCGGGCGACGCCGTCGTCACCGGCTCCCACCTGGACTCGGTGCCCGACGGCGGCGCCTTCGACGGCCCGCTCGGCGTGGTCTCCTCCTTCGCCGCCCTGGACGAGCTGGGCGCCCGCGGCGCGGCCCCGCAACGCCCGCTGGGCATCGTCAACTTCACCGACGAGGAAGGCGCCCGCTTCGGCGTCGCCTGCACCGGCTCCCGGCTCACCGCGGGCCGGCTCACCCCGCAGCGCGCCCGGGAGCTGCGCGACGCCGACGGCGTCACCCTCGCCCGCGCGATGGAACGGGCCGGCCGCGACCCCGAGGCGATCGGCCCCGACCCCGAACGCCTCGCCCGCATCGGCGCCTTCGTCGAGCTCCACATCGAGCAGGGCCGCGCCCTCGACCTCGGCGGTCACCGGGTCGGCGTCGCCTCCGCGATCTGGCCGCACGGCCGCTGGCGGTTCGACTTCGACGGCGAGGCCAACCACGCCGGCACCACCCGGCTGGAGGACCGCCGCGACCCGATGCTCACCTACGCCACCACCGTGCTCGCCGCCCGCAAGAAGGCGCGGCTGGCCGGCGCGCTGGCCACCTTCGGCAAGGTCGCCGTCGACCCCAACGGCGTCAACGCCATCCCCTCCCGGGTGCGCGGCTGGCTGGACTCCCGCGCCGCCGACGAGGACACCCTCGCCGCGGTCGTCACCGCGATCGAGCAGGCCGCCCGCGAGCGCGGGGCCCGCGACGGCGTCGCGGTGACCGTCACCCGCGAGTCCTTCACCCCGGTGGTGGAGTTCTCCCACGAACTGCGCGACAGGCTCGCCGCCCTGGTCGGAGGGGGCGTACCGGCCCCGGTGCTGCCCACCGGCGCGGGACACGACGCCGGAATCCTCTCCGAGGCCGTGCCGACCGCCATGCTGTTCGTGCGCAACCCCACCGGCGTCTCGCACTCCCCGGCCGAGTCCGCCGGCGAGGACGACTGCGCCGCCGGGGTCGGCGCGCTGGCCGACGTACTGGAGGGTCTCGCGTGCGGGTGACGTACTGGCTGGAGCACGCCTGGCTGGACCCGGTGGTGGAGCCGGGCGTGCTGCTGACCGCCGACGGCGGACGCGTCACCGAGCTGCGCACCGGCGTCGAGGCGCCCCCGCCCGGCGCCACCGTGCTGCGCGGCCTGGCGCTGCCGGGCCTGGCCAACGCGCACAGCCACGCCTTCCACCGGGCGCTGCGCGGCACCGTCCAGGTCGGCACCGGGACCTTCTGGACCTGGCGCGAGTTCATGTACTCCGTCGCCTACCACCTCACTCCCGACTCCTACTTCGACCTCGCCCGCGCGACCTACGCCGAGATGGCGCTGGCCGGCGTCACCTGCGTCGGCGAGTTCCACTACCTGCACCACCGGCCGGACGGCAGGCCGTACGCCGACCCCAACGCCATGGGCGAGGCGCTGATCGCCGCCGCGGCCGAGGCCGGCATCCGCATCACCCTGCTGGACACCGTCTATCTGCACGGCGGGCTGACCCGCGACGGCTACCGGCCGCTGGAGGGCGTCCAGGCCCGCTTCGGCGACGGCACCGCCGAGCGCTGGCACGAGCGCTGGACCCGGCTGCGCGAGGGCAGCGCGGCCAAGGGCGGCGAGCACGCCAGGATCGGCGCCGCGCTGCACTCGGTGCGGGCCTTCTCCGACAAGGACGGCTACGCCGACTTCGCCCGGTGGACGGACGGTGTGCCCACCCATGTGCACCTGTCGGAACAGCCCGCGGAGAACGACGCCTGCGTCGCCGTGCACCGCCGCACCCCGGCCCGGCTGCTCGCCGACTCCGGCTTCTGGGGCCGGCACACCACCGCGGTGCACGCCACCCACCTCACCGGCGAGGACATCGGCCTGCTCGGCCGCGCCCGCAGCACCGTCTGCATGTGCCCCACGACCGAACGGGACCTGGCCGACGGCATCGGCCCGGCGCCCCAACTGCGGCGCGCCGGCAGCGCGCTGAGCCTGGGCAGCGACAGCCACGCGGTGATCGACCTGCTGGCCGAGGCGCGCGCGATGGAGCTGAACGAACGGCTGCGCAGCCGCAGCCGCGGCCACTGGACGGCCGGTCAGCTGCTGCGCGCGGCCACCGAGGACGGCCACGCGAGCCTCGGCTGGCCGGAGGCGGGCCGGCTGGAGACCGGCGCGCTCGCCGACTTCACCGTGATCGCGCTGGACTCGGTGCGCACCGCGGGCCCGGCGCCGCGCCTGGGCGCGGAGACCGCGGTATTCGCCGCGACCGCGGCGGACGTCCTGCACACCGTGGTCGGCGGCCGTCGGATCGTCGCGGACGGGCGTCACCTGCTGGTCGACGACGTGCCCGGCGCGCTGACCCGCTCGATCGCCGCCGCCCTGCACGGCTGAGCGCGCCCCCGCGGCCCCGGCGGCCTGCACGGCCCCCACCG
>JAJSZB010000121.1:0-17410 GCA_050613715.1 Streptomyces sp. IBSBF 3018
GGCCGGTTGAGGGGCGGGCCGCGAGGTCCGGCCGCGTCGGTCAGGTGCCGCAGGGGCCCGTCTCGTCGGCCAGGCCCCGGGCCAGCTCCGCCCGGACCGCCGAACAGGAACGGGCGATCAGCCGCGACACGTGCATCTGCGAGATGCCGAGCGTGTCGGCGATCGCGCTCTGCGTCATCCCGCAGAAGAACCGCAGGTAGAGGATGTGGCGCTCGCGCTCGGGCAGCCGGCACAGCGGCGGCTTGACCGACTCGCGGTCCACCACCACCTCGATCGCCGGGTCGGGGGCGCCCAGCGTCTCGCCGAGCGGCAGCGGCAGCGTGTCCACGGGGCGGCCGCTCTGGCGCTGCGCGTCCAGCGACAGCGAGCTGAAGCTCTCCAGCGCCGCGAGCCCGTCCGCGGCCTCCTGCTCGGTCAGCTGGGCGCGCGCGGCGATCTCGGCGGTCGTCGGCGCCCGGCCGCCGCTCTCCTGGGCCAGCTCCAGGCTCGCCGCACGCACCCGCGCCCGCAGCGCCTGGACCCGGCGCGGCACGTGCACCGACCACAGGCAGTCGCGGAAATGGCGCTTGATCTCGCCGTCTATGGTCGGCACCGCATAGCTCTCGAACGCCGCGCCGCGCTCCGGGTCGTACCGCGTCACCGCCTTGACCAGGCCGAGCGCGGCGACCTGGCGCAGGTCGTCGAGGGACTCGCCGCGGTTGCGGTAGCGGGAGGCGAGCCGGTGCGCCATCGGCAGCCAGGCGGTGGCGATCTGCTGGCGCAGCTCCTCCTTGGCCGGGCCCTCCGGCATGCGGGCCAGGCGCCGGAACGCCTCTGCGGTGTCCGGTGCGTCGTCGTGGGGGTGTCCGGTGCGGGGGCGCCGGGCGGGACCGGGGGGCCGGTTCCGCCCGGACGTGGCATCTGCGGTCCGAAGCACGAAAGTGGTGTGCCCGGCGGTCCGGCCGTGAAACCTTTTGCGGCTTTTGTTCCTTATGGGGTGTTGAGTGCATGGGAGCGCCGAGTACGGCCGGTACAGGCGCCGCGCGGCCGCGGAGGCGAGGAGGCGCGCTGCCCGGGCGGTCGGATCGTTGGGCGGTTAGGCGGTCGCGGAGGCGCGGGGCGCGGCCCGGTGGGATCATCGGAAAGGGAAACCTCCGGGAGGAGGGACCGCTCATGCTCCCCTCGCACCAGTCACGCCAGTGGCTCCGGGGCCGGCCGGGACCGCCGGACGCAGGCGCCGCGCCGCTCCCGCAGCTGCGGGTGACGGCGGGTTGGCCGCAGGACCACGTCCTGGTCCTGACCCTCACCGGCGAGGTGACCGTGCACCGCCGCGACCTGCTGCGCCGCTCGCTCGCGGACGCCGTGGCGGCGCGCCCCGCCCTCCTCGTGGTCGATCTGGCCGGCATCGGCTTCTGCGACTCCACCGTGCTCAACGCGCTGCTGCGCACCCGCGTCGACGCCAGGTCCGCCGGGGTGCCGCTGGTCCTCGCCGGTCCGCCGCCGCAGGCGGTGCGGCTGCTGCGGCTCACCCGCACCGAGGACGTCTTCACCGTGCGCCCGACGCTGCGGGCCGCACTCGCCGTACGTCCGCCCGTGGACCGGCGGACCGGCCGCCCCGGCGGTCCGCCGGGCGACCGCTGAGGCCCCGCGTCCTCCCGGGGCCTGCTGCCTTTCCCGGCCCGCCGAGCCGTGACGTGGGACCGCCCGTGGACCGGCGCACTGTGCACCGGTCCACGGGCGGTCGTCGGCCATCGGCCATGGGCTCCCCTAGGGGAGGAAACCCTTAGCCGTGCCTCCTGGTGTTGTCTCTGCCTCCTTACTGGTACGTGACGGTGATCGGGCTGTGCACGTTGTGCTGCGGCAGGGTCACCGTGAGGATCCCGGTGGCGCTGTCCCAGTGGTAGTCGTGCGCGGTCAGCCGCACGCCCGACGCGGTGACCTTGGTGGGCGCGTGCGCCGTGCCGAGCAGCGACAGCGTCCACCGCCGGTTCTGCACCTGGCCGTGGAAGCCGCCCTGCGCCGCGCCGATCGTCACGGTGTGCCGCGCGCCGTCCTGCGCGTACCGGACGGTCGTCGTGGCGCTGTGGCCGGGGCGGGCCGCCGCCTTCGTGCCGTCGTCCTCATAGAGGCGGTACGAACCGGAGGCGCCGGTGGCGACGCTCAGGGTGACGTCGGTCAGCGGGTTCTTGTCGTTGCTGGAGACGTTCGTGGTGCGGGTCGGCAGGATGCCGCCGGCCTTGACGAACACCGGCATCGAGTTCAGGTCGGTGGTGACGTCCTGGGTGGTGCCGCCCTGGTAGGTCTTGCCGGTGAAGTAGTCGGTCCACTGGCCGGGCGGGAACCACACCGAGGTCGTCGCCGTCGTGCCCGGCGTCGTCACCGGCGCGACCAGGACGTTCGAGCCGTAGAAGTACTCGCTGCCGGCGGTGGCGTACGCCTGCGCCTCGTCCGGGTACTCCAGGTACGTCGGGCGGACGATCGGCACGCCGGTGGTCGCCGCCTCCTCCGCGAGGGAGTAGGTGTAGGGGATCAGGTTCTCGCGGAGGTTGAGGAACTTGTCGGCGGACTGGCGGGCCTGCGTGCCGTACTGCCAGGGCAGCCGGTCGCTGTGGTTGCTGTGCAGCCGGTCGATCGGCTGGAAGGCGCCGAACTGCACCCAGCGGGCGTACAGATCGTCCGGCAGCTTGTGCGTGGTGTGCGTGCCGCCGCCGTCGGTGTACGTCTCGGAACCGGTCAGCCCGGTCGTGTCGTTGTGGCCGCCGATGTCGTGCGTGATGGCGGCCATGCCGGTCGCGGCGGACTCACCGGGGGTGTAGCCGACCTCCAGCTTCAGGGTGCCCCAGGTGGAGGAGGTGTCGCCGGTGAAGTGGACGGTGGTGCGCTTGTCCGCCCACGGTCCGGTCGGCAGCCCGGCCTGGCCGCTGTAACCGGCCGCCTGCAGCGAGCCGTAGGCCCGCGACAGGACGAAGCCGCGGCCGAGCGTCTTGCCGGTCATCGTGGCGTACTGCTGGTTGATCCACGCGTCCGGCGTCACGCCCGGCATCGAGGACTGGGAGGCGTCGCAGCACCAGTCCAGCCACCAGAAGTCGTTGCCCTGCTGGTCCATCGTCCGGTGCAGGTCCAGATACGCCTTCAGCTGGTCGGGGTCGCCGAAGTCGAAGGTGTAGCAGTTGTTCTGGACCGAGGCGCCGCCCGCGCAGCCGCCCGGCGTCAGCTTGCCCTTGGCCGTGGCCTGCGCCTGGGCGAACTGCGGGTCGGAGGCGAGGATGCTGGGGTGCACGTTGAGCGTGTTGTGCAGTCCCTGGTCGGCCGACCAGTCGAAGAACCCCTTGGGGTCGGGGAACCTGCCCGGGTCGATCTCCCAGCCGCTCCAGTCGTTCACGGCCTTGTAGTCGGTGTCGGTCACCAGCACGTCCAGCGGGACGCCCTCGGAGCGGAACGCCGGCAGGATCGTGTTCTCGTAGTCCGCGGCGTTGCGGTCGATGTACTCCGAGTACCACACGCCGTACGCCCACTGCGGCAGCAGCGCCGGCGGACCGGTGAGGGTGGCGAGGTCGCCCAGCCCCTGCTTGTAGTCGTGGCCGTAACCGAACACGTAGCCGTCCTGGTAGGGCGCGCCGCCGTGCGAGGGCCGCTGGGTGACCTTCTGATCGGCGACGTCGTACAGCGCCGACGGCGTGTCGTCCAGCAGGTACCAGCCGTCCTTGTTGAGCAGGCCGGGCGTGGTCACCGGCGCGGCGCCGTTGCCGGTCACGCCGTCCAGGCCGCGCCGGTAGCCGCCGAGCGGGAGGTGCGGCTGCGCGGCGGCGGCGCCAGGCGACGCCAGCGAGACGGTGTCGAGGTTGACGTGGCAGCTGCCGGCGTCGGGGCAGCTCAGGGTGACGTCGTCCTCGCCCGCCTTCAGCGTGACGGGAACCGAGGCGGTCTGCCAGTCGTTCCAGTCGGCGGTGGCCGGAAGGCTCAGCGTGGCGGTGGCGCCGCCCGCGGAGACGGCCGCGGTGCGCGTCTGGTGCAGGCCGTCCCCGCCGCTGCCGTTGGCGTAGCGCACCCGCAGCGTGTACGTGCCGTCGGAGGGCACGCCGACCAGGTGGGTGGTCAGGCTCGACCCCTGGTTGAGCTCGGCGACGAACCCGCTGCCCGCGTAGCCCTGGTGGTCGGTCGCGACGCCCGCGCTGCCGCTGATCCGGCCGGCCTCGGCCTCGCAGCTGGCACCGAGCAGGCAGTCGGGGATCGCGGTGGTGGAGGCCGCCGGGTACGGGTCGCCCGGGTTCACCAGCGCGACGCTGTCCAGGTTGACGTTCCCGGAGTCCGAGGCGGTGCGGGTGAGCGCGATCGTGTGGCGGCCGGCGGTGAGGTCGAGGGCCGTGGTGACCACGTTCCAGGTGTCCCAGTTCGCGGTCGTCGGCAGGGTCAGCTGCTTCGCCGCGCCGCCGTCCACCGTCAGGGTCAGCGTCCGGGCCTCGTTCTTGCCGTCGCCGCCCTGGGAGTTGGCGTACCGCAGGTCGAACTGGTAGCTGCCCGCGGCTTTGACATCGATGTCGGCGGACGCGGAACTGCCGGTGCCCGAGAAGCCGGCGGCGAAGCCGGTACCGGTGTGGCCGGTGTGGTCCGAGGCCACGGACACGCCGTTGAGGCTGAGGTTCTCGCCCTCGCAGAGCGCGCCGAGCGAACAGGTCAGCAGCTGCCACGGCGCGGCCGTCACCGGCGTGCCGCCCGCGGTCAGCTGCACCGAGAGGTTCGAGGCGTCGAACGCCCCCGCGCCCAGCTTGTACTTCAGCACCACCGCGCTGGTCCTGATGGTCAGCCAGCCGTCGGCCTTCTTGGCGGTGTACGCGGCGGGGGTGAAGCCGTCGCGCCCGATCGCGTTGAAGGTGGGGTCGTCGGTGAACTTCCCGTCGCCCGCGTACTCGGTGCGGATCAGCGTGGGCGAGAGGATCTCGAAGCGGGCGTCCCCGGCGGAGACGGTGGGGATGCGGTGGGCGTGCCCGGCGGCGCCGGAGGAGGCGGCCGAGGCTGCCGTCGATGCGCTGCCGGCGGCCGCCGGGCCCGCGCCGGCGAGCGTGACGGCGGCGCCGACGGCCAGCGCGGCGGCAGCCCCGAGCTGCCGTCGCGCGGATCTGAGGCGTCGCATCCGTGATGCGGCTTTCATGGACAACTCCGATCTGTATCGGACGCACGGCCCGTCCATGCCGTGCTGTTCCTCGCGCGCACCGGCCTTGCAACGTTGGAAAACCGGGTTCGCGCTGGCATGAGAGCACGTCGCAGGGGCGATGTCCATAAGCGGGAGGAACCACGGGGCAGCTGATCGCGGGTCATACGGCCTGCTCATGGGGCCGGTGCCGGCGGTCGCGGGGGCGCGGGGCCTAGGAGTCGCGCTGGGCGGGTTCGGGGATGATGCCGCCGGCCAGGACGGCGCTGCGGCGGCCGTCGGACAGCCGGTGACGCACGTCGTAAACCTGATCCCTGGTCATGTTGCGTAGCCGCAGGGCAGTTTCGCCACCGGGGGCGAGGGCGGCGTGCGTGCCCTCCAGCCGGAGGCGGTCGCCCTGCTCGACGCGGTCGTAGTCGGCCGGGTCGGCGAACTCCAGCGCCAGCACACCGAAGTTCGCGAGGTTCTGCCAGTGGATGCGCGCGTAGGACTTGGCGACGACGGCCCGCAGCCCCAGATGGCGCGGGGTGATCGCGGCGTGCTCGCGGGAGGAGCCCTGGCCGTAGTTGTCGCCGCCCACCACGAAGTGGCCGCCCTCGTCCCGCACCGCCGCCGCCCGCTCGGGGTAGCCGGGGTCGATGCGGGTGAACGTGAACTCGGCCAGCTTGGGGATGTTGGAGCGGTACGGCAGGGCCTTCGCGCCCGCGGGGGAGATCTCGTCGGTCGACACGTTGTCGCCGACCTTGAGCAGGGCAGGGCCCTCGATCACATCGGGCAGCGGTTCGGCGGCGGGCAGTCCGCTGATGTTGGGACCGCGCTCCAGCTCCGTCCGCGCCGCCTCCTCCGGCGGCGCGGGCGCCTGGAGCATCGCGGTGTTGACGGCCGCGTGCCCGGGGAGATCCGGCCGCGGACACCGGACGTGACCGGCCGCGGCCCACTCGCGGGGGTCGGTGATGACGCCGGTGAGCGCGGAGGCCGCGGCGGTCTCCGGCGAGCACAGCCAGACCGCGTCGTCCTCGGTGCCCGAGCGTCCGGGGAAGTTGCGCGGGAACGTACGCAGGCTGTTGCGTCCGGCGGCCGGGGCCTGGCCCATGCCGATGCAGCCCAGGCAGCCCGCCTGGTGGATGCGCGCGCCGGCCGCGATCAGGTCGAAGGTCGCGCCGGAGCGCGTGAGGTCCTGGAGGATCTCGCGCGAGGTCGGATTGACGTCGAAGCTCACCGCGTTGTCCGTCTGCCGGCCCTTGACCATCGCCGCCGCCACCGCGAAGTCCCGCAGCCCGGGGTTCGCCGAGGAGCCGATCACCACCTGGCCGACCGGCTCGCCCGCGACCTCGCGCACCGGCACGACGTTGCCCGGTGACGTGGGCCGGGCGATGAGGGGTTCGAGCGCCGACAGGTCGATCTCCTCGTCCAGGTCGTACACCGCGCCGGGTTCCGGAACGATCTCGCGGAAGTCCTCCTCGCGGCCCTCGGCGCGCAGGAAGTCCCGCACCGCGTCGTCGGCGGGGAACACCGTGGTGGTCGCCCCCAGCTCCGCGCCCGTGTTCGCGATGACGTGCCGGTCCATCGCGGTCAGCCCCGCCAGGCCCGGGCCGTGGTACTCCAGGATGCGGTTGACCGCGCCTTTCACCCCGTGCCGGCGCAGCATCTCCAGCACCACGTCCTTGGCGCTCACCCACTCAGGCAGGCGCCCGGTCAGCCGCACGCCCCACACGCGCGGCATGGTCACGTGCAGCGGGCGGCCTGCCATGGCCAGGGCGACCTCCAGCCCGCCGGTGCCGAGCGCGAGCATTCCGAGGGACCCGGCGGCGCAGGTGTGCGAGTCGGAACCGGCCAGGGTCATGCCGGGAACCCCGAAACGCTGCATGTGCGTCGGGTGCGAGACGCCGTTGCCGGGCTTGGAGTACCAGACGCCGAAGCGGCGCGCCGCCGACCGCAGGAACGCGTGGTCCTCGGCGTTGCGCTCGTCGGCCTGCAACAGATTGTGGTCGACGTACTGCACGCTGACGTGCGTCCTGACCCTGTCGAGACCGAGCGCCTCCAGCTCCTGCATCACCAGCGTGCCCGTGGCGTCCTGGGTCAGCGTCTGGTCCACGGCCAGGCCGATCTCCGAGCCGGGCTCCATCCGCCCCTCCACCAGGTGCTCGTCGATCAGCCGGTGCGACACGGTCCCGCCAGGTGTCCGCTTCGCGACCATGGGAGCTCCTTCCCCGGCGTGCGCGCTGTACGGCGCGGGTGAGCGGGTGCCGCGACGGCTCTCCGGCACGCCCCGCACCACGCGTGCCCCTGGTGTAAGCGGACAAACGGCCTGGCGCACGCCCGGCGCCCTCTCGCCGACACGGCCGAAACCGCCCGGTTCCGTCCCCATCGGTCACGGTATGCCCCTGGCCTTCGCCTGCCGGTGGTGGAAAAATCGGGGGAGAGTTCTTCCGTCCGGAGGGGGTTCCCCGAGGAGGAGCCGTGTCCACGTCATTGTCCGGCCGTCACGCGTCTCCCGCCCGGCCCGCACGTCGGCGCTACCGCGTCACCGTGCCGCACGGGCGGGGTGGCCATGCCCCGCCGGAAACGGTCGTCGTCGCCCTGACCGCCGAGGTGGGGCCGGGGGGAGATCCGGTCTACTGCGACTCCACCGGAGAGTTCCGCGTCCAGATCGCCGACGGGGCCGCGTGGCCGCTGACGGCGGACGAGGACCGCGGCTGCCGCCGCTGCTACCAGGCCGTACCCCTCGGGTGACGTTCGGCCCCTATACGGGACGGCCGCCCGGCAACCGCTGTTTTCAGCCAGCGGGAACGGCGACGGCGTTGCTGGCCGGATCGCCGCCACGGGTGGTCGCACCGCCCGGCGCGGCATCGGGCGTTTCCCGTGGCAAGAGGCTGAACTGCGGCGATGCGCCCCGCTGTGGTGCGGGGCGCATCGTCGGCCGGCGCGCCCCCGGCAGGACTCGAACCTGCGGCCAAGCGCTTAGAAGGCGCCTGCTCTATCCGCTGAGCTACGGGGGCCGGACAGTGGCCGCGGCTGTCTCCGCCCCTGGGTGGTTCCGTGACCTCGTATCGGGTCAAGGATAGGGCGTCATACGCCTGCTGCCGGGCGCTTCACCCGCGTGACACGTTGTGGAGGTTCGGTGAAGCGGTCCGATAATCGCAGGCGTCTGCGGAAGGTGCATCGCTTTTGACGCGTCGAAATGCTGCTGTTGTGCACTCGTTATGCCGATGGCTCATTCTGTCCCCTGGCTCCCGTTCGTCACATCGGGGCGTCGGGCGGCCGAATAGGGCAAGCTACGCGGAATAAGCTTCAAAATTGCCGCAATATGGGGCATTCTGCCATTGTGGTGATCTTGGACGTACGGCCTGAGCTGCTCGACGCGCTGTCTGCCCTGCGTGATCGTGTCGACGCCGCACGCTTCCCCTTCCCGCTGCCGGGGGCCGCCCGGGCCCGCCGTACCCGTCTGGAGCTGCTGACCCAGCTCGACGACTATCTCGTTCCCCGGCTCACCGCGCCGGAAGCGCCGCTGCTGGCCGTCGTGGGCGGGTCGACCGGGGCCGGAAAATCCACTCTCGTCAATTCTCTCATCGGCCGCAGGGTCAGTGCCCCCGGGGTGCTGCGCCCCACCACCCGCACTCCTGTCCTGGTCTGTCACCCGGAGGACCGCGCCTGGTTCGCCGACCCCCGGGTGCTGCCGCGGCTGAACCGCGCCTGGGCGGTGCGGCAGCGCTCGCGCGCCGACGAGGACGCGCACGACCGCGGTGAACTCGACCGCGGCGGCGAACGGGCCAGCGGCCGACGGCCCGAACTGCGCCTGGAGACCGACGACTCGCTGCCCCGCGGCCTGGCGCTGCTCGACGCCCCCGACATCGACTCCCTCGTCGAGCGCAACCGCGAACTGGCCGCCGAACTCATCTGCGCCGCCGACATCTGGATCCTCGTCACCACAGCCGCCCGCTACGCCGACGCGGTGCCCTGGCACCTCCTGCGCGCCGCCCGGGACTACGACGTCACTCTGGCCACCGTCCTCGACCGGGTCCCGCACCAGATCGCCGACGAGGTCGGCGGCCACTATGCCGCCCTGCTGGCCAAGGCGGGGCTCGGCGACGTGCCCCGATTCACCGTCCCCGAACTGCCGGAGTCCGCGGCCGGCGGCGGCCTGCTGCCGCAGACCGCCGTCGCCCCCTTGCGCGCCTGGCTGGCGCACTGCGCCGACGACCCGGCCGCCCGTCAACTCGCCGCCCGCCGGACCGCGGTCGGCACCCTCGACTCGCTGCGCACCAGGCTGCCCGCGCTGGCCGCCGCATCGGCCGCCCAGCATGCCGCCGCGGTCCGGCTGGCCCGGGTCGTCGAGGACGCCTACGAGCTGGCCGCCGTACGGATCGGCGACGCCGTCGCCACCGGGACCACACTCGCGGGCGAGGCACTGGCCCGCTGGCACGGCTATCCCGCCTGCGGCCCCGACACCCTCCAGCAGGCGCTCACCGAGGAACTCGCCGCCCTGCTGCGGACCGAGGTCGACACCGCCGACGAGACCGTCGCCGAGGCGTGGCGCGAGGACCCGGCCGGCGCGGCCCTCCTGGACGACCCCGCCTCGCGCCCCGACCGCGAGCAGGTGGCCGTCGCCGCCCGCATCGACAAGCGGGTCCGCCGCTGGCGCAAGGGCGTCACGACGCTCGCGTACACCGAGGTGAGGGCCGGGCGGACGGGGGACCGCCCGCCCGCCGACCCCGAGGTCGTCACGGCGCTGCTCATGACGACCGTGCTCGGCGGACGCCGCGGTCGCGTCGCCGGGGAACTGCTCGCCGAGACGGTCGGCGCGCAGTCCGCGCTGTCCCTGTGCGACGCCGCCGGGGATCTGCTCGACGACACGGTGGCCGCCCTGCTGCGCGCCGAGCGCGAACGGCGCCTGAGCCCCGTCGACGCCCACGACGTCACCGCCGCCCAGCAGTCCGCCCTGATCGCGACCGTGTCCGTACTCCAGAAGGAGAGGTGACCGGGTGAGCAGCGCCCGCACGTCCTCCCGTCCGTCCTCCGGCGTGCCGGCACGCACGCCGTCCGTGGCGCCCATGCCGCAGGGCCCGCGCGGCCGCACCGATCCACTCACCGCGCGGGCCGACGCGCTGAGCGAACTGCTGGGCCTGTCGCGCACCCGGATCAGCCCGGACGTGCTGGCCGAGACGGGCGAGCTGCTGGCCCGGGTCGGCGAGCGGCGGCGCCTGTCGCTCGACCACACGGTGGTGGCCGTGGCCGGGGCGACCGGCAGCGGGAAGTCCACCCTCTTCAACGCGCTGACCGGTCTCGACCTGTCGCCCACCGGTGTGCGGCGCCCGACCACCGCCCGGCCGATCGCCTGCGCGTGGCAGCCGGAGCGCGCGGCGGGACTGCTGGACCGGCTGGGGGTCGCCCCGCAGGACCGCTACGCCAGGTACGGGCGGCTGGAGGGGCCGGCGCCCGGGTGGGCTGCCCCGGAGTCGGATCATGTCCACTGTTCAGTTGGCGGCGGCGCCGGGGCCGGTGGAGCCCGTGGCGGAGCCGAGGAGCGGAGCCTCGAAGGGCTGGTCCTCATCGATCTGCCCGACCACGACTCGGCCGCGGCCGGGCACCGCGAGCAGGTGGACAGCCTGCTGCGGCTCGTCGACGTCGTCGTCTGGGTGCTGGACCCGGAGAAGTACGCCGACGCGGCACTGCACGAGCGCTATCTGCGGCCGCTGGCCGGGCACGCGGATGTCACCGTGCTGGTGCTCAACCAGGTCGACCGGCTGCCGGGGGACTCGGCCGACCTGGTGCTGGACGACCTGCGGCGGCTGCTCGACGAGGACGGCCTCGCGGTGGGCGAGCACGGGGAGGCGGGAGCCGTCGTGCTCGCGACCTCGGCCATCACCGGGCAGGGCGTGCCGGACCTGCGCGCCGTGCTGGCCCAGGTCGTGACCGAACGCGCCGCGGCGGTGCGGCGGTTGGCTGCGGACATGGA
The DNA here is from genome assembly GCA_050613715.1 of Streptomyces sp. IBSBF 3018. Lineage (GTDB taxonomy): Bacteria > Actinomycetota > Actinomycetes > Streptomycetales > Streptomycetaceae > Actinacidiphila. The sequence goes on from JAJSZB010000121.1 coordinate 11,085, forward strand.
CCGCGCGGCGAGCAGCCTCCAGCCGCTCTACGTCGGCGAAGGCGGCGCCGGGCTCACCGATCCGGCGCGTGAGGAGTTCGTCGACCGGCTCGCGGACGCCGTGGGCGCCTGCGGAGTCGGTCAGTCTGCGGAAAGGGACTGGTCACAAGCGGCCCGGAGTGCCTGCGGCACGCCGTGGGGCCGGTTGATCGGAGAACGGACCGGCCCGACCGGCGGTTCCCGATTCGCACGGAAAAAGCCCGGTTCACCCTTGCGGGTGACCGGGGCGGGGCCGACGCGTGACGGCCGGGCCCCCGGCGGGCGCCCGGCCCGCGGGGTCCGGGCCTCCGCCCCGCGACGGGTTCCACGGCCGTCCCCCTCCTCTTTTTCTTTTGGGGCGGGTTCTTCCGCGATCGAGCCGCGCCCGTCCGCCTCGCGTCCGATCGTCGACGAGGCCGTGCGGGCCCTGGCCGCGGACGCGGCCCGCGGGCTGCCGACGCCGTGGGCGCAGGCCGTCCGGGAAGCGGCGCGGCGCGGCGGCGCCGACCTGCCGGACGCGCTGGACGCGGTGGTCGAGCGGGCCCGGCCCGGCGCGCCGGAGGGACCTCGCTGGTGGTCGGCCGCCGCCGCCTCGCAGATGCTGCTGATGGCCCTCGGCCTCGCCGGGCTGGTCTGTCTGACGGCCGTGATGACCGGCTGGCTGACCATGGACTGGTGGATCCCGCTCGCGACGGCCGCCGCCGGCGCACTGGGCGGTCCGGTGGTCGGTCTCGGCTGCCGGATCGCCGCCCGCGGACCGGCCCGGCGCTACGGGCAGGCCGTGGAGCGCAGGCTGCGCCACGCGGCGGCCGACTGCGGGCGGGCCCGGGTCCTGGAACCGGTCGCGGCCGAGCTCATGCGGTACCGCGAGGTCCGCGAACAGTACGCGGTGGTGTCCGGAGCGGCTCCCGGACCCGTCCGTCACTCCGCCGGGTGACGGAATTATCCACAATGCGGTAGTTATCCACAGATTCGGACCGGTCCCGTTCGAAGGGTCGAAATTCGAGCACGATGTCCTTGTCGCGTTCCGATCGGGAGCGCGGTCGAGGAAATCCCTTGAAAGGGGAGAGTGCGATGAACGAGACCCTGGTCACCGTCGTGGGAAATGTCGCCACCGAGCCCGAATCGCAGACGACGGGCGCCGGTGTGCAGTTCACCCGCTTCCGGCTCGCGACGGCCACGCGCCGCTACGACGCGGAGCGCGGGGCGTGGACGGACGGCCCGACGAGCTTCTACACCGTGCGGGCGTGGCGCAGTCTCGCCGCCCACGTGAAGGACTCCGTCGGGCTCGGCCAACCGCTGCTGGTGCACGGGCGGTTGAGAATCCGCGACGACGAGAAGGACGGGCGGCGGTATCTGTCCGCGGAGATCGAGGCGGTGTCGGTCGGGCACGACCTGAATCGCGGCGTGGCCCGGTTCAGCAGGGGCGGCGCGCCCGCGCCGGCCGTGACGGAACACCAGGAGGGGCCGCCCGTGGGGGCCGAGGCGGTCGCGGTGTCCTGAGCTTCCGGTGTATCCGTTTTCCATGGTATTTCCGCCGTGAATTTGGATGGCGGATTTATCGACAATCAAGGAAACATGCCCGCGAAAGCATAACGATTGGGAATCGGAGCCGGTCCTTTTTGCCGCCCGCCGGTACCGGTGTGACGTGTGGTTCCTAGGATCCGCATGTTCGTAGGCGCGGGGGATCGAAACTGCAGGCGGGGCCGCCCTCGACGACCATGCCTCGCCCGGAGGGGAAAACACATGTTCACAAAGCACAGGCGGAGCGCTGCGCGCATCGCCGCCGCCGGAGTCACCGCGGGTCTCCTCGCGGCCGGCGCTCTGGCCGGGGCGGGAACCGCGTTCGCGGACGGCACCACACCCTCGGCCGGCGGCGCCACGGCCGTCCTCCAGGGCCTGGAGAAGGGCAAGTTCGGCACCGCGATCGTCAAGGACGGGAACGAGGAGAAGAAGTACTCCGCGGGACTGTTCACGATGACGGTGCCTGGTGGCGGGACGATCGAGACCTACTGCATCGACTTCCAGCACCACACCACGGACGGCGCCGCCTACACCGAGGTCGGCTGGAAGAACTCGACGCTGGGCGGCAATCCGGACGCCGGGAAGATCGCCTGGATACTCAACAACTCCTACCCCAAGCTGGACGTGGCGGCCCTGTCCGCCAAGCTCGGCGCGGGCGGGGCCGACCTGCCGGAGCCGCTCACCGAGGCCGAGGCGGCCGAGGGCACCCAGGTCGCGATCTGGCACTTCTCCGACCCCACGGTGAAGGTCGAGGCGGTCGACGCGGACGCCAAGGTGCTCTCGGACTACCTCAACAGCCATGCGGTCACGCTGGACGAGCCCAAGCCCTCGGTGACGCTCGACCCCCCGTCCGTCTCCGGCAAGTCCGGTGACCGCATAGGCCCGATCACCGTCCACACCACGGCCGACTCGGTGGACGTGGCGCTCGGCTCCGACGTGCCGGCCGGCGTGAAGCTGGTCGACAAGGACGGCAAGGCGCTGACCACGGCGAAGGACGGCACGCAGCTGTACTTCGACGTGCCGGCGGGCACCGCGGACGGCTCCGCCTCGGTGAAGGTCTCGGTGACCACCCAGATCTCCATCGGCCGCGCCTTCTCGGCGACCGACACGTCGAGCCAGTCGCAGATCCTGGCCGGCTCCGACAGCGCCACCGTCACCGCCGCGGCCACGCTGACCTGGGCCCGCAAGGGCCCGATCCCGGCACTGTCCGCCCAGGTCGTGTGCGCCGAGGGCGGGGTCGACGTCACCGCCTCGAACAAGGGCGACGAGGACTTCACCTTCCAGCTCTCGGGCAAGACCTACACCGTGGCGCCCGGCAAGTCCCGGACGATCACCGTGCCGGTGGCCGAGGACCAGAAGTACAAGATCGACATCAAGCTGCCCAACGGCTCGGTGAAGACCTTCCAGGGCGTGGTGGACTGCAAGACCGCCGCCCCCGCGCCGAGCACCAGCCCCAGCGCTCCGGCCAACCAGCCCTCGCCGGCCGGTGGCGGCAACCTCGCCGAGACCGGCAGCAGCAACGCCACCCCGGTGATCGCGGGCATAGCCGCGGCCCTCGTGGTGATCGGCGGCGGCACCGCGTTCTTCTTCCGCCGCAAGAAGAACGCCGCGGCCTCCGAGTAGGACCCGGCCGCACGGCACCCCTCACCGCCGGGTTCGGCCCCGGCGGTGAGGGGCCCGGACGGACGAGGGAGCCAACCCGTTCGCACGGCGGGGTGGACGGCTGGCAAGATGGGGTGTATCTGCCCTCGCGCGGCAGAGCCGCACATTGGCCCTTCTCGAATGCCGGACGGTTTCTCTTGGCTGAGTACATCTACACGATGCGCAAGACGCGCAAGGCGCACGGCGACAAGGTCATTCTCGATGACGTGACGCTGAGCTTCCTGCCGGGCGCGAAGATCGGTGTGGTCGGCCCGAACGGCGCCGGTAAGTCCACCGTGCTGAAGATCATGGCGGGGCTGGAGCAGCCGTCCAACGGCGACGCGTTCCTGTCGCCCGGCTACAGCGTGGGGATGCTCCTCCAGGAGCCGCCGCTGGACGAGTCCAAGACGGTGCTGGAGAACGTGCAGGACGGCGTCGCGGAGACCAAGGCGAAGCTGGACCGGTTCAACGAGATCGCCGAACTGATGGCGACCGACTACTCCGACGCGTTGCTGGAGGAGATGGGTCAACTCCAGGAGCAGCTGGACCACGCCAACGCGTGGGACCTGGACGCGCAGCTGGAGCAGGCCATGGACGCGCTGGGCTGCCCGCCCGGCGACTGGCCGGTGACGAACCTGTCCGGCGGTGAGAAGCGCCGGGTCGCGCTGTGCAAGCTGCTGCTCGAGGCCCCCGACCTGCTGCTGCTCGACGAGCCCACCAACCACCTGGACGCGGAGTCCGTGCAGTGGCTGGAGCAGCACCTCGCCAAGTACCCGGGCACCGTCGTGGCCGTCACCCACGACCGGTACTTCCTGGACAACGTGGCCCAGTGGATCCTGGAGCTGGACCGCGGCCGGGCGATCCCGTACGAGGGCAACTACTCCACCTACCTGGAGAACAAGGCGTCCCGGCTGAAGGTCGAGGGACAGAAGGACGCCAAGCGGCAGAAGCGCCTGAAGGAGGAGTTGGAGTGGGTCCGCTCCAACGCCAAGGGGCGGCAGGCCAAGTCGAAGGCGCGACTGGCCCGCTACGAGGAGATGGCCGCCGAGGCGGACAAGATGCGGAAGCTGGACTTCGAGGAGATCCAGATCCCGCCGGGCCCGCGACTGGGCGCGATCGTGGTCGAGGTCGAGCACCTGTCGAAGGCGTTCGGGGACAAGGTGCTGATCGACGACCTGTCCTTCACCCTGCCGCGCAACGGCATCGTGGGCGTCATCGGCCCCAACGGCGCGGGCAAGACCACGCTGTTCAAGATGCTGCAGGGACTGGAGGAGGCCGACTCCGGGAGCATCAAGGTCGGCGAGACCGTGCAGATCTCGTACGTCGACCAGGGCCGGTCCAACATCGACCCGAAGAAGACGCTGTGGCAGGTCGTGTCCGACGGCCTGGACTACATCAACGTCGGACAGGTGGAGATGCCGTCGCGGGCGTACGTGTCGGCGTTCGGCTTCAAGGGCCCGGACCAGCAGAAGCCGGCCGGGGTGCTCTCCGGCGGTGAGCGCAACCGGCTGAACCTGGCGCTCACCCTCAAGCAGGGCGGCAACCTGCTGCTGCTGGACGAGCCGACCAACGACCTCGACGTGGAGACGCTGTCCTCGCTGGAGAACGCCCTGCTGGAGTTCCCGGGCGCGGCCGTGGTCGTCTCCCACGACCGGTGGTTCCTGGACCGGGTCGCCACGCACATCCTCGCCTACGAGGGCGACTCCAAGTGGTTCTGGTTCGAGGGCAACTTCGAGTCGTACGAGAAGAACAAGGTCGAGCGGATGGGTCCGGACGCCGCGCGCCCGCACCGCGCGACGTACAAGAAGCTGACCCGCGGCTGATGGCCCGGCACGTCTTCCGCTGCCCCCTGCGCTGGGCGGACATGGACGCCTTCGGGCACGTCAACAACGTGGCCTTCCTCCGCTATCTGGAGGAGGCGCGGATCGACTTCATGTTCCGCCTGGCGCCGGGGGAGGGCGCGGCGTCGTTCACCGGCGGGAGCGTGGTGGCCCGGCACGAGATCGACTACCTGCGGCCGCTGGTGCACCGGCACGAACCGGTCGACGTCGAGACGTGGGTGACCGACATCTCGGCGGCGTCCATGACCGTGCGCTACGAGGTCAAGGACCCCGGGACGGTCTACGCCCGGGCCGCGACGGTCGTCGTGCCGTACAACCTGACGACGCAGCGGCCCCGGCGGATCACCGCGGAGGAGAAGGAGTTCCTGGAGCAGTTCCGCGACGAGGGGGCTGTGGCCGCATGAGCGTGCGGCTCGCCCTGGCCGGGGACGCCGGCGCGGTTCGGGCGGGGGAGGCCGGGATGGCGGCCTTCCTCGGCAGGCTGGTGCGCTGGGACAAGGCGGCGGTGGTACGGCTGAGGTCGGCCGAGGAGGAGCCGGCGCTCGGGGTGTTCGGACAGCCGCCGTTCGGCTCCGTGCTGGCGGTGCGCAGCATGGCGCTCACCGGAACGGGCGTCGGGCAGGCGGTGGACGCGACCGTGTCCGCGGGGGAGCTGCTGGAGGCGGTGGCCGCGGCGGCGGACGGCGGCGAGTTCACGGTGCCGGCGTCGGTCACCGGGCCCTCGTGGGCCGGGCTCCTCCCGCCGCGCACCGGCTGGCGGCGGGACGCAGAGCTGGACCCCGCGGCGGTGCGGGAGGCGGCGGCCCGGACGGTCGCGGAGTTCCGGGCGCGGACCGAGGCGCTGGTGCCCGAGCAGCGCACCCGGGCCGGGCTGGACGCGCTGGCCGAGGAGCTGTGGCGCAGGCCGCTGGGCGGGCCGGCGGACGCCTCGCCGGCCGGGGGTGTGGAGGTGCCGCTGCGTCTGGTCCACGCGGCGCACGCGCTCGGTTTCCTGCGGCCGGGCGGACCCGAGCAGGACGCGCCGGCCGTGCTGACCGCGGGACCGTGGCTGCGGCTGCGCACGGCCTACGGCTCGGTCGCGCTGCGCACCGCGACCGCGGCGGCGGGCCTGACGGTCTCGCCGCGCTGAGACAGGCGTGGCGCAGCGCGGCCCCGCGCGGCGTACGGACGGGCGACGGGGTCGGCCGGCACCCGCCCGTAGGGACGCCGGGGGAGTGCTACGCCGGACCGGGTCGGTCGGGGGAGGCGGCGCCGTCCAGCGCACCGTGGCCATCCGCGACGGCCGCACCGCCTCGGAGGTCG
>JAJSZB010000122.1:0-17316 GCA_050613715.1 Streptomyces sp. IBSBF 3018
CACGGCGGCCCCCGTGGCCCCCGTGGCCCCCGCGGCTGCCGGGCTGCGCGGGGCCGCCGTGCCGCTGGGCGTGCTCGGCGGCGTCGTGGCGGCCTTCTGCTACGTGGGCGCGGTCGACCCCAACACCCCCGGGCACTACCCGGTCTGCCCGCTGCTGCACTACACCGGCCTGTACTGCCCCGGCTGCGGCGGACTGCGCAGCGCCTACGCGATCGCGCACGGGCGGTTCGGCACGGCGCTGGGCTGCAACGCGCTGGCCGTGGCCGGATACGCGCTGTTCGCCGTGGTGTGGGCGGTGTGGTTCTGGCGGTCCGTGCGCGGCCTGCCCTTCCGCCCGGCCTTCGGCCGCGCCCACCGCTGGGCGATCTGGGGGCTGCTGATCGGCTTCGGCGTTGTCCGGAACCTGCCCTTCGGATCGGTGCTCGCACCGTGAGGGCGGACGGTCACCCGGCGGCGTTCGTCCAGGTGGCGGGGGCGCGGATCACCGGATGCGGGTTCCGGGACCTTCGCCCGATACCATCGAAGAAGCCGCCGGTCCGCACCGCTGGCTTGATCATTTCGCTGCTCCACCCGGACCTAAGGGGAGTTCTCGCGTGAGCGTGCTCGACGAGATCATCGACGGTGTCCGCGCTGACCTCGCCGAGCGACAGGCCCGGGTCACCCTCGACGAGCTCAAGGAGCGGGCCTCCCGGGCGCGCGACGCCAAGGACGGCGTGGCGGCGCTGCGCGGCGAGGGCGTCACGGTCATCTGCGAGGTCAAGCGGTCCAGCCCGTCCAAGGGCGCGCTCGCCGCGATCGCCGATCCGGCCGGGCTCGCCGCGGACTACGAGGCCGGGGGCGCGGCGGCGATCAGCGTGCTCACCGAGCAGCGGCGGTTCGGCGGGTCGCTCGCCGACCTGGAGGCGGTCCGGGCCAAGGTCGACATCCCGGTGCTGCGCAAGGACTTCATCGTGACCGCGTACCAGCTGTGGGAGGCCAGGGCGTACGGCGCGGACATCGCGCTGCTCATCGTCGCGGCGCTCGACCAGCCGGCGCTGGTGTCGCTGATCGAGCGGGCCGAGTCGATCGGGCTCACCCCGCTGGTCGAGGTGCACGACGAGGAGGAGGCGGCGCGGGCGGTCGACGCGGGCGCGCGGGTGATCGGGGTCAACGCGCGCAACCTCAAGACGCTGGAGGTGGACCGCGGGACGTTCGCGCGGGTCGCCCCGGAGATCCCGGACCGGATCGTCAAGGTCGCGGAGTCCGGGGTGCGCGGACCGCACGATCTGATCGCCTACGCGCACGACGGGGCGGACGCGGTGCTGGTCGGTGAGTCGCTGGTCACCGGACGGGACCCGCGGGGCGCCGTCGCCGATCTCGTCGCCGCGGGGGCGCATCCGGCGCTGCGGACCCCCCGCGACTGACCTCCGGTCCGGTTCAGCGCTCCCGGTCGCGCCCGGTTGCCGCCTTCCCCCCTGCGGGGATGCCGTGGCGCTGGGCGTCGGCAAAACAGGGGCGCGGGGAACTGCGCGCTCAGCCATCTGCGGCCTGCGGGTCGTCACCGGCCCGGAGGGGGCTGTTCGGTATGTCCCGGACCACCGGCCGTGGCGGGCTGGTGGGGGCACCCCCCAGGCGGAGCTCTGGGGGAGCAGTTCCCCGCGCCCCTGGTGTGCTGGCGTCGAGCGTCGAAAAGGGCGGGATAGACTCGGCGCGTGGAGTTGGCCGCGCGACTGGGTCCCGGGTGCCGCCCGCGCGGCTGCCGCGCGCCGGCCCGCCGCGTGCTGGGCCGCCGCGTACGCTACGTGATCGGCTGCGAACCCGGCCAGGTGAACGGCAGGCGATGGCGCCGGGCCTGACCCCCGCGCCACTTCCTCCCGCGGAACGCGACGTACAGCCACGTACGGCCACGTACAGCGGCACAAGCGCCGCCGCCGCGGAGAGGCCCACATCACCTGCAAGGGACACCCATGTCGCACCATCCTGACTTCTTCCTGCCCGACCCGGACGGCGCCGTACCCAGCCCGGAGGGCTACTTCGGCGCGTTCGGCGGCAAGTTCATCCCCGAGGCGCTGGTCGCCGCCGTGGACGAGGTCGCCGCCGAGTACGAGAAGGCGAAGGCCGACCCCGGCTTCGCCGCCGAGCTCAACGACCTGATGGTCAACTACACCGGCCGCCCCAGCGCCCTCACCGAGGTGCCGCGGTTCGCGCGCGAGGCCGGCGGCGCCCGCGTCTTCCTCAAGCGCGAGGACCTCAACCACACCGGTTCGCACAAGATCAACAACGTGCTCGGCCAGGCCCTGCTCACCCGCCGGATGGGCAAGACCCGCGTCATCGCCGAGACCGGCGCCGGCCAGCACGGCGTGGCCACCGCCACCGCCTGTGCGCTGTTCGGCCTGGAGTGCACCATCTACATGGGCGAGGTCGACACCGAGCGGCAGGCGCTCAACGTCGCCCGGATGCGCATGCTCGGCGCCGAGGTGGTCGCCGTCACCTCCGGCAGCCGCACGCTGAAGGACGCCATCAACGAGGCGTTCCGGGACTGGGTCGCCAACGTCGACCGCACCCACTACCTGTTCGGCACCGTCGCCGGCCCGCACCCGTTCCCCGCGATGGTCCGCGACTTCCACCGCGTCATCGGCGTCGAGGCCCGCCGCCAGCTGCTGGAGCGCGCCGGGCGGCTGCCCGACGCGGCGATCGCCTGCGTCGGCGGCGGCTCCAACGCGATGGGCCTGTTCCACGCCTTCCTGCCGGACACCGGCGTCCGGCTGATCGGCTGCGAGCCGGCCGGCCGCGGCGTCCCCAGCGGCGAGCACGCGGCCACGCTGACCGCGGGCGAGCCCGGCATCCTGCACGGCTCGCGCTCGTACGTCCTGCAGGACGACGAGGGCCAGATCACCGAGCCGTACTCGATCTCGGCCGGCCTGGACTACCCGGGCGTCGGGCCCGAGCACGCCTACCTCAAGGACAGCGGGCGCGCGGAGTACCGCGCGGTCACCGACGACGACGCCATGCAGGCGCTGCGGCTGCTGTCGCGCACCGAGGGCGTCATCCCGGCGATCGAGAGCGCGCACGCGCTGGCCGGCGCGCTGGAGGTCGGCCGCGAGCTGGGCCCCGACGGCCTGATCGTGGTCAACCTCTCCGGCCGCGGCGACAAGGACATGGACACCGCCGCCCGGTACTTCGGGCTGTACGACCAGGGCGCCGCGCAGGGCGGGACGGGGGACGCGAAGTGAGCGGGCAGATCACCCTTCTGGAGCAGACCATCGCGGCGGCCAGGGCCGAGGACCGGGCCGCGCTGATCGCCTACCTGCCGGCCGGCTTCCCGACCGTCGACGGCGGCATCGCCGCGGTCAGGGCCGCGCTGGACGGCGGCGCGGACATCGTCGAGGTCGGCCTGCCGCACAGCGACCCGGTGCTCGACGGCCCGGTCATCCAGACCGCCGACGACATCGCGCTGAAGAACGGCGTGCGGATCGCCGACGTGCTGCGCACGGTCCGCGAGGCGCACGCCGCCACCGGCAAGCCGGTGCTGGTGATGACGTACTGGAACCCGGTCGACCGGTACGGCGCCGAGCGGTTCGCCGCCGAGCTGGCGGACGCGGGCGGCGCCGGCTGCATCCTGCCCGACCTGCCGGTCGAGGAGTCCGAGGGCTGGCGCAAGGCCGCCGAGCAGCAGGGCCTGGCCACCGTCTTCGTGGTCGCGCCGTCCAGCCGGGACGACCGGCTGGCCCGGATCACCGCGGCCGGCAGCGGCTTCGTCTACGCGGCCTCGCTGATGGGCGTCACCGGCACCCGCACCAGCGTCGGCGAGCAGGCGGCCGACCTGGTGCGCCGCACCCGCGACGCCACCGAGCTGCCGGTCTGCGTGGGCCTGGGCGTGTCCAACGCGGCGCAGGCCGCCGAGGTGGCGTCCTTCGCCGACGGCGTCATCGTCGGGTCGGCCTTCGTCAAGCGGCTGCTGGACCACCGCGACGACGAGGCGGCGGGCCTGGCGGCGGTCCGGGCGCTCGCCGCGGAGCTGGCCGAGGGCGTCCGCAAGCGCGGCTGACCGCGAGGGCCGCGCCGGGCAGCCCCGGGCCACGCCGGGCCACGCCGGGCCACGCGGCCGGGCGATCCCCGCGCGCCGGGCGGTCCACGCGGGCCGCGGGGGGTCACTCGCGCGGCGGATTCTTGTCACTCCGGAGGGCGAAAAACGGTGCGGGGAGGCGCTCAGCGCCTCCCCGCACCGTTGCCCGGTCGTGAGCGAGAAGAACCGTGACGGAAAGCGCAGCGCCCGCGAGGCGCTCAGGCAGCAGCGTGTGAAGGAGGAGGCCCGCGCCCGGCGCAAGCGGACCGCGGTGGTGGCCGGCGGCGTGGTCGCCGTGCTGGCGGTGGCGGCGGTCGTCGGCGTGCTGGTGGCCAACCACAACAGCAACAAGACCAGCAGCGACTCCTCCGCGCCGGTCGCCGCGCCCAAGGGCGCCGTCGGGAAGGACAACCTGGTCATCCCGGTCGGCGCCGGCGACGCGCCCTCGACTCTGACCGTCTGGGAGGACTTCCGCTGCCCGGCCTGCGACGCCTTCGAGAAGACCTTCACGCCGACCATCCACCAGCTGGAGGACTCCGGCCAGGTCCGCACCGAGTACCGCCTGGTGCTGCTCATCGACGGCAACCTCGGCGGCACCGGCTCGCTGAACGCGGCGAACGCCGCGGCCTGCGCCCAGGACCAGGGGAAGTTCCGCGCCTTCCACGACGTGCTGTACGCCAACCAGCCCGACGAGCAGGACGACAAGTTCGGCGACAAGAAGACCCTGCTGCAGCTGGCCGGCAAGGTCGGCGGCCTGACCACCCCCGCCTTCACCGCCTGTGTGAACAACGGCACCCACGACAACTGGGTGAAGAAGTCCAACGACGCCTTCAACAGCTCGGGCTACGACTCCACGCCCACCATCCTGCTGAACGGCAAGAGCATCTACGGCGCGAACAGCAACCTCACCCCGGACTCGCTGAAGCAGATGGTCGCCGCCGCGAACAAGGGCAAGCCCGCGGGCACGGCCACCGCCACCGCCTCGCCGTCCTGAGACGGCCGTCCGGGCGCCGGCCCGCCGTGGCGCGGCTCTCCGGACGCCGAGCGCCCGGCCACCCCGGTGTTATCCATACGTAGCCGGGCGGGGTTGCCCCTTTCCCCGCCCGGCAGGGTAGCGTCAGTGGTGCCATGTACCTCGCATACATTCCCAGCCCTTCGCACGGGGTCGTCCACCTCGGACCGATCCCGCTGCGCGGCTACGCCTTCTGCATCATCATCGGTGTCTTCGTGGCCGTCTGGCTGGGAGGCAAGCGCTGGGTGGACCGTGGCGGCCGGCCCGGCACGGTCGCCGACATCGCCGTGTGGGCGGTGCCCTTCGGCCTGGTCGGCGGCCGGCTCTACCACGTCATCACCGACTACGAGCTGTACTTCACCGACGGCAAGGACTGGGTCGACGCCTTCAAGATCTGGCAGGGCGGCCTCGGCATCTGGGGCGCCATCGCCATGGGCGCGCTGGGCGCCTGGATCGGCTGCCGCCGCCGCGGCATCGCGCTGCCCGCCTACGCCGACGCGATCGCGCCGGGCATCGCCTTCGCCCAGGCCATCGGCCGCTGGGGCAACTGGTTCAACCAGGAGCTGTACGGCGACCACACGTCGCTGCCGTGGGGCCTGAAGATCACCAGCGACGCGGGCGACCGGGTCCCCGGCATCTACCAGCCGACCTTCCTGTACGAGTCGCTGTGGTGCATCGGCGTCGCGCTGCTGGTGCTGTGGGCGGACCGCCGCTTCAAGCTGGGCCACGGCCGGGCCTTCGCCCTCTACGTCGCGTCGTACTGCGTGGGCCGGGCCTGGATCGAGCACATGCGCTCGGACTTCGCCCACCACATCCTGGGCCTGCGGCTCAACGACTGGACCGCGCTGATCGTCTTCCTGGCGGCCGTGACCTACTTCGTGCTCAGCAACCGGCTGCGGCCGGGCCGCGAGGTCGCCGTCGAGCCCGGAGCGGGCCCCGCCGCGGGTGAGGCCGAGGCCGACCAGGCCGCGCCCTCCGACCAGGCAGCCGACTCCGACCGGGCCGCCGCCTCCGCCGCGGACGACGCCTCCGACGCGGGCGCCGGCTCCGCGGACGGTGGCGCCGACGCCCCCGCCGACGGGGAGGGCGACGCCCAGGACGGCGGCGACGCCAAGGCCGAGCGCTCCGCCGCCGGCGGCCCCTCCGCCGCGGCCAACCCCCACTAGGGCCTGTCGGCGTCCTCGGCGACCGGCTCCGCACGCCGGTGCCGGACCCGTATCCCCAGGTCAGGGCAGCCTCTCCTTGCTGGCGGCCGGCCGGAATCCCCGTTACCGTCGAAGCGTTGTTCGGTCGGGAGCACGGCCGGGATCGGCTGGAGCGGGCCTGACGGACGGGTCCGGGGGAGGGGTTGCGGAGATGACGACCGTCGTCGAGGACGCCGCGCCGGCGAACCCGTACCACGTACCGCACCACACGCACCGCGACGTCAGCGGCGGCTGGCTGCGGCCCGCGGTCTTCGGCGCCATGGACGGCCTGGTCTCCAACCTCGCGCTGATGACCGGCATGGCCGGCGGCTCGGTCGGCACCAGCACCCTGGTCGTGACGGGCCTGGCGGGCCTGGCGGCGGGCGCCTTCTCGATGGCCGCGGGCGAGTACACCTCGGTGGCCTCCCAGCGCGAGCTGGTCGAGGCGGAGCTGGCGGTCGAGCGGATCGAGCTGGACCGGCACCCCGAGGACGAGCTGCGCGAGCTGGCCGCGCTCTACGTCGCCCGCGGCGTGGAGCCCGAGCTGGCCCACGAGGTGGCGCGCCAGCTGTCCGCCGACCCGGAGCAGGCGCTGGAGATCCACGCCCGCGAGGAGCTGGGCGTCGACCCGGACGACCTGCCCTCGCCGCTGGTCGCCGCGGTCTCCTCGTTCGGCTCCTTCGCGCTGGGCGCGCTGCTGCCGGTGCTGCCGTTCCTGCTGGGCGCCCGGGCGCTGTGGCCGGCGCTGCTGCTGGCGCTCGCCGGGCTGTTCGGCTGCGGCGCGGCGGTGGCCCGCGTCACCGCCCGCTCCTGGTGGTTCAGCGGGCTGCGGCAGCTGGCGCTGGGCGGCGCCGCGGCCGCTGTGACCTTCGGCATCGGCGCCGCGATCGGGACAGCCGTAAACTGATCCGTGACGGGTCGGGGATCGACCGGAAGCATGTGTTTCCCGCTCGTTTCAGCGTGCCCCGGGCGGGGCATCACTCGGTAACGCGTCGGCAGAGCCGCCAGACCGCGACCGCACCACTCCTTCCTTGCCCCCTTGTCACGACCTTTGCGCACACCTTTGAGCACCCCCTTTCCCAGCTCTTCCCGGTACCCCTCCGGCCCGCCCACAGCTGGCCGGAACCCATCGCACGACACCCCCCGAGTGTCCACCATGTGGAATCACATATCCGCGTCTCGAACACTCGGCCATCATGTAACCTGCACGAAATCGCAGAGGGCCAGCGTCGTCCCTGTTGCGCATGCCTATGACAGGCGATGCATACCAGCCACAATGACGACGACGGGAGAGCCATGCGTTCGCGTTCCGCGTTCATGGACGGGCGTCCCGGCCCGCAGGGGATGTACGACCCCCGCAATGAGCACGACGCCTGTGGTGTCGGCTTTGTCGCCACCCTCACCGGCGAGGCGAGCCATGGCCTGGTCGAGCAGGCCCTCACCGTCCTGCGCAACCTGGAGCACCGCGGCGCCACCGGCGCCGAGCCCGACTCGGGCGACGGCGCGGGCATCCTGCTCCAGGTCCCGGACGCCTTCCTGCGCGCGAACACCGGCTTCGACCTGCCCGGTGCCGGCCGCTACGCCGTCGGCACCGCTTTCCTGCCGGTCGACGCCGAGGACCGCACCAAGGCCGTCGACGCGATCGAGCGGATCGCCGCCGAGGAGGGCCTGACCGTCCTCGGCTGGCGCGAGGTCCCGGTCTCGCCCGACCTGCTCGGCGTCACCTCCCGCTCCACCATGCCGTACTTCTCGCAGCTCTTCGTGGCCGACGCCGAGGGCCGCCGGGAGGGCATCGAGCTGGACCGGCCCGCCTTCGTGCTGCGCAAGCGCGCCGAGCGCGAGGCCGACGTCTACTTCCCGTCGCTGTCCGCGCGGACCCTGGTCTACAAGGGCATGCTCACCACCGGGCAGCTCGAACCGTTCTTCCCCGACCTGTCCGACCCGCGCTTCGCCACCGCCATCGCGCTGGTCCACTCCCGCTTCTCCACCAACACCTTCCCGAGCTGGCCGCTCGCCCACCCGTACCGCTTCGTGGCGCACAACGGCGAGATCAACACCGTCAAGGGCAACCGCAACTGGATGCGCGCCCGCGAGTCCCAGCTGGCCAGCGAGCTGCTCAGCGGCGACCTGGAGCGGATCTACCCGATCTGCACCCCCGGCGCCTCCGACACCGCCACCTTCGACGAGGTGCTGGAGCTGCTCCACCTCGGCGGCCGGTCGCTGCCGCACAGCGTGCTGATGATGATCCCCGAGGCATGGGAGAACCACGCCTCGATGGACCCGGACCGGCGCGCCTTCTACCAGTACCACTCCACTTTGATGGAGCCCTGGGACGGCCCGGCCTGCGTCACCTTCACCGACGGCTCGGTGGTCGGCGCGGTGCTGGACCGCAACGGCCTGCGCCCCGGCCGCTACTGGGTCACCGACGACGGCCTGGTGGTGCTCGCCTCGGAGTCCGGCGTGCTGGACGCCATCGACCCGGCCCGGGTGGTCCGCAAGGGCCGGCTGCAGCCCGGCCGGATGTTCCTGGTCGACACGGTCGGCCACCGCATCGTCGAGGACGACGAGATCAAGGCCGCGATGGCCGCCCAGCACCCGTACGCCGACTGGCTGGACGCCGGGCTGATCGACCTCGCCGACCTGCCCGAGCGCGAGCACATCGTGCACACCCACGCCTCGGTCACCCGGCGCCAGCAGACCTTCGGCTACACCGAGGAGGAGCTGCGGGTCATCCTCGCGCCGATGGCCCGCACCGGCGCCGAGCCGATCGGCTCGATGGGCACCGACTCGCCGATCGCCGCGCTCTCCGACCGGCCGCGGCTGCTCTTCGACTACTTCACCCAGCTGTTCGCGCAGGTCACCAACCCGCCGCTGGACGCCATCCGCGAGGAGCTGGTCACCTCGCTGATCTCCACCATCGGCCCCTCGGGCAACCTGCTGGAGCCCAGCCCCGCCTCCTGTCGCAACATCACGCTGCCCTTCCCGGTCATCGACAACGACGAGCTGGCCAAGCTCATCCACGTCAACGCCGACGGCGACATGCCCGGCATGAAGGCCGCCACGCTCTCCGGCCTGTACCGGGTGGCCGGCGGCGGCGACGCGCTGGCCGCGCGGCTCGCCGAGATCTGCGCCGAGACCGACGCCGCCATAGAGGACGGCGCCCGCCTCATCGTGCTCTCCGACCGGCACTCCGACGCCGAGCACGCGCCGATCCCCTCGCTGCTGCTGACCTCCGCGGTCCACCACCACCTGATCCGCACCAAGCAGCGCACCCAGGTCGGCGTGCTGGTCGAGGCCGGCGACGTCCGCGAGGTGCACCACGTCGCGCTGCTCATCGGCTACGGCGCCGCCGCCGTCAACCCGTACCTGGCCATGGAGTCGGTCGAGGACCTGGTCCGCGAGGGCACCTTCCTGCCCGGACTGGACGCCGGGACGGCCATCCGCAACCTGATCAGGGCGCTCGGCAAGGGCGTGCTGAAGGTGATGTCCAAGATGGGCATCTCCACCGTCGCCTCCTACCGCGGCGCGCAGGTCTTCGAGGCCGTCGGCCTGGACGCCGACTTCGTCGACACCTACTTCCACCTCACCGACACCAAGATCGGCGGGGCCGGCATCGACGTCATCGCCCGGGAGGTCGCCGCCCGGCACGCCAAGGCCTACCCGGCCTCCGGCATCTCCGCCGCGCACCGCAGGCTGGAGATCGGCGGCGAGTACCAGTGGCGTCGCGAGGGCGAGCCGCACCTGTTCGACCCCGACACCGTCTTCCGGCTGCAGCACGCCACCCGCACCCGCCGCTACGACATCTTCAAGCAGTACACGCAGCGGGTGAACGAGCAGTCCCAGCGGCTGATGACGCTGCGCGGCCTGTTCGCGCTGAAGAACGAGCGGCCCCCGGTGCCGATCGAGGAGGTCGAGCCGGTCAGCGAGATCGTCAAGCGGTTCTCCACCGGCGCCATGTCGTACGGCTCGATCTCCCGCGAGGCGCACGAGACGCTCGCCATCGCGATGAACCAGCTCGGCGGCAAGTCCAACACCGGCGAGGGCGGCGAGGACCCCGAGCGGCTCTACGACCCGGCCCGGCGCAGCGCCATCAAGCAGGTCGCCTCCGGCCGCTTCGGCGTCACCTCCGAGTACCTGGTCAACGCCGACGACATCCAGATCAAGATGGCCCAGGGCGCCAAGCCCGGCGAGGGCGGCCAGCTGCCCGGCCACAAGGTCTACCCGTGGGTGGCCGGCACCCGGCACTCCACCCCCGGCGTCGGCTTGATCTCCCCGCCGCCGCACCACGACATCTACTCCATCGAGGACCTCGCCCAGCTCATCCACGACCTGAAGAACGCCAACCCGCGGGCCCGCGTGCACGTCAAGCTGGTCTCCGAGGTCGGCGTCGGCACGGTCGCGGCCGGCGTGTCCAAGGCGCACGCCGACGTGGTGCTGATCTCCGGCCACGACGGCGGCACCGGCGCCTCCCCGCTCACCTCGCTCAAGCACGCCGGCGGCCCCTGGGAGCTGGGCCTGGCCGAGACCCAGCAGACGCTGCTGCTCAACGGCCTGCGCGACCGCATCGTGGTGCAGACCGACGGGCAGCTGAAGACCGGCCGCGACGTGGTGATCGCCGCGCTGCTCGGCGCCGAGGAGTTCGGCTTCGCCACCGCGCCGCTGGTCGTCTCCGGCTGCGTGATGATGCGGGTCTGCCACCTGGACACCTGCCCGGTCGGCGTCGCCACGCAGAACCCGGTGCTGCGGGACCGGTTCAGCGGCAAGCCCGAGTTCGTCGTGAACTTCTTCGAGTTCATCGCCGAGGAGGTCCGCGAACTCCTCGCCGAGCTGGGCTTCCGCTCGATCGAGGAGGCCGTGGGCCACGCCGAGCTGATCGACGCCGGCCGCGCGGTCGACCACTGGAAGGCCCAGGGCCTGGACCTGGCGCCGCTGCTGTACGTGCCCGAACTGCCCGAGGGCGCGGTCAGGCACCGCACCACCGAGCAGGACCACGGCCTGGACAAGGCGCTGGACAACGAGCTGATCAGGCTCGCCGCCGAGGCGCTGGAGTCCGGCGCGCCGGTCCGCGCCCAGATCCGGGTGCGCAACGTCAACCGCACGGTCGGCACCATGCTCGGCCACGAGGTGACCAAGAAGTACGGCGGCGCGGGCCTGCCCGACGGCACCGTCGACATCACCCTGACCGGCTCGGCCGGCCAGTCGTTCGGCGCCTTCCTGCCCCGCGGCATCACGCTGCGGCTGGAGGGCGACGCCAACGACTACGTCGGCAAGGGCCTGTCCGGCGGCCGGATCGTGGTCCGCCCCGACCGCGGCGCCGACCACCTCGACGAGGACTCGATCATCGCCGGCAACACCATCGCCTACGGGGCCACCGGCGGCGAGCTGTTCCTGCGCGGCCGCACCGGCGAGCGCTTCTGCGTGCGCAACTCCGGCGCGACCGTGGTCTCCGAGGGCGTCGGCGACCACGGCTGCGAGTACATGACCGGCGGCCGCGCCGTGGTGCTCGGCCCCACCGGCCGCAACTTCGCGGCCGGCATGTCCGGCGGCATCGCGTACGTCCTCGACCTCGCCGCGGACCGCGTCAACCCCGGCATGGTCGGTGTCGAGGCGCTGGACGCCGACGACATCACGTGGCTGCACGACGTGGTGCGCCGCCACTACGAGGAGACCGGCTCCACCGTCGCCGAGCGGCTGCTCGCCGACTGGGGGAGCGCCCTCACCCGCTTCGGCAAGGTCATGCCGAGGGACTACAAGGCAGTGCTCGCCGCCAAGAACGCCGCCGAGCAGGCCGGACTCTCTGAGTCCGAGACCACCGCGAAGATGATGGAGGCGGCGAATGGCTGACCCCAAGGGCTTCCTCACCACCGGCCGCGAGACCGCGCCGACCCGCCCGGTCGAGGAGCGCAAGCAGGACTGGAA
Source organism: Streptomyces sp. IBSBF 3018 (assembly GCA_050613715.1). Taxonomy (GTDB): domain Bacteria; phylum Actinomycetota; class Actinomycetes; order Streptomycetales; family Streptomycetaceae; genus Actinacidiphila. The sequence continues at coordinate 12,161 of JAJSZB010000122.1, forward strand.
CGAGGTCTACGTCCCCGGCGGCCTGCTGCCGATCATCACCAAGCAGGCCGGCCGCTGCATGGACTGCGGCATCCCGTTCTGCCACAACGGCTGTCCGCTGGGGAACCTCATCCCCGAGTGGAACGACTACGCCTACCGTGAGGACTGGCGGGCCGCCTCCGAGCGGCTGCACGCCACCAACAACTTCCCGGAGTTCACCGGGCGGCTGTGCCCGGCGCCGTGCGAGTCCGCGTGCGTGCTCGGCATCAACCAGCCGCCGGTCACCATCAAGAACGTCGAAGTCACCATCATCGACAAGGCGTGGGACAGCGGCGACGTGACCCCGCAGCCGCCGGAGCGGCTGTCCGGCAAGACCGTCGCGGTGATCGGCTCGGGACCGGCAGGCCTGGCCGCCGCCCAGCAGCTCACCCGCGCCGGGCACACCGTCGCCGTCTACGAGCGGGCCGACCGGATCGGCGGGCTGCTGCGCTACGGCATCCCCGAGTTCAAGATGGAGAAGCGGCACATCAACCGGCGCATCGAGCAGATGCGCGCGGAGGGCACCAAGTTCCGCACCGGCGTGCAGATCGGCACCGACCTGGACGCGGCCAAGCTCACCAAGCGCTACGACGCGGTGGTCGTCGCGGCCGGCGCCACCCAGTGGCGGGACCTGCCGGTCGAGGGCCGCGAACTCGACGGCATCCACCAGGCCATGGAGTACCTCCCGCTGGCCAACAAGGTGCAGGAGGGCGATTTCGTCGCGCCGCCGATCACCGCCGAGGGCAAGCACGTCGTGGTCATCGGCGGCGGCGACACCGGCGCGGACTGCGTCGGCACCGCGCACCGGCAGGGCGCCCGGTCGGTCACCCAGCTGGAGATCATGCCGCGGCCCGCCGACGACCGGCCCGCGCACCAGCCCTGGCCGACGATGCCGATGGTCTACAAGGTCACCTCCGCGCACGAGGAGGGCGGCGAGCGGGTCTACGCCGTCAACACCGTCCGCTTCACCGGCGACGAGAACGGCCACGTGCGCGAACTGCACCTGGTCGAGGTGGTGTTCGAGAACGGCGCGTTCGTGCCGCAGGAGGGCACCGAGCGGGTCGTGCCGGCCGACCTGGTCACCCTGGCGATGGGCTTCACCGGCACCGACCAGAAGAACGGACTGGTCGAGCAGCTCGGCCTGGCGCTGGACGCGCGCGGCAACATCGCCCGCGACGCCTCCTACGCCACCAACGTCGACGGCGTGTTCGTGGCCGGCGACGCCGGCCGCGGCCAGTCGCTGATCGTCTGGGCGATCGCCGAGGGACGCTCGGCCGCGCGCGCGGTCGACGAGTACCTCACCGGGCTGCCCTCGCAGCTGCCCGCGCCCATCCGGCCGACCGACCGCCCGCTGACGGTCTGAGGCCCCGGCGCCGGACCCCGCGTCCGGCACCCCTGAGGACGTCCCGCACGACGAGGTGCGGGCGGTAACACCGCAGCGCTCGCCACTCCCCGACCAAGGAGGCGGGCGCTGCGCCATTCCCCGGTACGGCCGGCGGTCAGGTGTCGCAGTCCAGCTCCGAGCGGCACAGCGTGCACCTGACCCGGACCTGCCCCCGGCACGGCACCCGCAGCCGCTGGTGGCACACCGGGCAGGAGAACGCGACGCGCACACCGCCCGGTCCTTCGGCGAAGGAGTAGTCCGGGGCCGCGGCGAGCATCCGGCGGTCCCGCACGTAGCGGCGCCGGGCCGACCAGCCGGCCGTGGCCAGCGGCGCCCGCCGCAGGTCCTGCCGGGCCACGACCAGCCCCGCCCGGTAGGCGTCGCGGGCCTGGGCGCTGCGGAACCACGGCTCGATGTCGTCGCCGAACGCCAGCGCCCGCTTGGCCAGCACGTACCCGAACTCCTCGGGCGTCAGATAGCCCAGCTTGTACGCCGACATCATCAGCCGCTCGCCGCGGATCGCCGCCTCCTCGCGGTAGGCGTCCAGCAGCAGCCAGCCCGCGCCGAGGTACGTGGTCACCGTGTCGGTGAGGATCTCGTTGTCCCGGGTGCCGGCGAACTCCAGGCCCAGCCGGTGCAGCCACACGTGCACCACCTCGTGGGCCAGCGCCGCGCCGACGTCCCTGCGGTCGGTCCTGAACCGCGAGTGCAGCTCGATGAAGTACTCGGGGCCCGCGGCCAGTTCCACGTTGCCCGCGTGGACCATGTCGCGGAAGCCGACGACCATCCGGGCGTCGGGCAGCCGGAAGTGCTGCACCATCACGCGGGCGACGCGCTGGGCGCCCAGGTAGAGGTCCTCGGCGTCGGGAAAGTCCACGAGTTCGGGGCGGACGCTCGTGGCGTAGCGCTCCACGCCGTCGGCGGACAGCCGCCGGTACAGAGCGGTCAGCGCCGCCCGCACCGTCTCCACGTGCGGGAAGCCGTGGACGATCCCCCCGCTGTCCTCCCCGACCTCAGCCACGCCTTGAGCCTAGCGCCGGACCCCGACTCCAGGGGCGCGGGAAAGCCGAGGTGGAGGGGAGCGCGGGGCGAGAGCCGCGTAAGTTGACCGCATGTATGTTCTGACCCGCGACGAAGCCGAGACCCGCGCCCGCGACCTGAGCGTCCAGACGTATGCGATCGACCTGGACCTGACCCGCGGCGCGGACCTCTTCGGCTCGACCACCGTGATCCGCTTCACGGCCCACCGCGCCTGCGACACCTTCGTGGAGCTGAAGCCCGCCGCGCTGCACCGCGCCCGGCTGGACGGCGCCGCGCTGGACCCCGCGCTGCTGGACGGCAACCGGCTGCCGCTGACCGGCCTCGCCGAGGGCGCGCACGAACTGCGGGTCGAGACCGACATGCGCTACTCCAGGACCGGCGAGGGCATGCACCGCTTCACCGACCCGGCCGACGGCGAGAGTTACGTCTACACCCAGCTGTTCCTCGACGACGTCCAGCGCGTCGCCGCCGCCTTCGACCAGCCGGACCTCAAGGCCGTCTTCCACGTCGAGGTGACCGCGCCCGAGCAGTGGACGGTCCTCGGCAACACCCTCGCCACCCGTACCGCGCCCGGCCGCTGGCGGCTGGCCCCCACGCAGCCGCTGGCCACGTACTTCCTCGCGGTCGCCGCCGGCCCGTACCACTCGGTGCGCACCGAGCACGCAGGACTGCCGTTCGGCCTGCACTGCCGCCGCTCGCTCGCGCCCTACCTGGACCGCGACGCCGAGGACCTGTTCGACCTCACCAGACGCTGCTTCGACCGCTACCACGAACTGTTCGCCGAGCCCTACCCGTTCGACTCCTACGACCAGGTGTTCGTGCCGGAGTTCAACGCCGGCGCGATGGAGAACCCCGGACTGGTCGTGCTGCGCGACGAGTTCGTCTTCCGCTCCGCGGTCACCCCCGCGGAGGAGCAGTTCCGCGCGGTGGTCGTCGCGCACGAGATGGCCCACATGTGGTTCGGCGACCTGGTCACGCTGCGCTGGTGGGACGACATCTGGCTGAACGAGTCGTTCGCCGAGTACATGGGCTACCAGGTGATCTCCGAGGTCACCCGCTTCACCGGCACCTGGAACGACTTCGCGGTGGTCCGCAAGGCGTGGGGCAGCGACGCCGACCAGCGGCCCTCCACCCACCCGGTCGCGCCCGACCCCGGCGCGGTGCCCGACACCGCCTCGGCGCTCAACAACTTCGACGGCATCTCCTACGCCAAGGGCGCCTCCGCGCTGCGCCAGCTCGTCGCGTGGCTCGGCCGCGAGGACTTCCTCGCCGGCATCAACGAGCACTTCGCCCGGCACCGCTTCGGCAACGCCTCCCTCGCCGACTTCCTCGACTCGCTGGCCGGCGCCACCGAACGCGACGTGCACGCGTGGGCGGCTGCCTGGCTGCGCACCAGCGGCGTCGACACGCTCGCCCCGGCCGCCTCGCCCGCGCCCAGCGGCTGGCAGCTGGCCGTCACGCACACCGGCGAGCGCCCGCACCGCATCTCCGTCGGGCTCTACGACCGCGCGCCGGCCGATCCCGGACGGCTGGTGCCGCGCGACCCGCTGACCCTCGACATCGCCGCCACCTCGGTGGTCCACCGGCGCGAACTGCCCGGCGCGCGGCCCGACCTGATCCTGCTCAACGACGGCGACCTCACCTTCGCCAAGGTCCGCTTCGACGAGCACTCGTGGGAGACCGTGGTGGACGCCGTCGGCGGGCTGCCGGACCCGCTCGGCCGCGCGGTCGCCTGGAACGCGGCCCGCGACCTGGTGCGCGACGGGCGGATCGCGCCGACCGCGTACCTGGACCTGGTGGGCCGTCACCTGCCCGGTGAGAGCGACCCGTTCCTGATCGACGGCGTGCTCGCGTTCGCCCGCGGACCGGTCGCCGACCGGCTGCTCGACCCCGCGCTGCGGCCCGCCGCGCTCGCCGGACTCGGCGAGGTGGGGCGCGCGCTGATAGGGAACGGGCCCCAGGAGGTCCGGCTGACCGCGCTGCGCACGGTCATCGACTCGGCGCTGGGCGAGGCCGACGCGGCGGCGCTGCGCGGCTGGTACGAGCAGGGGGCGGCGCCCGGCGCGCCGGAGCTGGACCCCGAGCTGCGCTGGCGGCTGCTGCTGCGGCTGTCGGTGCTGGGCGCGGCGGGCGCCGGCGATATCGACGCGGAGCTGGTCCGCGATCCGAGCGCGGCCGGGCGCGAGGGGGCGGCCCGGTGCAGGGCGGCGCTGCCGCAGGCCGCGGCGAAGGAGGAGGCGTGGCAGGCGCTCTTCCACGACGACACGGTGTCCAACTACCTCTTCACGGCGACGGCCCAGGGCTTCTGGCAGGCCGAGCAGCTGGACCTGCTCGCGGGGTACGTGCCGCGCTTCTACCCGGAGGCGGTGGCGCTGGCCGCGCGGCGGGGGGCGGCGATCGCCGAGGCCCTGAGCCGGCACGGCTTCCCCACGGTAGTCGTGGACACCGCGCACCTGGCCGCCGCCCGGGCCTGCCTCGCCGACGACGCGGCCACCCCGGCGCTGCGCCGCGCCCTCACCGACCACCTCGACGATCTCGCTCGCGCCGTGCGGGTCCGCGCGTCCCGGTAACGCCCCCGGCCGACCCGCGCCCCCGGCCGATCCGCGCCGCCGGCCGACCCGAGGCCGGGCGTCAGCTCCCCGCACCCCGCGCCCCCGCACGCGCGGCGTCCAGCGCCGAGGGGGCGGGGAGCGTGCCCAAGGCGACGCGGGCT
>JAJSZB010000123.1:0-17240 GCA_050613715.1 Streptomyces sp. IBSBF 3018
GGCGGCGTCTTGGCGCCGTCCCCCGGAGCGCCGCGCTCGTCCTGCGCCGGGGTGGAGGGGAGGAGACCGAAGTCGGTGTAGTAGGCGGCCGTCTGCTCGACGTTCGGCACGCCCATGACGATCTGGGTCAGTCGGTGCAGTGACATGGTTGCGGCTCTTTCGGAGGGCGGACTGGACTGCCGGGGCGTGTCGCCCGTCAGGAGGCGAGCATCGGGTTGCGCAGGGTGCCGATGCCTTCGATCCAGGTGGACAGGACGTCCCCGGGCGCGAGGAACTTCTGCGGGGTGCGGGCGCCGCCGACGCCCGCCGGGGTCCCGGTGAAGATCAGGTCGCCGGGCAGGAGCGGGCACACGGCCGAGAGGCGGGTGATCAGTTCGGGGACGTCGAAGACCATGTCCGAGGTGCGGCTCTTCTGCAGCACCTCGCCGCCCTCGAGCCGGCAGCCCAGCTCAAGGTCGCCGGGGTCGGCGAACTCGTCCAGGCTGACGAGTTCCGGACCGATCGGGGCGAAGCCCGGGTGGGACTTGCCGAGGGAGAACTGGGGCGCCGGTCCCGTCAGCTGGAGCCGTCGTTCGGAGAGGTCCTGGCCGACGGTCAGTCCGGCGACGTGGGACCACGCCGTCTGCCGGGTGGCGCGGTGGCAGTGCCGGCCGATGACGACGACGAGTTCGGCCTCCCAGTCCACCAGCCCGTCGGGGAGGCGCACCGCCGCTTCGTGACCGGTCAGGGACGTGCGGAACTTGGTGAAGACGGCCGGTTCCGTGGGCACGTCCAGCTTGGACTCGGAGATGTGGTCGCGGTAGTTCAGGCCCACCGCGAAGATCTGGGCCGGCCGGGGAACGGGCGGACCCCACACCGTGCCGGCGCCCGTGGCCAGCGGAGTGGCCTCGGCCGCTCGGGGCGAGGCCAGGAACTCCCGGCCCCAGGCGGCGAACGCCTCCCAGCCGGCCAGGGCGGCCTGCGCATCGGGGCCGAAGCGTCCCCGGCTCGCCTCCGCCACGTCGAGGTAGCCGTCGGGGCCCTTGATGACCAGTCGTCCGTCGATGTCTGCCAGGCGCATGCGGTTCTCCCTGCTCTGCCTGCCGCGCGGAAGGTTCCGGGGCAAAGTCTTGCTCGTAAAATCACGATTACACAAGAGAATAACGATATTTATTGAGGATGTCGTTTTGCTGCTACGCTCCGCGGTCATGGCTGGTGACAAGGCAACCCGGGGCGGCGTCGTCTACGCGCGGATCCGCGAGGACATCTTCGAAGGGGTCTTCGCCCCCGGACAGAAACTGCGGCTGGTCGAGCTGTCCCAGCGCTTCGCGGTGAGCCAGTCCGTGGTACGGGAAGCGCTGACCCGCCTGTCAGAACAGGGCCTCGTGCACGCAGCCCCGCAACAGGGTTTCCGCGTGGTCACCGTCTCCCTGACCGATCTGAACGACCTCACCGAGGCCCGGATCGAGATCGAGACCCTGGTGCTGCGCCGGTCGATCGCACACGGGGATCTCCGGTGGGAGGCGGCCGTGGTCGCCGCCCACCACCAGCTGGCCGGCACCGAGGGAGTACGCCAGGACGGCACCGCGAACAGCGACTGGTTCGCCGTGCACGAGCAGTTCCACCAGACCCTGCTGGAGGGATGCGGCAACGCCCGGCTCCTGGCCATGGCCAGGAGCCTCCGGGACGCGGCCACGCTGTACCGGCGCTGGTCACGCCCCGTGGGCCAGGACGTCCACCGCGACGTCGACGGCGAACACCGGCAGCTGATCGACGCCGTGCTCCGCCGGGACGCGGACGAGGCCGCCGACCTGCTGGCCCGGCACATCGACCGGACGTCCGAGGCCCTGCGCGCGGTGATCGGCAAGAACTCCGGCACGGTCGCCTAGCCTCCGGGCAAGGCCCGAAAGACGGCGAGGCGGCACCCGCTGCCCGTACGACGGGAAGGACGGCGTCATGACAGTTCATCCCCCGGCCGGCGGCTCCGGCTGGATCCACCGGCTCGCCCCTCCCGACGGCGCGGAGCCCCGGCTCGCGCCCGCCAGCTCCGCGCGCAGCATCGCCGAAGCCACGGACCGCCTCGGCACCGGCCCGGTCGACTGGGCCGTCATGACCGGCCGCGACCTGGCCCGCCTCATCACCCACGAGGTGCCCGAACTCGGCGGCGGCGACGAGCCCTTCGAGACGCTGCGCATGGGTACCGAGGCGGCGACGCTGCACGCGCTGCTGCTGCTCGCCGACCCGCTGGCCGACCAGCCCGTCCCCGAGGAATCGCTGCGGGGCGACCGCGAGTTCGCCCGGCGCCGCATCGCTCTGGACAAGGTCCTGCGCGGCATCCGCGTCTCGCACGCCGCCCTCACCCGAGCGCTGATGACCGCGTGCCAGGGACTCGTCCCGCCGGAAGACCTGGCGGAGCAGCTCCGGCAGGTGTCCGAGCTGCTCTTCGGCTACATGGACGTGTTCTCCTCGCGCATGACCACGGAGTACCTGGCCGAGCACGACCGCTGGATCACCAGCGGCGCCGCGGCGCGCGAGGAGACAGTACGCCTGATCCTCGACGGCGGACCGGTACGGCCGGACCACGCCGGACAGACCCTCGACCACCCGCTGGACGGGCCCCAACTGGCCGTCATCGCGTGGTGCGAGGCTCCCCGGGCGGAGGCCACCAGCGACGTGCAGGCCGCTGCCGCCGGGCTGCTCCGCCGACGCAACTGCCCCTCCGCGCTGGTCGTGCCGATCGGCGGGACCACGGTGTGGGCGTGGGGCAGCCCCCACCCCGCACCCTCCGCCCCGCAGAGCGCCGGGCCCGCGCTGCCCGCCGACATCCGGTTCGCCTGCGGCTCGGTGCGCGACGGCCTGGCCGGCTTCCGCCGGTCCCACGAGGACGCCCGGCACGCCGCCCGCGTCGGGCAGCTCAACCCGCACGGCACCGGGCAGGTCATCGACTACCGCGATGTCGAGATGGCAGCCCTGCTCTCCGCCGATCTGCCCGCGCTGCGCCGCTTCGTGTCCGACGTGCTGGGCGTACTCGCCGCGGACACCCCGCACGCGGAGCAGCTGCGCGAGACCGTACGCCTGTATCTGCGCAACGAGCGCAGCCTCACCGTGGCCGCCGCCCGGTTGCACGTGGCCCGCAACACCGTCACGTACCGCGTCAAACGCGCGCAGAGCCTGCTCGGCCACGATCTGGCCGCGCGGCTGCCCGAGACGATGGCCGCCCTGGAGGCCGTACGGGCCCTCGGGTCCGCCGTCCTCGGGCGGCCGGGAGATGACACAGCGCATGACCGTACTCCTCGCCGTTCCGGCTGACCGACGTCAGATCAGCGGGGTGACCTGCTCCTCGATGCCGAGGAGGGCCCGCCCGTACAACTCGCTGGAGACCGCCGGGTTGACGATGGCGTGCCGGCTGCCCGTCTCCTGGTCCCGCCAGATCCGCTGCAGCGGGCTGGCCTCGGCGAAGCTTCCGGCGCCCTGCACGCTCAGCAGCAGGTCGAGGGCTTCGCGGGAGCGGCGGGCGACGTAGCCGGTGTCCATCCGCACCCGCGCCCGCGTCTCGAACGGCATGTACGCACCGGACGCCGCCCAGGTGTCGATGTCGTCGGCGGCCCGCATCAGGTGCAGCATCGCCGTGTCGATCAGCTGCGCCGCCTCCGCGAGCTGGATCTGCGTGCTGGGTGCTTCGCTCGCCCGCTCGTAGAACGTGTACGAGATGCCCTTGCCCTTGGCGAGCGAGGCCGTGACCACGTCCAGACCCGCCCGCGCCAGGCCCACCTGCGGGCCGGCCAGCACCAGCGACAGCACCGGAACCAGCGCCGAGCGGTACAGCGCCTCGTCCTTGTGCTCGGTCGGGTACATGCCCTGCACGCCGCGCGTCACCGACAGGATGCGGTGGTCGGGCACGAACACCTCGTCGGCGACCAGGGTGTTGCTGCCTGTGCCGCGCATGCCCGCCACGTACCAGGTGTCCTCGATCGCCAGCTCGTGCATGGGGATGAGAGCGGCGCCCTGGTCGACTTGCGCCCCGGAGGCGTCCACGACGGGAACGCCCAGCGTCGCCCACTGCGAGTGCAGGCTGCCGGAGGCGAAACCCCAGCGGCCGGTGACGACCAGGCCGCCGTCCACCGCCCGGCTGGTGGCGCTGGGGGCGAGCACCCCGCACACCCGCGCGCCGGGGTCCTCGCCCCAGACCTCCTGCTGGGCCCGCTCGGGGTACAGGCCGACCATCCAGTTGCAGACGTTGACCAGCGTGGTCACCCAGGCCGTGGACCCGCAGCCGCGGGCCAGCTCGGAGGTCACCTCCAGAAACGTCCGCACGTCGGTCTGGTGACCGCCGAACCGCCGGGGCACAGCCAGGCGGAACAGCCCGGCATCGGCCAGGGCCACGATGTTCTCCTCCGCCACCTTCCGGTCCGCCTCCGTGCGGGCGGCGTTCTGCTGCAGCAGCGGCACCAGCGCGGCCGCGCTCTTCTTCAGCTCCTCCCGGGACACGGCGGGCGCCTGTGGGGCGGACGCGGTCGAGGTCATGGGCTCCTCCTGGGCTTCGCGGCTCGGACGGCGCACCTCACGTGGCGAGGTGCGACTGCCGTGATTCCACGCCCGGGCGGCCGCACTGTCCTGTGTCCGGCACCGCAGAGTTCACGCCGGTGTCTGGGCCCGCGGACCAAACCCGGGGCCGACTGGGCTCCCCGCCCGGCAACGTCCGCCCGGCTTGGCTCCCCGGCCCAATGTCAGGCAGCGGCAACCGTGGGTTCATGGCCCCGAAACCCGCGCCGCCCGCGCCGCGCGGCCGGCGCCGACCCGTGGAGGCCACCGTGTCCGCACCCGCCCCTGCCACCACCGACCTGCCGGCCGCGTCCTGCGGCCCGGCTGCTTTCCGTCGCGTGCTGGGCCACGTACCGACCTCGGTGTGCGTGGTGACCGCCGCGACGCCACACGGCCCGGTCGGCGTCACGGTGGGCAGCTTCACCTCCGTATCCCTCGACCCCCCGCTCGTGGTGTTCTACGGCGGCCTGCGTTCGGCCAGCGCCGGCGCGATCGTCGCGGCGGGCCACTTCTGCGTGAACGTGCTGGCCGAGGACCAGCAGGACGTCTGCTCGGCCTTCGCGGGCCGCGCCGCGGACCGGTTCGCCACCGGTGACTGGGACCTGACCGGCCACGCGGCGCCGCGGCTCGGCGGCGCGGTGGCCTGGATCGAGTGCGACGTCGACGGCAGCTTCCCCGCGGGCGATCACCTGGCGGTCACGGGACGGGTGCGGCGCCTGGCCGCCGCCGCGGGCCGTCCCAGGCCCCTGATCTTCCACCGCGGCCGCCTGGTCCGCCTGGACCGCGCCGCGGACCTGCACGCCCCCACGCGGTCCTTCGACTGGTGGGGCATCTGAGCCGTCGGTCCGTCCGCGGTGTGCCCGCCGGTCACCGGGCCGCGCGGCTCCTGTGCGCTTCCCGTGCGGTCGCGACCTCCCGCGCGGAGCTCTCGCACAGGTCGGCCAACTCCCGCAGCCGCTGCGCGAAGGGGGCGCCGAGCGCCGTGAGCGCGTACTCCACGCGCGGCGTCCCGCCGTCGGAGAGGCCGCGGGTCACCAGCCCGTCGCGCTCCAGGAGGTGAAGGGTCTGGGACAGCATCCTGTCGCTCACTCCCTGAACCCGCTCTCGCAGGGCCCCGAAACGGCGGCCGCGCTCGGCGAGGGCGAGCAGCACCAGCGGTGCCCAGCGGCCGGTGACGGATTCCAGCGTCGCCCGCGCGAGGCCGTTGCGGGCGAACACGTCCATGCCGTCCGGCGCCGCCCCCGGAGCTCCGCCGCCGGTCTGCTTCGAGTCAGTCATGCGGAGAGCCTAGACGGCCATACAGCCGGAGACTAACCAGTCGTAAGTTCACTATGGAAAAGTAAGCTAGTTCGTCACCCTTCCGACTAGCCGACAGCCCATGTTGCGCTGTATCTCGACCCAATTGATTGACACTTCTGTCATTCTCGCTTACGTTCCAGAAACGCACCGGTCACGGTGCCGCCGCAGTCACCGCCACCCGCCGAAAGGGCTGGTGCACATGGAGAACGAAATCGCGGCTCTGATCGCCGACTACTGGCTGCGCGTGGATCTCCGCCTGCCGGAACCCGTCGACGCCCTGTACACCGAGAACGGCGTCTTCCACGCCGGTGCACTCGAACTGCGCAGACGTGCCGCGATCAAGAGCTACTTCACCCAGCGCAACCGTGAACAGGCCGCCAGCGGGCGCCTGACCCGACACGTCCAGACCAACCTGCACATCCGGCCGCTCGGCCCGGACCGGGCCTCGTGCCGGTCGACCGTCCTGGTCTTCGCCGGCCAGGGCGACCTGCCGCTGCAGACCTCGACACCCGCCACGGTCGCCGACGCCGAGGACGAGTTCCTCCGTACGGCGGACGGCTGGCGGTTCCTCAGCCGCCGGTTGACGCCCGTGTTCGTCGGCCCGACGGCCGCGGGCTTCGTCAAGCCCTCCGCCTGAACCATCCACCCCACTCGACCGGGAGCACTCCGATGTCCACCACCGAGTCCACCGCCTACCTCGCCTGCGTCGTGCACGTGCCACTGTTCACGATGCAGGAGCGTGAGATCAACGCCGACGCCTGGAAGGCCTACGACGCCCGCGTCGCGGAATTCCGCCGCTTCGACCCCGACCTGGTGATCGTCTTCGGTGGCGACCACTACGACAACGTCTTCCTGAACCTGGCCCCGCAGTTCATGATCGGGCACAGCGCCCGGGCCGTCGACGACTGCGGCGGCAAGCCCGGCGAACTCGACGTCCCCATGGACATCTCCCGGAGGCTGGCCGACCACCTGGTGGGGCAGGACTTCGACATCGCCACGTCCTACGACATGGGCGTGGACCACGGATTCTCCAACGTCCTCGGCCACTTCCTGGGCGAACTCGACGCCAAGCCGGTCATTCCCGTCCACGTGAACGCGCTCAGCGAACCGCGCCCGACCATGCGCCGCGTCCGGCAGCTGGGCGAGGCGATCGGTGCCTTCGCGCGCACGCTCGGACTGAAGGTGGCCTTCCTCGGCTCGGGCGGCCTCTCGCACCAGACCGACGACATCTTCCCGCAGTACGACACCGCCCGCGACGAGACCCTCCGTGACTACATCGTCAGCGGCGGCGGGCGCGGGACCCTGACCCGCGCCGCGTTCATGGAGCGGATCCAGACCGACATGGACGGCCTCAGCGGACAGCTGGTCAGCGGTGCGGTGCAGGTGGAATGGATCAACGAGGAGTGGGACCGGCAGTTCCTGGCCACCTTCGCCGGTGATCTGACCGCGTTCGACACCTGGACCGACGAGGAGATCGTCCGCGCCGGCGGTGGCGGCGGTTCGGAGATCCGCCAGTGGGTGGCGGCTGCGGCAGCGGCACAGGCATGCGGGGCCGAGGAGCGCGTGGTCGACTACTACTCGTCGGACACCACCACCGCGGTGGGCGTGGGCATCGCGCACAGCCGGCTGCGTACCGGCGTATGAGCGCCTCGTCCGCCCCGGCGGAGGGCGCGGACGTCGTCCTGCTGCACGGCTGGGGCGGCAGCGCGGCCTCGGACTGGGACGCCAACGGCTGGCCCGGGTCCCTGGCCAGGCAAAGGCGCACGGCCCTGGCGGTCGACCTGCCCGGGCACGGCCCGCGGCCGCAGTCCCACGCCGCCGAGGACTACGCCGACCTCGCTGCCGGGGTGCTGCCGAAACTGCCCGCCGACGGCCCGCTGGACGCCGTCGGCTTCTCGCTCGGGGCGAAGGTGCTCCTGGAGCTGGCCGTCCGGAACCCACGTCGGTTCCGGCGGCTGGTGCTGGGCGGCCTCGGGGACAACGCATTCGCTCCCGAGCCCGTCGGACAGGAACTCGCCGACGCCCTGGTGACCGGCGTCCGCCCCGACACCCCGGCGGCCGTACGGGAACTGGCGGCCTACGGCGTGGGCAACGGGAACGATCCGCTCGCCCTGGCCGCCTGCCTGCGTCGTACGGCGAACCCCGTGCTCACCCGGAGCCGGCTGGCGCGCGTCACCTGCCCGGTGCTCCTGGTCGTCGGAGAGCACGACCACGTGGCGCGACCGGTCCACTCCCTGGTCCACGCACTGCCCGACGCCCGGGAGCGGACGCTTCCCGGCGTCGCCCACCTGGACCTGCCCGCATCCGCCGGGTTCCGGCGGCTGGCGCTCGACTTCCTGGAGGCGGCGCCGACTAGCATGACGTGATGACCGCCGAGCCCGCTCCGCCCTCGCCCGCCGCGCCGGTTCAAGGTCGCGGCGGGCGGGGCGCGAGGCGACGTGCCGAGACACGGACGAGGCTCCTGCGGGCCGCTTTCGAGCTCTTCGGCAGGCCCGAAGGGCGCCATACGCAGATCGACGACATCATCCGGCGCGCCGGCGTGGCCCGAGGCACCTTCTACAACTACTTCGACAGCCGCGACCACCTCCTGGACGTGATGGCCTACGAGCTCAACCACGGCATGGACGAGGCCGTCGCACAGGCCCCCGACCCCGCCACCCGCACCTGCTGGGCGCTGCGTCTCTACATCCGCAAGGCGCAGCGGGACCCCCAGTGGGGCTGGGCCATGGTGAACGTCGACGCCAACGGCCAACAGGCCTTCGGCCAGGACACCTACCGCAACGCGACGGAGACCCTCCAGGAGGGGATCGCCAGCGGACTGCTCAGGCTCAGCAGTCTCCGGACCGCGCTGGACCTCGTCACCGGGACCGGCTTGCAGGCCATCCACTCCGTCTGCCGCGGCCAGACCGGCCCCTCCCACGCGGAGGACGTCGCCCAGGCCGTTCTTCTCGGTCTCGGCCTGCACCGTTCCCGTGTGCTGCGGCTGGTCGACGCCCCTCTGCCCGGCGTCGACATCGCCACGAACCTCACGGGTGCGGACGGCCACGCCCCGGAGCACTGACAGCATCGGCGCTCAGCGCCGGCGGGCGCCCGCGCGGAGCCCATGACGGCCTGATCATTCGGCCAGATCGAATGGTGCCATCGGAGATTGCTCATTGATCACCCCGCATGGAGGGCCGCAGAGTCGAGGACATGGCCCACCCCGTCGACGATCCCCGTCGTCACCTGACTCCCGCGCCCCGAGCCGACACCAGCAGCCGGCTGCCGCGCCCGCCGCACGTGACCGAGTGGACCCGGGCTCCCGCCCCCGGCCACGCGGACCGCGCGCAGTATGTGCGCGGCCAGAACTTCGTCGTCGCGTACACGCCGCTCGCCGCCGAGGAGGCCGTCGAAGAGACCGGCGTTCCCGACGAGCACTTCGTACTGCTGCCGCGGGAGGGCGTGCGCCTGGCCGTCTCCGGTTCCGGCGGCCGCACCGTCCTCGACGAGCCCGGCGTGGTCATCGTTCCTCCCGGGAACAGCACGGTCCGCGCCGACCGGGCGTGCGCGGTGCTGAGGATCTTCTCCAGCCTCGCGCGCCCGGTTCTGGAGCGGGCGGCGAACGCCTCCGCCTACGCGACCCGCGACCCGGCCGTGGCTCCGCTGCCGCGGCCGGTCGGCGTGCCGACGACCACAGCACCGGTGGTGCACCGCATGTCCGAAGTCCCCGTCGATCCGGCACGGCTGGGCCGCATCCTCCGGACCTCCACCCTGATGATCAACTGGTTCCCCCGGCAGATCGGCCCCCGGGACCCCGAGAAGCTCTCTCCCCACGTGCACGAGGACTTCGAGCAGGGCTCCGTGACCTTGGCGGGGGACTTCGTCCACCACTTCCGCACCCCCTGGACACCTCGGCTCAGCGAATGGCGGGAGGACACACAGACCAGGTGCCAGAGCCCGTCCGTGGCAGTGATCCCGCCCGGTGTCATCCACACCACCCGGGCCGTCGGCGCCGGGGCGCACGACCTCGTCGACGTCTTCGCTCCGCCCCGGCAGGACTTCCTCGACCAGGGCTGGGTCCTCAACGCGGACGACTACCCGGCCGAATCCGCACGGGACGGCGCCGCGTGAACGCCCTCGAAGCGCTCGGACGTGCGGCCCTGGGGACGTTCGTGAAGCTGCCGACCCCTGAGGTCGTCGAGGTCCTGGCGGTCGGCGGGCTCGACTTCGTCGTGTTCGACAACGAGCACGCGCTGACCGGGCCTCGGGACCTCTCGGCGATGATCGCCGTCGCACGCGGCTGCGGCATCGCACCGTTCGTACGCGTTCCCGGCCATGCCCCACGGGACGTGCAGCCGCCCCTGGACGCCGGCGCCGCCGGTCTCGTCGTGCCCCACGTCGACGACGCGGAGCAGGCGCGCGACGTCGTCGCCGCCTGCCGGTTCCCCCCGCTCGGCCGACGCGGCGTCAGCAACTCCGGCAGGGCGGGCGACTGGGGACGCCGAACACTGGCGGAGTACATGGAACACGGCAACCGGGACGTCGTTCTGATCGGCCAGCTGGAGAGCAGGAAGGCGGTCGACAACGCTGCCGCCATCGCGGGAACCGCCGGCCTGGACGCCGTGATGATCGGCCCGGCAGACCTCGCCGTCAGCTGCGGCCTCGCACTCGGCGACCCGGAGCTGGACCTGATGGTGCGCAGCGTCGAGGACGCGTGCCGCGGAACGGGCAACACCCTGGGGATCGCCGCGCCCGACGGGGCTGCCGCGGCTGCCCGCTTCTCCCGCGGTCACCGATTCGTGGTCGTCGCCACTGACGGCGCCCTGCTCGCCGGCGCCGCCCGCCGTGTGGTCACCGACGCGGCTGCAACCGCGGCCGACGGCGGCGGTACGGCACGCACCCCCAGCGGCCCCCACTCGGCCGCCTGAGATCCCGTCGAAAACCCCGGGTCGGTCAGTGGCCGGCGAGGACCGTGGACCTGCGGATGCCGGGGCTCGTCGTGGCGACCAGTGCGACGAGGAGGGTGAGACCGCAGAGGGCCACCACCGCGCCGGCCGGGGTGACGGTGTCCAGCAAGCCGCCGGCCAGCAGTGAGCCGAACGGGATCGCCCCCCAACTGACCAGGAGCACGACGCTCTTGACTCTTCCGAGCATCTCGTCGGGGATCACCTTGTACTGGTAGCCGACGACGACCACGCTCCACACCGGGCCGACGAAGGCCATCGCGGCCACGAGCGGGGCGAGCACGAGGACGTCGGGGGCCGCGGCGATCGGCGGCAGCAGGAGCACCCACAGCCAGCGGACACCGGCGGCGACCTCCGCCCGCACCGTGCCCGTCCCCGGAGTCGTCCGCCTGACCCGGAGGTCCGCGCGGATCAGCGACAGCGTGGCGAACGAGATGACGTACGACAGCGCGTCGGCGAGGAACGGCAGGGCCTGGGAGACCCCGTAGAGCACGTCCCCAGCGGGGGTCCGGCCAGGCCGGCGCCGCGGGACCGGGCCTCCTGCTGGGCCAGTGCCGGGGTCAGCTGCTCGGCGCTGACGAGGGACGGCAGCACCGACTTCTCG
This sequence comes from Streptomyces sp. IBSBF 3018, assembly GCA_050613715.1. Taxonomy (GTDB): domain Bacteria; phylum Actinomycetota; class Actinomycetes; order Streptomycetales; family Streptomycetaceae; genus Actinacidiphila. The sequence goes on from JAJSZB010000123.1 coordinate 11,368, forward strand.
GCCACGCTGAAGAAGACGTAGCAGGTGCCGCCGACGAAGCCGGCCGCCAACAGGTGGGCGTACGTGAGGTGATGGGCCCACAGCGCCACCGGAACGCTGCCGAGGGCGACGATCCGGCCGGCTTCGCACCGGAGCATCACCCGCCGCCGGTCCCACCGGTCGAGCAACGCGCCGGCCGGCAGACAGAACAGCAGATAGGGGAGCGTGGAGACGAAGCCGGCCACGCCCGCCTTGCCGGCCGACCCCGTCATGCCCAGGACGACCAGCGGAACCGCGACCGACGACATGCGGGTGCCGAGCATCGACAGCGTCTGACCGGACCACAGCAGCACGAAGTCCCGGTTGCCCCACAGCGACGGCGGCCGCCGTCGTTCCGCCGTCCGCCGTCGTTCCGCCGTCCGCAGCACGTCCGGCTCGGACTCGGTCATGTCACTCCACCCGGCTTCCTGGGTCGAACGCGCCGGCCGCGTGGTGTCGGGTTGTGCGTTCCCTTGACCGGTCGGCGGAAGGCTCCTACGTTGAGCGCAGAGCAAAGCATTGCTCTTTTGCGCAGTGATCGGTGCCGCACGGGTCGGCACGGGCCGTTGGACGGGCGGCTCCGGGTCCGGCGGGCACGGTCGCCGCGCTCCCCCCCCCACAACTCCGGAAGGGTGTCCCCCCTCATGCGTGCACTCGCGCATCACCGGCGCGGCCGGTCGCTGACCGGCGCTGTCGGCCTCGGAGCCGCGGTCCTGGCCCTGGTGTCCACCGCGTTCGCCGGCCCGCCCGCCCAGGCGGCCGCCTCCCCGTCCACGACCCTGGTCGTCAGCGCCAACCAGCAGCTGCGGCCGGTCACCCATGTCGCCACCGGCAGCCTGTACGGCCTGGCGAACGCCTCGACGCCGTCGGACAGCCTGGTGCAGGCGATCAAGCCGAACACGTTCGTGCAGAAACCGCAGGGCGGGCACCAGCAGGGCACCGGTGACATCCTCACCGTCGCCCCCAAGGCCGCCCGCGCCGGCGCGAAGGTCGTCAACCGCCTCTCGGACTACTACGCCGGCTGGCCCTACCAGTTCAGCTGGAACAACTGGCTCGGCGTCGTCGACGACCAGATCGCCCAGACCAAGGCGTCCGGCATCACCAACCTGGCCGCCTACGCCCCCTGGAACGAGTCGGACAACACCTGGCAGTCCTCCAACGGCACCTTCGAGGACTTCTGGACCCGCACCTACCGCGAGATCCGATCCAAGGACTCCACCACGCCCATCCAGGGGCCGTCCTTCTCGGACAACATCAGCGACATGGACAACTTCCTCAAGAACGCGGTCGCGACCAACACCGTGCCCGACATCATCGCCTGGCACGAGCTGATCCGGTCCTCCAAGATCGCCGGCGACGTCGCCACCGTCACCGCTCTTGAGAACAAGTACGGCATCAGCCCCCGCCCGATCGCCATCGAGGAGTACGCCGCCCCCGCCGAGGTCGGCGTCCCCGGCGCCCTGGTCGGCTACATCGCCAAGTTCGAGCGCCTCGGCGTCCACGACGCCGAACTCGCCTTCTGGAACCAGTCCGGCGCTCTCGGCGACCTGCTCACCGGACAGGGCGGCAGCCCCAACGGCGCCTACTGGCTCTACAAGTGGTACGCCGACATGACCGGCTCCATGCTCGTCACCACCCCGCCCGCACAGACCGGTATCGACGGCGCCGCCTCCCGCGACAGCGCCGGCGACCAGATCGACGTCGTCTTCGGCGGCAGCTCCGGTGACTCCGCCGTCACGGTCAACGGCCTCAACACGCTGTCCGCCCTGAGCAGCAGCGTCCACGTCAAAGTCGAGTACACCCCCTCCCCGGGACGCACCACCGCCGTCTCGGGCCCCACCACGCTCAGCGAGTCCAACTACACGGTGAACAACGGCTCCATCACCGTCCCCGTCACAGCGAACAGCACCTACGGCTACCACCTCGTCATCACTCCCGCGACCAGCGGCGGGACCACGCTGGACGGCACCTACCAGATCGCGAACAAGAACAGCGGCCTGGCGCTCGACACCCAGAACAGCGGCACGGCGCAGGGCACACTGGTCGACCAGGCCACGCCCAGCGGCTCCGGCACCCAGAAGTGGACGCTGGTGTCGGCCGGTTCGGGCCTGTACAAGATCCGCAACCAGGCCGGCGGGCTCGTGCTCGGCATCACCAACATGAGCACCACGGACGGCGGGACCGCCCTCATCTGGGGCGACAGCGGCACCGCCGACCACCTCTGGCGGGTGAACCCCGACGGCACCGGCTACTACAAGATCGTCAACAGCAACAGCGGACTGCTGCTCGGCGTGCAGAACATGAGCACCGCCAGCGGCGCGCAGGTCCTCCAGTGGGACGACAACGGCACGGCGGACCACCTGTGGAAGCTCACCCCGCGCTGAGCCGCTGCACCGCCGGGCGACCGGCCGCACAGCAGGGTCCACCGGCCGCGCCGACCGGCACAACCGGCCGCACCGCCCGGCCGCGCCGACCGCCGTCCCCTCCCCGGGGCGGCGGCCGGCGCCCCGGACCCGCCGCGCGGGAGCGGTCAGGCGGACTCGCGCACCACGAGCCGGCACGGCACCGTCTCGACGCCGCCGGCCGGGCGGCCGTCGATGGCGTCGAGCAGCCGCAGCGCGGCGATCCGCCCGATGTCGGGGAGGTTCATGTCGATGGTGGTCAGCGGCGGACGGGAGGCGAGCGCCATGGTGTCCCAGTTGTCGTACCCGATGACCGCGATGTCGTCCGGGACGCGGCGGCCCTCCTCGCGGAGGGTGTCCGCGACGCCCCTGGCGATCTGGTCGTTGCCGCAGAAGAAGGCGTCGGTGTCCGGCGCCGTGCGCAGGACCGAGGCGGCCGCGCGCCGGCCCCACGCCTCGCTCCAGTCCCCGAAGTGCATCCGGCCGCCGGACGGCGCGAGCGACGCCTGGTCGAGCAGTTCGCCGGTCAGCCGGGCCCGGTGCCGCGCGGCGGCGTGGTGCGAGGGCCCGGTGACGTGCGCGATCCGGCGGCGTCCCGCGCCGATGAGGTACTCCACGGCCAGACGGGCCCCGCCCTCGTCGTCGGAGGCCACCGACATGTCGGCCGGGTCGGTCGAGGGCGTCAGGGCGTACACGGTCGGCACGCCGCGCAGCCCCGGGAGCGGGTCGCGGGGGTCGGTGCGCCGGCCGGTGACGATGATGCCGTCCACCCGGCGGGCCAACAGGGTCTCCACGTAGTGGCGTTCGCGGATCGCGTCCCCGCGGGTGTCGCACAGCAGGACGGAGATCTTGCCCGCGCCCAGCGCGTCCTCCGCGCCGAGCAGCACGGGGGTGCTGAAGCGGCCGATGCCGTCGGTGGTGACGAGCCCGACCGTCCAGGTGCGTCCCGCGTGCAGGCTGCGGGCGGCCTCGTTGGGCTGGAACTCCAGCCGCCGGGCCGCTTCCAGCACGCGCTGGCGGGTCTCGGGGCGCATGCGGCCGCTGCCGCTGAGCGCCTTGGACGCGGTGCCCACGCTGACGCCGGCCAGGTCCGCCACGTCGGCCAGGGTCACGCGCCCCCGCCCTGCGGGGCGCCGATCGGTTTCGGTCACGGACAATCCTTTGCTCAGGTGCGGTTGCCTTCATAGTGCCAGCAAGCTGACCGTATCCCAATGGCGATGAGCTGGCGGAAGCGTAGCCCGCACGCATCTTGACGGGGCCGGGATACCACTCCTAGGTTTCCGGCAAGAAAAACGATTGCTCAGAGCGTTTCGCACATGAGACCCCGTAGGCCGCGGACGTGCGCCGCACGCCGTCCGAGGGCGTCGCAAGGACCGCCGCCCCGGCTCCGACCGTACTTCCCAGGGAGTTCCATGTCCCGCAGCAACCCGTCACCCGCCGACGCCGCCGGTCCCGCCGGTTCTGCCGGTTCTGCCGGTCCCGCCGGTAACGCCGGTCCCGTCCGGCTGTCGCCCGGCGCGCGCACCGCGTTGCGCCCGGCCGGCACGGCGGAGATCCGATCCGGTTTCTGGCACGAACGTCGGCAGGTCAACGCCGGCGCCGGCATCCCGCAGGGGCCGGGGCTGCTGGAGTCGGCAGGCAACCTGCACGACCTGCGGCTGGCCGCGGGCAGCGTGGCGGGGGAGTTCCGGGGCGACTACCCGTTCATGGACTCCGACGTCTACAAGTGGCTGGAGGCGGCCTCCTGGCAGCTGGCCGGCGCCGCGAGCCCCGAACTGGCCGCGGACGTCGGCCGGATCACCGCCCTGGTCGCCGCCGCGCAGGAGCCGGACGGCTACCTCAACACCTGGTTCCAGGCGGGGAAGGGCCCGGGCCGCTACCGGGACCTGCGCTGGGGCCACGAGCTGTACTGCGCCGGCCACCTGATCCAGGCCGGCATCGCCCACCACCGCGCCACCGGCGACAAGGCGCTGCTGGAGGTGGCGGTGCGCTTCGCCGACCAGATCGACGCGACCTTCGGGCGGGACAAGGCCGTCGACGGCGTGGACGGCCACCCGGAGGTGGAGACCGCTCTGGTGGAGCTCTACCGCGAGACTGGCGAGCGCCGCTACCTGGACCTCGCGGGCTACTTCGTCGACCGGCGCGGCCACGGCGTGCTGGGCGGCGAGGCGTACTGCCAGGACCGGGTGCCGCTGCGGGAGCAGGAGAACGTCGAGGGCCACGCCGTACGGCAGCTCTACCTGCTGGCGGCCGCCGCCGACCTGGCGGCGGAGAACGGCGACGACGGGCTGGCCGCCGCGTGCGAGCGGCTGTGGTCGGCCATGGTCGCCACCAAGACCCACCTGACCGGCGGGCTCGGCGCCCACCACGACGAGGAGGACTTCGGCGACCCGTACGAGCTGCCCACCGAGCGCGCCTACTGCGAGACCTGCGCCGCGGTGGCCTCCGTCCAGTTCGGCTGGCGGATGGCCCTGCTCACCGGCCGGGCCCGCTACGGCGACCTGATCGAGCGCACGCTGTTCAACGGCTTCCTGGCCGGCATGTCCCTCGACGGGGAGCGGTGGCTGTACGTCAACCCGCTCCAGGTCCGCGACGGCCACACCGACATCGGCGGCGACCAGTCCGCGCGCCGCACCCGCTGGTTCCGCTGCGCCTGCTGCCCGCCCAACGTCATGCGCCTGCTGGCCAGCCTCCAGCACTACGTGGCTTCCACCGACGGCGGCGGACTGCAGCTGCACCAGTACGCCGGAGGGCGCTACGGCGGCGTCGTCACTGGCGCGGCCACTCATGTGAGCGTTAACACCGACTATCCGCGCTCCGGCCGCATCCGGATCACCGTCGAGGAGGGACCGGCCGGCCGGCCCTGGACGCTCTCCCTGCGCATCCCGCGGTGGTCGGACGGCCACCGGGTCCGGGTGGCGGGGGAGGACCTCCCGGCCGCGCCGGCGGCGGACGGCTGGCTGCGGCTGGAGCGGGTCTGGGCGCCGGGCGAGGAGGTCGTCCTGGACCTCGGCATGGCGCTGCGGCTCACCAGGGCCGATCCGCGCGTCGACGCGGTGCGCGGCTGCGCCGCGATCGAGCGCGGCCCCCTCGTCTACTGCCTGGAAGGCGTCGACCACCCCGGCGGCGGGTTGGACGACGTCGTCCTCGACACCCGCGTCCCGCTCGCCGAGGAGCACCGCCCCGGCCTCCTCGGCGGTGTCACCACCGTGACCGCCGCCGGGCGCCGGCGCGCCCTCCCGCAGCAGGACTGGTGGCCGTACCGCGACGCCACCAGCCCCGCACCCCCGGGCGGCGCCGGCCGGCCCGGCTGGCCCGACCGGCCCGGGGAGGCGGACGGCACACCGCTGGAGCTCACCGCCGTGCCCTACTACGCCTGGGCCAACAGGAGTGACGGCCCGATGCGGGTCTGGATACCGACCCGCTAGCCGGCGCCGCCGCCCGCTACTGCCG